>CAMASJ010000156.1 GCA_945860685.1 Akkermansia muciniphila
TGCGCCGCAGCATCTTCGGACGCCACGTCTATGCCATTGGTTCCAACGAGGCCGCGGCCCGCCTCTGCGGCGTCCGGGTGCAGGCCAGCAAGCTCTGGCTCTATACGCTCGCCGGCGCCTTCTTCGGCCTCGCCGGACTCATGCAGCAATCGCGCCTCACCCAGGGGGATCCCACGGTCGCCGTCGGACTCGAACTCGACATCATCGCCGCCGTCGTCATCGGTGGCGCCAGCCTCAACGGCGGCATCGGCGGCATCGGCGGTTCCCTCATGGGGGCGTTGCTCATGGCGGTCCTCCGCAACGGCACCAACCAACTCGGATGGGATTCCTACATCCAGGAGATCATCATCGGAATGGTGATCGTGATGGCCGTCGGCCTCGACAAATGGCGCCAAAACCGCGCGTCCTGAACAGCCCGGCTCCGCTCCGCAGTCGAGTTCCAAAAAAGGACTCTTGCATTGGAGGCCGCCTTTCCACATTTTCTTCTCCGTCACAACGACACGCGAGTGTAGCTCAGTCTGGTAGAGCGTCACCTTGCCAAGGTGAATGTCGAGGGTTCGAATCCCTTCACTCGCTCCAGTTTTAAAACCGCCGTCCTTCCGGATGGCGGTTTTTGTTTTCCACCGGTCCCTGCCGCCGTTGGTCTTGTTCGCTTCGGGCGACCCCGTAACTTCGATCGACGTGAGCAACACCGCCGACAGCCCGGAAGGCCATTCCCCAACCAATCGCCTCGCCGTCGAGAAGTCGCCCTACCTTCTTCAGCATGCCCGCAATCCCGTCGACTGGTTCCCATGGGGCGACGAGGCCTTCGCCGCCGCCAGCGCTTCCGGCAAGCCCATCCTCCTCAGCATCGGCTACTCCACCTGCCATTGGTGCCACGTGATGGAACGCGAGTCCTTCGCCAACGCTTCGATCGGCGACTACCTCCGCGAACACATTGTGTGCATCAAGGTGGACCGCGAGGAGCGCCCGGACATCGACAAGATCTACATGTCGTTCGTCCAGATGACTTCGGGTACTGGCGGCTGGCCGCTCAACGTCTTCCTGACCCCGGACCTCAAGCCCTTCTACGGCGGCACCTATTTCCCGCCGGAAGCCCGGCACAACCGGCCCGGGTTTCGAGCCCTTTTAGAAAGGGTCATCGAACTCTGGACCACCCGACGCGAGGACCTCCTCGGCTCCGCCGCGGAACTCGCCTCGAAGCTGGCCGAACTCGCCCATCAGGATCCTGACAACGCGTTTCCCACTGGTCCCCGCGAACTCCATGGCGGCGGACAATCCCTCCTCTCGGAATTCGATCCGGTCCATGGCGGATTCGGAGGTGCACCGAAGTTCCCGCGCCCCACGCAACCGCTGTTCCTGCTGCGCTACGCCCGTCGGTTCGGCGACGCCGAGGGCGTGCAGGCCGTGCTGCACACCTGCGATCGGATGGCGGCAGGCGGAGTCTACGACCACCTCGGCGGCGGCTTCGCCCGCTACGGCGTGGACGATGCCTGGCGCGTGCCGCACTTCGAGAAGATGCTGTACGACAACGCCCAGCTGGTTTCGCTCTACCTCGAGGCGTATCTCGTCTCGCGCGTGGAAACCCATGCCGCGGTGGCGAGGGACATCCTGCGCTACGTCGCGCGGGAGATGACGCTTCCGGAGGGCGGCTTCTGTTCCGCGGAAGACGCCGATTCCGAAGGCCGCGAAGGCAACTTCTACTGCTGGACCCACGCCGAGCTTTCCGCGCTGTTGACGCCGGAGGAGTTCAACGTCGCCACGCGCTACTTCGGCGTGACCCGCGAGGGCAACTTCATCGACCACAGCCACCCGGAGCCCCTGCCCGGCCTCAACGTCCTGGCCATCGTCGAACCCGAGCTCCCTGAGACCGACATCCCTCTGCTGGAGTCTGCGACAGCCAAGATGCGAAAGGCCCGCGCGCTGAGGGTGCGTCCCTTGAGGGATGACAAGGTCTTGGCCTCCTGGAATGGGATGATGCTTGGCGCCTGCGCACGCGCCTACGCCGTACTCGGCGACGAGGAATTCCTGGAGATGGCCCTGCGCAACCTGGCCTTCCTGAAACGGGCGCTGTGGGAGGAACCTTCCGAGGGTCGACCGGGAACCCTGTTCCACCGTTGGCGGGAAGGCGAACGGGACCAGGTCCAGCTTCTCGACGCCTACTCCCATGTGCTGACCGGCACGATTGAACTCTACGAAGCCACGCTCGATCCGGAGGTTCTTCGCTTCGCCGTGGATCTGGCCGAGGGCCTCATGGCGCGATTCCATGACCCGGTCGCCGGAGGCTTCTGGCAGAGTTCGTCTGACACGCCTCACCTGCTGGTCCGATGGAAGGAGGACTACGACGGGGCCGAACCCTCGGGAAACTCAGTTACCTCCCTCGCCCTGCTTCGGCTCGCGGCGATCTGCGGCCGGCCCGAATGGAGGGAAGCCGCGGAAAGGACTCTCCGGCTGTTTGCCCAGAAGCTGCATCAACATCCACAGGGAGTTCCCCACCTGCTGTCGGCGCTCGATTTCTCCCTCCAGGAACCGAAACGGGTCGTCATCGTGGGTGACCCGCTTTGCGGCTCGACACGCGCCTTGTTGAACCACGTGCACGCGGTCCATGAGCCCAACCGAGTCGTTCTGGGCAACCGCGGGCCGGTGGATCCGTTCGCCCGGACCCTTCCGGAGAACGAGGAGTTTTCCCTCGCCTACCCCTGCACCGGCGACGCCTGCCAACCCCCGACTCGGGATGGCGCGGTGGTCCGCGACTTCCTAAGAAGCGTCCTGCCTTCCTGATGCAGTTTGTCCCAGTCGCTTGGGCCATCAAGGCCCCGGGGATCCAGAGTTTCAAATCCAGGTACCAGCGACCGGTCCAGGTACCATTCCACGACGAAGCTTCAAACCGGTGGGGAACGGACCGGGCTGCGCTTTCAGGCATGGGGAGGAACGCTTGCACGACCGACTTCACCTCAGTCGGTCGTGCCGGGGCCTAGGGTCCGCATCGCGGCCTCGATCCAGCGGAAATCAGGGCTCCCGGGCACGGTCGAAATGCCCATGTTGAGGTCAACTCTTCGACTGTTGGCCAGCAGGTTCGGGTCACTCCAACGGTGGACCTCGACATGCCCGTCGGCGAAGGAGACCGACCCAGCGTTTCGATGGCGGGTGGAGGGCAAGGCGCCCAACACCCATTCGCCACAATGGAGGGTCGGATCACCGAAGTCGGTGCCGGCCAACGTCGCTTCCGATTCATCCCAGAACACCGACAGCCCTGACGGACCCGCGGCGTGCCGGCGTAGGTCCGCGTCCTTGTTGAAGACGCTCAATTGAAAGACCCGGGACTCCGGAAAACCGAAGTTTCGGTTCATCGAGTAGCTTCGAACACGCAGGACACGTTCCCGAGTTCTCTCGGGCCGCCATCGGCTAAGATCCGAAGGACACCGGTAGATTCCAGCAACACGGCTATAGGCACCGATGCTTCCCGGCCATGGACCAAGGATGAGGTCGATGTTGGTGCGCTCCTCGGCAGGCCGGACACCGATGTAGCTCATCGATCCACGGCACCAAGCGGGCTGTTGCTCGACGGCGGGCAACGCGTCGTCAAAGAAGCTGAGCGTCGTCGACCATGGGTAAAAACCCCGGTTGTCCTCGGTGTAGAGCCGCCAAGCGAGGTTGAGCTGGCGTTGGTTGCCGACACAAACCGTGTTCTGGGCGCTGGCCCTCGCCCGGCTGAGTGCCGGCAACAGGAGCGCAGCTAGAACGCCAATGATGGCCACCACCACCAGCAGCTCGATGAGGGTGAAGGCCCTTCGTCTGGCCAACCTTTTCATGGTCGGGCAAGTCGGAAGAGGGCACTCGAGTAGGGCGTGTTGGGGATGACAAAGTTTGTGGCTCCGGGCGGAGTTTCGACCGGCTCCCAAACGACGGGCGGAGTCAGGGACGCAGTGCGTTCCAGGACGAAACCATGGGCAGCATACAGCGGATCCCAAGAGAGCGTGTTGGATTCGGGAGTCACCACCGAAACCAAGGCCGGCCGTTCCGGCTCCCTCCCGGCACGGATCCCGCGATTCGGCAGGTAGTCCACCGCATGCCGCCCAAAGCGGAATTTGGAAACCGCATCTCCCCGATCACGCAACAACTCCACCCAGCCATAGTAGGCAATGTCAGGATTCCCATCCTCAAACAGCTTGAAGCCGAAAAGAAGATTGGTTCGGCCAGGAGCAAAGTTGGTCTGAAGAGTAGTTGGGATCACCGGTGGCTGCGGCTCAAAAAAGGCAACTTCATAGCCCCAGACATACCCGGAAAGCCCAATTACCCAGTTTCCGAAAATCGACGAGAATGGCGTACCAACCTCGGAACAGGAACTGTTGATGATTGCGTCTTCAGCCAAACCAAATCCAATTGGCTGAGAAGCACCAGAACTAAGCCAACGGCCGGACAAGTAGTCCATTCCGAGATATTGACCAATTGAATATGTATTCTGATACCTATTACCGGCACCACTTCTCTGATGATGCACATCAACGCCCAGTTGAATTCCCACACTCAACGAATCCAATAGCGAATTAGTCGAAACCAAAGGCCATTCTTGAGCCGCTAGAACTTCACAAAATAGAACATATACTAAATTTTTGCTTTTCATAAGCTATCAGTTACGCCGAACCATAACAAAACCACGAGAAACCCCATTGAAGAGCCCGTCCCCGACTATCCAGCCAGCAGAATTTGATGCTCTAGGTCTCCGCAGAACCCAACCACTACCTTGGCAAAAATGAGGATCACTCAATAGAGCTGGCGGGACATTATCAGCATTCCAGAGGACAGCAACTGCTGAAGTGATACTATTCGTCCACACTCGCCCCACTAGCCTCATTGCCCCGGAGGAATACTGGGGCTTAGTGAAGAATAGCGCATCAGCATGAACAAGTGAACCAATTGGAGCATTTGGGATAGCGAGCTGTTTCGGAGTAACCGAACCCCGCCATACTACTGCATTTGTGGCAATCATCCCAACGGGTGGGGCATAGTGTGAAATCCCACAAGCATTTGCCGCCCCTTCAATTCCATAAACAACTGAATGCAGATATCCATTCTCCAATGCACCTTCAACACCAATTGGATTGCGCATGTCAGATGCTGGCGATATTGATGACCGATTATCGTCAATCAGGAAGCCGCGGATAGGAAACAGCGGCGGGTTTAGAATCTTCCTCTTCGACCAGCCTCCAATATTTCCAGAAGAGTTAACCGTGAGCGCCGCACCTTCAACATGGGTATCAGAGCTAGTCAGCGAACCAAGGTCTTCCACAACCAAATTGTCGCCTCGCCACATTACGGGGCGCCGTGATGTTGTAAATGTAGTTGCTCCGACTGTATAGATATGCTCGGTCCATCCTACAATTCGGCGTCCATCTACAGAGTGATTGGCAATTGCCAAAGCTTCGCCGGCGCCATTTTTCTTTAAGGTCCCCAGGTCGGTGATAGAATTCGGCCAACCACGCCAAGGCACGCGCTTGGAACCGGACCATCGGCTACCCACGAACCAGGTCTGGCCGCCAATGGAGTCTGCGACACCCAGCGGTTCCGGTGTGTAGCCGGGATAGTCGGTGGATCGCATGTCCCAGAAGTAGCCTTGGAGGTTGGGGTAGGCCCATCTCCCCCCGCGATACCCGCTGTATCCCCCGGAATAGATGTAGATGCTGCCTGCGATCGCCGGGGACGCATCCCCGTTGATTGCGGTGGCGGTACTGCTTCCATAATAGGCCAGTGGATCCGTGAGTTCCTTCACCACGAACTCAGGTCCGTCGTAAATGAAGGCGAGTGCGGTGCTTTCGAGTCCGATTGCGTACCCGGTTCCAGATGCAACCCGGAGGTAGGCCACCTCGTTCTCGGTGAGATCGTCGTAGGTGGGATAGAGCGTGAGGTTGGTGAACGTATCCCCAGCGGCTATCGTCACGGTGAAGGCGCGGTTCGGCAGCGCCCCCGGTGTGATCGTGGTCGTTCCACGCTTCAGGACGTAGTCCTGTCCCGTGCCTGTGCCATAGGTGCCAGCGACATCCGGCGTTGGCGAGACAAGCTCTTCCGAGGACCTGAAGCGGGGAACGTTATAGGAAGGGAGTTCCAAATTGACGGTGAGCGGTTCGGTGGTGGGACCAGATCGCCTCACCGCGAAAACTGGCCGTTGTGCGACAAACGCTGTGTTTCGGTCGTTGGCGACATCCGGAGAAACGGAGACCGTGACGACGGTTCCTTCCACATGCTGGGCCGTCGAATAGGAGCCATGATAACTGTAGTCGGTTTGGCCCGGTTCCAGCCACCAAGCCGTGAGCGAATAGCTTCCGGAGGCCCCCGATGGGATTGGTAGGGTGAATTGAGCGACCTCTCCGGTTACTTTGTCCAAGGTCTGGTCCACACCCGGACCGACCACCCGAAGTGCGACATTCTCTTCCTGGACGATTTCGGAACCGACAGGTCCTCCTGACGACGGCAGCCAGTGATCGATCAACCGCACATTGACCTTCATGAAATCCGAACTGTAACGCCATGGTTTCTGGATCTGCACCTCACGAACACGGGTCAGGCGCGGCTCTATCCGTGTATCCGTGACCGTGGTGGTGGTCCCAGTCGGCAAAAGCCGCTTCCAAGAATAAGTCACGGATTCCGATTCATCATGAAACAACACCACCCTTTCCGTCCTACTCGCTACCTGAAACTCTGGATCGCCGTTTAGGGCCGATCGATTCGAAGTGTATGCCGGTTGAGACGTATCATTAAAGGAGGAATAGGCGGCATCACCGAGCGTGGGCCCCAAATCAACAAAGTTGTCCGCTAAGGCCGACACCCTATTTTGCGAAAGACTGACATTCTCAGCGTCAAGCCGAACAAAGGCACCTGATTCATAAGGAGGGAAGACTTCAGCCGGTGTTTGCCACCAGATTGGTCGAAAGACCGCTGAGGAATGTTCCGCTGGATTGGGTTTGTAGAATCCATCTACAGCCCGAGTAGTGATCCAATTGTCGCGAAAGACAGGACCAAGTGTAATTCCGCTGATATGAAAGCAGGATACCGTATTGGTAAAGTTGTACCCAAGCACAAGTGAGGCATCACTGACAAAGGTAGTCGAAGGCGTTGCACCCGATACACTAATCACTTTATAATCTTGATACCTCCGATAGGTTTCGCGCGAGGAAATCCGCAGGAGGTTTCCAGCAACAGTATGATAATTAATCGAATCGGGTGACCCGTGTCCATCCGTGATTTGACGAACTCCAACATGCACATCCAGGATGGCCGAGTTAGTGATATCACCTGAGAGCACAGCATGTGTATCTGCATTGTATCCGCCGGCTGAACCGACAACAGCATTGCCAGTAAAGGTAGATCCTATGCAATAGCCTGGCCCCGCCTGACCGAAAGCATATGCACCACCGCGAACTTGGCAGTCTCGCACCAATGCAAATCGCCGATCTTTATCCCTTAGAAACGCGGACGGGGGATGATGGTTAATGTACGTCGCCTCTTCCGTACGGGTTGGATCGTGGGTGACCACATTGACCATGATCGCTGTATTGTATCCTCCTCAGATATTATTGAAGCCGTGGACTTCACAACCTTCTATCAACCAAGGCCGCGGATCTGAATAATTGGCGTAAGGTATCAACTGCAGGTCACAGGAGTTGCAGTCGACAACCGGTTCTTGACCATCGTCAACGGCTTGAGCCATCAAGGGAAACGCTTCAACACCGGCTCTGCTATCAAACTGAGAGGCACAAATCAGGCCGTGAGATCCGAGGTCGCGGACGATGACATTTCGGAACCGCCCAGTAGCGGCAATCACGTTAATGCCATACATCTTGTAGGTGCTGGGAGATCCGAGGCTAGTAAACGCCTTTTGATTCCTCCAGTTGCAGTCGAGCACCAGATTCTCCACAACAACACGCCGTGCCTGATAGAGTCTCCCGCCACCAACATCCGCAAATAGCCCAGTGGCGTGAGAACCATCTTGCACATTGATCATTCCGGCACCGCCATGACCTGATTCACTGCTGCCTTCGTTGTAATTGTCGGGATAAACCAGAACCGTCTCTTCAGGATTGCTGGGCGAAGTCGCATCGGGACTCCCACCCTGAATGTAGACATTCATCTTGTTGATGTTCCAATCTGGGTCCGCCACTCCGTTCCGATATGGCCGATTCCCTGTGCCAACCTGAATTCGAACGTTATTGTGGGTGCCTGGGAGGAAATGGAGGACGATGTTGGTCGCGGTGACCGGTACACTCCATTGCGTCCAAGTAGCAAAATCCTTATCGTCGAACACGGTGGGACTGGATTTTGAGGAACCATCACCTGTTCCCGTAGGCGAATACCAGCGATGCACGGTGGAAGCATGGGTCTGGACTGATAGCCCAAAGAACAACGACATCATCAATAGCAGCATGAAGCCGAGCGGAGGCTCAGGAAGGTTGCAAATCTGGCATGGCAAGAACGCTCTAGATGGACGATTCATATCCGTATAAGTTCGATTGTTGATTTACGGAAGACACGCATCGGACCGACCATCCCAATGGGTACCTGAGCCTAGCCCAACTTGAGTTAGCTCATCCGTTGGTGATCGTTTGGTTGTTGGTATGGACCATATTGGAATCGCTGGATATGGACTGCTACGGGCAAAGCACGCCCGTGATGGATAGTGATTCGCTATCTAGCAACAGAAGCCGTCTAGAGTCCGGTCTAGCCATCCCTCTGATTCGCGCTAATCGCTTGCATCACAGGGATGTTCCGATGGGGAGTCGGACCAAATCAGAATGTCGCGAGCTGCTCGTTTGGCTCTGGTTTCCGCTGAAGGTTTGAATCGAATTTTCCCTCGCGGCGGAGAGGATCATTTCGAGCAGAGCAACTCATCGGAGCTAACCGGACGCGCCTTCTGAACAGGGAAATCCGAAGAAAGATCCTTGGGCAGAAGGACTTCGAATGGTCGACGAGCAGCCATTCCCTCAATAGGGCGCTAGGGGGAACCTGAGGTGGATTTCATCCTCCTGCCCTGATCCACTGCCATGCGGATTTCAACTGCGGGGGATTCGCCTAAGGAATTGGATATCAGGCGGTAGAAAGGTCCTTCCCGCCCTGGCCTACTCCGCAGCGGCGGGACCGACACATCGAGCCATCACGTGCGAAACCGACGACGAACTGTTCTCTCGGAGTCGTTGAGGCGGGATAGGGAAGCCACACCCGGAATGCCGACAGGCCGCCAAAACATTGGCCGCAACCCGGTACCGGCATGTCAGTCGAACACGAGACATTCCGGTGTCCAAGGAGGCGTGCAGGTGACCACCAACCGCAACTCCGTGGTACCGAGGTTCTGGATGACGTGCCGTTCGCCTGGAAGGATCACCACCGTGTCTCCAGGACCTACGTCCCGCGTGGATCCGGCGACCGTCATCCGGCCGGTGCCGGCGACGACATGATAGATCTCCTCAACCACCTCGTGACGATGGGCCCGGACTGCGACACCCGGCGGGATCCGGATGTCTGCGATGCTCAAGTTGCGGGCGCGCGAATTGCGCGGACTGGCGATCTCCCTCGCTTCCGCAAGGTCTTCGGCTGTGTACCAAGCCTGGTCACCGAGATGAACAACCTCAAACGCAGCCGGTTTGGTCACGGATTCCGCCATGTCAGAAGATGCTGTGGAAGGGCTTGGGTCAGCGGCGCAGGTCGAGCGTGAATGGGAACTCGCCATTCACCGGTTCGACCGGCGGCGTGAACGCACCCTGGCTCGCCCCGGTGGTGAAGAACCGGGCAAGTCGACGGCTTTCGGCCTCGTAGGCGTTGACCGGGAACGTCCCGTAGCTGCGTCCGCCTGGATGGGCGACGTGGTAGGTGCATCCGCCGATCGAGCGACGGTTCCAAGTATCGAAGAGGTCGAACACCAAAGGCGTCTGGACGCCGATGGTCGGCTGGAGGCATTCAGGGGGCTGCCAGGCGCGGTAACGCACGCCGGCAACGCCCTCGCCGTTGGTCCCGGTAGGATGCAGGGGAACCTGGCGGCCATTGCAGGTCACGACGAACCGGTCGCCGGCCAATCCCTTGGCCTTCACCTGGACCCGCTCCAGCGAGCTGTCCACGTAACGCACCGTGCCGCCGCCACCGGGTTCCTCGCCAAGGACATGCCAAGGCTCGAGCGCGGTGCGGATCTCCACCTGGATGTCCCGTTCTGCGAAGTCGCCGATGCGCGGGAAGCGGAACTCGAAATGCGGAGCGAACCACTCGGACTCGAACGGGTAGCCGGCGGAGCCCAAGTCGCGCAGGACATCGTTGAAGTCGGTCTCGCAGAAGTGCGGAAGCATCCAACGGTCATGGATGTCGGTGCCCCAGCGGACGAGTCCGTTGGTGTAGGGCTCGCGCCAGAACCGGGACACAAGTCCGCGCAGCAGGAGGTGCTGGGCCAGGCTCATCCGCGCGTGCGGAGGCATCTCGAAGGCGCGCATCTCAACGAGGCCGAGGCGTCCGGATGAGCTTTCGGGCGCGAAGAGCTTGTCGATGCTGAACTCGGAGCGGTGGGTGTTGCCGCTGGCATCGATCAA
>CAMASJ010000157.1 GCA_945860685.1 Akkermansia muciniphila
TCGTCCGCGGAGAAGAGCATCGGGGCGAGCCGTTCGGTGGTGGCCAAGTCCACCCGGAAGCTCTTCAGGTCCCGGTTGTTCACGCCCACGAGTCGGGCACCGCAACGGAGCGCACGCACCATCTCCGACTCGTCGTGCACCTCGACCAGGACCGCCAATCCCGCGGCGTCGGCGAGGGCGTGGAAGTGGGCGATCTGTTCGTCCGTGAGGATCGCGACGATCAGGAGGATCGCGTCCGCTCCCCACTCGACCGCCTCGAGGATCTGGCGTTCGTCGATGATGAAGTCCTTGCGGAGCAGGGGCAGGCCCACAGCGGCGCGGATTTCGCGGAGGTAGCTGAGCGTTCCCTGGAAGAACTTCTCGTCGGTCAGCACGGAAAGGCAGCTGGCACCGACCTGCTCGTAGTCGCGGGCGATGCGGACGGGATCGAAATCAGGGCGGATCACGCCGAGGCTCGGCGAGGCCTTCTTGACCTCTGCGATGAGCCCGACGTCTCCGCGGCGCGGGTTGCGCAAGGCGCCGAAGAAGTCGCGGACGCCGTCGCCGCGGTTCCGGATCGCCTCGCGCAGCAGGGATGCCGGGATCGCGCCGGCCGGAAGGCGGGCGACCTCGATCTGCTTCTGGGCAACGATGGTGTCCAGGATGGTCATGTGGGGACGAATGTAGTCCGGCGAATCGGCCGGAATCACGCAGGAAGCGCGGTTGCGCCCCGGTTCAGCCGAGGAACTCGCGGCCCACCTTCTCGGCAAGGCGGCCGAGCCAGAGGGTGGGTTTGGACTTGGCCTCGACCGGACTGGTGAGGGTGGGGGACATGCCGGCCACCAGATGGAAAAGGCGTTGCTGTCCGGCGCCGACCTGCATCCCCTCGGTCATGCCGGCGAGGCCGATGCAGCGGACGCCGTGGCGTTGGCAGAGTTGGGCGACCTGGCCGGTGCCCTTGCCCATGTAGGTCTGCCGGTCGATGGCTCCCTCGCCGGTGATGACGAGGTCCGCGGTGGCGATGCGTTCCTCGAGGTTCGCCTGGCGGCAGAAGATCCCGAATCCGGACTCCAGCGTGGCGCCGAGGAAGACCCGCAGGCCGAAGCCCAATCCGCCCGCTGCGCCCGCACCGGGTTCGCTGGCGAGGTCGACGCCCCTTTCGACGGCCGCGAGTTCCGCGAGGCGTCGCAGGGCGTTCTCGGCCATCGGCGCCTGCTCGGCCCGCAGGCCCTTCTGGGGACCGTACACGCGGCTGCATCCCTGCGCGCCGAGCAGCGGGTTGTCGACGTCCACCGCCACCGTCACCGGGCACGGCGGAAGCTCGGAGGGCGGGAACCAGTGGTGCAGACGGTCGAGCTGGATCCACTTCTCGATGGGCCGTTCCGAGGCGTCGCAGAACTCCCATCCGAGGCCGCGCGCCAGGCCGAACCCGGCGTCGTTGGTGGCGCTGCCGCCGATGCCCACGAGGATCTCCGAGGCCCCGGCGCCGAGCGCCGAGCGGAACACGGCGGCGAGTCCGATGGTGTCCAATTCGAACGGATGGAAGCGTCCCGGCGGAAGCTGGGCGAGGCCGACGACAGAGGCCGACTCGACGATGGCCCTGCCCGAGGCGGGGTCGAACCACCAGGTCGCCTTCAGCGGCCGATGGGCGGCGTCCTCGGTCTCCACGGTCCGTTCCTCCGCACCCAGCAGTTCGGCCATGATCGCCCCGAACCCGTCGCCGCCGTCGCTCATCGGCACCATCTCCAGGTCGTCCATCGGCCGCGCCGCCATCCAGCCCGTGGCGATCGCCTCGGCGGCGGTGCGGGCGGTGAGGGTGCCCTTGAACTTGTCCGGGACGATCAGGACGCGGAGAGACATGGAGGGAGTCTGGTCGTCGTCGCCGCCGTGGGTGCAATGCGAAAAACCCCGGGTCCCGGCTCCGACTCGGCCATTGGCCCGCCGGGGGCTCTCTGCCAGTCTCCACCGGTGCGTTCCACCGCGCCTACATCGTTCCGCCGGATCGTCGTCAAGCTGGGCACCGGCGTCCTCACCGACGCCACCAAGCGGCCGGACCTGGTCCAGTTCGCCCAGCTGGTCGCCCAGATGTCCCGTCTTCGGTCGGCGGGACACGAGGTGGTTCTGGTGACGTCCGGCGCGGTCGGTGCCGGCATGGGGGTGCTGGGCTACGATTCCCGGCCGCCGAGCGTCGCCGAGAGGCAGGCCTGCGCCGCGGTGGGCCAGTCCCGACTGATGGCGATGTACGAGTCGCTCTTCCGCCACCATGAGATCCCGGTGGGGCAGGTGCTGTTGACCCACGAAGACCTCGCGGACCACACGCGCCATCTCAACGCCCGCAACACGCTGCTCACCCTGCTCAAGCACGGCGTGCTCCCGATCATCAACGAGAACGACGCGGTCTCGGTGACCGAGCTGAAGTTCGGCGACAACGACCGGCTCTCCGCCCTCGTCGCCAGCCTGCTGCCGGCGGACCTCCTGGTCATCCTCACCACGGCGGAAGGCCTCATCGAGAACTTCGGCCGGCCCGACGCGCGTCTGCTGGAGGTGGTCGAGGGCATTGACGGCCGCATCGAGGCCATGGCCGGGGGCACGAGCAGCGTGACCGCGACGGGAGGCATGGCCACGAAGATCGCCGCCGCGCGGATCGTGGTGCGGTCGGGCATCCCGCTGGTGATCGCGCCGGGACACCGTCACGACGCCCTCGACCGGATCGTCCGCGGACAGTCCGTCGGGACCTTCTTCCGCCCGGAGTCCGGCCGCCTGCCGAGCCGCAAGCGCTGGATCGCCTTCTTCCACCATGCCCAAGGGACGCTCACCGTGGACGACGGGGCGGTGAAGGCGTTGCGCGACCAGGGACGGAGCCTGCTGGCTCCGGGCATCGCGGCCTGCGAGGGCGGGTTCGCGGTCGGCGACGTCGTGAAGATCTGCGACGCGGCCGGACGCGAGTTCGCCCGCGGCATCGTCCGCTTCGACGCCGCCGCGGTGCGCGGGCGCGAGACCGGCCGGGCCGAAGTGGTCCACCGCGACGACCTCGTCGTGCTCTGATCCCCGTTTCTTGGTCACCTTCAGAACAACGCCATCCCCGATCCGACCATGCGCAAAGCCCCCTCCCGACGCCTGCCGCCGATCCGCCAACTCCTGGAACTGATGGCCGGCCTCCGGGCGCCGGACGGTTGTCCGTGGGACCGTGAGCAGGATCACATGTCCTTGCGGATGCACGCGGTGGAGGAGGTCTACGAACTGGTCGACGCGATCGAGGCGGGCGACGACGTGGAGATGGCGGAGGAGTTGGGCGACCTGTTGTTGCAGGTGGTCTTCCACGCGCAGTTGGCCACGGAACGCGGGGCGTTCGACTTCGACCGGCTCACCCAGGTGCTGGTCGACAAGCTGGTGCGACGGCATCCGCATGTCTTCGGCGACGTCCGGGTGAAGGACGTCGACCAGGTGTGGGCGAACTGGGAGGCGATCAAGAAGGCGGAGAAGGCCGGGTCCAAGCACGAGCGGCGTTCCGCGTTGGACGGGATACCGCGTCATCTGCCGGCGCTGATGCGGGCGCAGAAGCTGGTGAAGAAGGCGTCGAAGGCCGCGTTGCCGGTGCCGGGAACGGTGCCGGAGGCGAAGGGGAAGGGCGCGGCCGCTGCGGCCCTGTTCGACTGGGTCCTGGCCTGCCAGGAGCGGGGCTGGAACGCGGAGGAACTCCTCAGGGCCGAGACGGCGCGCCGGGAGAAGGCGTTGCGGGCCGCGGAGAAGCGTGCGTCGGCCGGGAAGACCCCGGCGAAATGAAGACGCCCGACCGGGAGTCCGGTCGGGCGTGGGGCGGGGCCGTTCGGCCGTTCAGAACTGGCGGTCGGTGACGGCGCCTTCGCTGGCGCTGCTGACGGTGGCCGCGTACTTGGCCAGCACGCCGCGTCGGTAGTTCGGCTTCGGCTGCTTCCACTTGCGCAGCCGGGCGTCGAGTTCACGGGCGGGGATCCCGAGGGTGATCTCGCGCTTCTTGGCGTCGATGATGACCGGGTCGCCGTTGCGCACCACGGCGATCGGCCCGCCGTCGAAAGCCTCGGGGGTCACGTGGCCGATCACGAAACCGTGCGAACCGCCGCTGAACCGGCCGTCGGTGATCAGGGCGACCTCCTTGCCGAGTCCCTTGCCCATGATGGCGCTGGTCGGGGAGAGCATCTCGCGCATGCCCGGTCCGCCCTTTGGACCCTCGCCGCGGATGACGATCACGTGGCCGGCCTTCACCTTGCCCTTGAGGATCCCCTGGAGGGCGTCCTCCTCGCGCTCGAACACGACCGCCTTGCCGGCGAACTGGAGGCCTTCCTTGCCCGAGATCTTGCCCAGTCCGCCACCGGGGCAGAGGTTGCCGCGGAACACGACCAGGTGGCTGTCCTTCTTGATGGGGTTGTCGAGGCTGCGGACGATGTCCTGTCCCTCCGGGTACTTCGGGGCGTTGCGGAGGTTCTCCGCCATCGTCTTGCCGGTGACCGTCATCACGTCGCCGTGCAGAAGTCCGGCGTCGAGGAGCATCTTCATCAGGGGCACCGTGCCGCCGATCTCGACGAGGCGGGCCATGACGTACTTGCCCGAGGGCTTGAGGTCGGCGAGGACCGGGACGCGCTTCCCGACGCGGGTCCAGTCGTCGATGGTGAGCTTCACGCCAGCGCAGTGGGCCATGGCGATCAGGTGCATGACGGCGTTGGTGGATCCGCCGAGCGCGATCACGACGGTCATGGCGTTCTCGAACGCCTTCTTGGTCATGATGTCGCGGGGTCGGATGCCCTTGCGGAGGAGGTTGAGCACCGCGGCGCCGGCCTGTTCGCAGTCGACCGTCTTCTCCTGGGAGACGGCGGCCTGGGCGGAGGAGTTCGGAAGGCTCATCCCGAGCGCCTCGATGGCGCTGGCCATGGTGTTGGCAGTGTACATGCCGCCGCAGCTTCCGGCGCCCGGGATCGCGACCTCCGCGATGGCCTCGACCTCCTCTGCGGAGCATTGGCCGGCGGCGTTCTTGCCGACCGCCTCGAAGATGTTCACCAAGTCGACGTCCTTCCCGCCGTGGGTGCCCGGGAGGATGGTTCCGCCGTAGACGAAGATGGCGGGGCGGTTGAGCCGGGCGATGGCCATGATGCAGCCCGGCATGTTCTTGTCGCAGCCGCCCACGGCGACGAAGGCGTCGAAGCCCTGGCATCCGACCACCGTCTCGATCGAATCCGCGATGACCTCGCGGGACACGAGCGAGTACTTCATGCCCTCGGTGCCCATCGAGATGCCGTCGGAGATGGTGATGGTGTTGAAGACGACCGCCTTGCCGCCGTTCTCGTTGATGCCCTGGGCGACGCTGACCGCGAGCTGGTCGATGTGCATGTTGCACGGCGTGACCATGCTCCATGTGGAGGCGACGCCGACCTGGGGCTTGCTGAAGTCCTCCTTCTTGAAGCCGGTGGCGTAGAGCATGCCTCGGCTGGGGGCCCGCTCGATGCCGTCGACGACGATCGAGGAGAAGGCGCGCTCAGGGGGCGACTGGATCTTGTTGGAACGGGATTTGGAGACTTTGCTCATGGGACTTGGCGATTCTGCGGAAGCCGGCCGGAGGGAAAAGGGAAATCCCGATTCGCGGCGTCCTCCGCCTTGTGATTCGTGACCGCGCTGTAACCCGTTCTTCCGGCTTTCGGCACAGGGAGCCGCTAGAAGGTTGAGATCCATGAAGGCAACCGTCTCCGCATCCGTTCGGTGGCTTGTTCGTCTTGGGCTTTGGCTGGCCGTCGGCGTGGGATTCGGTTGGGCGGAGGCCCAGCCGCACGGGATGTCGTCGAGGCCGGGCTTCGGCGCCTTCCTCGACGGCCGACTGCCCGAGGCGGCCCCGGTGTTCTCGGGCAACTGGTCGGCGGTGGTTGCGTTTCCCAACCTGTCCTTCCTCAATCCGATGGGCCTCGTCCCGATGTCGGGAACCTCGAATCTCGTGGTCTGGGAACGTGAGGGGAGAATCTACCACTTCACCAACACCCCGACCGCCTCCGCGAAGACCCTGGTGCTCGACATCAGCCGCCAATGCCAGGGCTGGGACGATTCCGGCCTGATGGGAATCGCGTTCCATCCGGGCTTCGTCACCAACCGCTTCCTCTTCATCTACTACACCTACGTGACCCCGGGCACCGTCCTGGGAAGCGCCAACGGGCGTCCTCCGACCTCCACTCCCAACCGCGACCGCCTCAGCCGCATCACCCTCGACGCGAACGGCGTCGCGGTTCCCGGCTCCGAGACGATCTTCATCGACCAGGTCTCCTCGACGGTGTGGCACAACGGCGGCGGCATGTTCTTCCATCCGGACAACCGCTTCCTCTACCTGACGAACGGCGACGACGCGGTGGGCGCCAACAACCAGCGGATCAACACCAGCCTGCATTCCGGCGTGCTGAGGATCGACGTTGACCAGCGCGGCGGATCGGTGAGCCACCCCATTCCGAAGCAGCCGCTTCCGGCCGGCAGTCGCACGGCGAACTACTACATCCCCAACGACAATCCCTTCGTCGGACAGCCCGGTGTGCTCGAGGAGTTCTTCGCCATCGGGCTCCGGAGCCCGCATCGGATGACGATCGATCCGCCGACCGGCCGGATCTACATCGGGGACGTGGGCGACGGTTCCTACGAGGAGGTGGACCTGATCTCGCCGCAGGATCCGCCCGGACTGAATTTCCAATGGAACCGGATCGAGGGTCTCCGGGGCGACCTGACCGCCCCCTACATCGGGGTCAACCGGCGACCCGTCCTGGACTACCCGCGCAGCGATGGCGCGGCGGTGATCGGCGGCTACGTCTACCGCGGACGCGAGTTCTCCTCGGACCTGGGCGGTCGCTACATCTTCGGCGACAACATCGCGAACGTGGTCTGGGTGATGGATGAGTCGACGGTGCCGGCGACCAAGCGGGTGCTGTGCACCATGCCGCGCGGTACTGGTCCGAACGCCGGCAACGACTACATCGGTCTCTCGTCCTTCGGCTACGACCACCAGGACGAGCTCTACATGTGCCAGCTCAGCAGCGTGGCGGGCCGGATCTACAAGCTCCAGCGGGGAGGCCCCGCGAACCGTCCGATGCCCCGGCTGCTTTCCGCGACGGGCGTCTTCACGGACCGGACCAACCTGACCCTCCATGCCGGACTCGTTCCCTACACCTTGAACGCGCCGTTCTGGTCCGACCGCGCGGTGAAGTCCCGTTGGATGGGCATCCCCGACGGGGCCGGGATCACCTCGGGCACCAACGGCGGCTGGACGTTCCCGGCCGGTTCGGTGTGGGTGAAGCACTTCGAGCTTCCCGTGAACCACACCAACAGCGCGATCCTCCGCCGGTTGGAGACCCGCCTGCTCGTCCGCGACACCAACGGATTCGTCTACGGCGGCAGCTACCGTTGGCGTCCCGACAACTCCGACGCGGACCTGGTCGATGGACCGGTCTCCGAGAACATCCCGGTCACCATTGCCCCGCCGGTCGGGGACTTGGCCAGCGTGGACATCGGTTCGCCCGCCGCCGGGATCACGACGGTCTCGGGCGGCACCTACCGCATGACCGCCGGTGGCGCGGACATCTGGGGCACCACGGACCAGTTCCGCTACGCGCATCAGCAGCGAACCGGGGACTTCGACGTCGCGGTGCGGATCCAGCAGCTGACCCAGCCCGACCTCTACACCAAGGCAGGGCTGATGGTCCGCGACTCTCTCGCCCCGAACGCCCGTCACATCTTCGCGCTGGTGTTCCCGAGCAACGCCTCGAGGAACAACAACACGGGCGGCTACGAATTCCAGTCGCGGGACACGGTGAACGGCAATGCCTCCGCCATCTATCCGCCTTTGCCCCAGCCCCGGGTCGCGTTTCCCAACACCTGGCTCCGCCTGAAGCGCTCCGGGAACACCTTCACCGCCTACAGCAGCTCCGATGGCGAGACGTGGATGCTCTACGCGACGAAGACCCTGGCGCTGCCGTCCACCGTCTTTTTCGGATTCGCGCTGACCGCGCACACGACCGCGGCCACGGCGACGACCGAGTTCCGGTTCCCGGAGACGCGTGACCAGTCCTGGTACTTCCCCGGCCGTCAGGACTGCATCACCTGCCACAACCCCGCGTCGGGCGGCGTGCTCGGCGTGAAGTCGGCCCAGAGCAACGTCGAACGCCTGTTCCAAGAGACGGGGATCGTCGACAACCAGATCCGCGCCTGGAACCACGTCGGCTACTTCAAGCCGGCGCTGGACGAGTCCGCGATCACGGCGATGGGCCGCCTGGTGCCGCACACCGACACCAACGCCAGCCTGGAGCTTCGCGCGCGGTCCTACCTCGATGCGAACTGCTCCAGCTGCCACCGCCCCGGCGGGGTTCGGGCCGCGTGGGATGCCCGGATCGAGACCCCGTTGGGACTCGCCGGGATCATCGGTGGACCGGCCAACGACACCCTGGGCGTGACCGGGTCGCAGATCGTGGTCGCCCGCGACCTTTCCCGCTCGGTCCTCCACCGCCGCGTCGCCACCGCCACGGAACCCTTCCGCATGCCGCCGCTTGGCAAGAACGTCGTCGACACCGCAGGTGTCGAACTGCTGGCCCAATGGATCCAGTCCCTCACGCCACCGCCGGCCGTCTCAATCACGACGCCGTCGTCGGGCGCGTTCTTCTATGGGCCGATCGTGTTGCCGATCACCGCCACCGCGACCTCCGCCAACGGTCCGATCGCGCGGGTCGAGTTCTATGAAGGCGAGACGCCCATCGGCGTGGCGACCCGGGCGCCCTACACCATCGCTTGGGCCCCGACCTTCGGTACCCGTGAGATCACCGCCTACGCCACGGACACCACCGGCCAGACCGGCCGCTCCGCCTCGGTCTCGTTCGCGGTCGCCGGAGCCGGGACCCCGGGTCTGCTCGCGGAGTACTTCGACAACTCCAACTTCACCACCCGCCGCGAACTCCGGGTCGATCCCACGGTCAACTTCGACTGGGGCAACGGTTCGCCGAGCCCGTCGATCGGAGCCGACACCTTCTCGGTCCGCTGGACCGGACGGATCCGTCCCCGGTTCACCCAGACCTACACCTTCACGGTGACCGCGGACGACGGTGTGCGCCTCTACGTCGACGGGCGGTTGCTGATCAACCAGTGGGTCGACCAATCGCCCACCTCACACAGCGCGACCATCGCCCTCCAAGCGGACCGCGACTACGCGATCCGGATGGAGATGTACGAGAACGGCGGCGGCGCGGTGGCGCGGCTCGAATGGCAGAGCCCCAGCCAGGCGCGGCAGGTCGTTCCCGCGAACCGCCTGCTTCCCCCCGACCCCGGCGCCTCGGCTCCCACCATCCTGCTGACCACTCCCAGGAACGGCGACGTGTTCCGCCGACCCGCGACCGTCGACATCCAGGCCCTCGCGGCGGATGCGGACGGGTCCGTGTCGTCGGTGGTGTTCTATGCCGACGGCAACCGGATCGGGGAGACGACCAACGCGCCTCACCGCTGGATCTGGTCATTGCCGTCCACCGGCGTCCACACCGTGTACGCGGCCGCCATGGACAACAACGGGCTGGTGGCCGCCTCCCCTGCGTCCACGTTCACCATCCTTCCGCTGGAACTGACCCTGCCGGCGCGGGCACTCGTGGACGGACGTTTCCGGATCGCGTTCGAAGCGACCACCGGACATCGCTACCGGATCGAGTCCTCCACGAACCTCGTCGACTGGATCCCGGCGGCGGTCGTCACGGCGGAGCAGGGCGGGGTTGAGTTCACCGACGAGGCGGGATCCAGCCAGAGGTTCTACCGCTCGGTTCCCGTGGAATGACTGCCCTTTGCCGGAAAGCGCGGGCCGCCGCCGCGATGCAACGCCATCCACGTCGGCGACCCGGCTTGCGGTTGGTCGGAATTCCCGGAGGATCCGCCCACTGAACCTGCTGCCGAACAGCTTGGCCTCGCTGCTCCTCGCCTTGTTTCCGTTGGCCTTCGTCCACGGGGCGACGGCGACCGTGGAGCGTTCGGTGGCCACCAACGTCGTCATCCGGGTGATGGCGGCCAACCTCAACGGGAACGCGCAGAGCTACCAGCCCTTCGCCCTGCGCATCCTCAAGGGCCTGGAACCCGACGTGGTGGCCATCAACGAGTTCAACTACGGCAACAACTCCGCCGCGGAACTGCGGTTCATGGTCACCAACACGCTGGGCGCCGGTTTCCACCACCACCGGGAAGCCGGTTCCGGGATCCCCAATGGGATCCTCAGCCGATGGCCGATCGTCGCGGCCGGCGAATGGGACGACCCCACCCTTTCCGACCGCGACTTCGCCTGGGCCCGGATCGACGTCCCGGGTCCGGACGACCTCTACGTCGTGAGCGTCCATCTCAAGGCGAGCGGCGGCAGCGAGAACCAGCGTCAGCAGCAGGCGGTGCAACTGCGGACGCGCGTGACCTCGGACTTCCCGTCCAACGCGCTGGTGGTGGTCGCCGGGGATTTCAATCTCCAGTCGCGCAACGTGGCCTCCGAACCGGCACTCGGGGTGTTCGGCGGCTTCCTGCGCGACGTCCCGATCCCCACCGACCAGCAGGGCGACCCCGACACCAAC
>CAMASJ010000158.1 GCA_945860685.1 Akkermansia muciniphila
GCCCCGGAAAGCAGTCCCGCGGCGGCAATCCGTTCGGACAGAAAGAAGCCGGGAAACCCGAATCGGCAGAGGGTGGCAGGGCTTCCCGGAAGAAGACCTCAAATCCCTTCCGACGCTGAACCGGCAACGCCCGGGAATCCGAGGCGAACCGCTCAGTTCGCTTCGGCGGGATTGATGCGCGCTCCCTGGGACTTCAAAACCTCGAGCACCTTCTTCGAGTTGCGGGAAAGCGGATTGCCCTGGAGTTGGATGCGGACGAACGGGGCGAACGAACGGGGACCGGCGAGATCCGGCGCCATCCACTTCTCCAACGGGGCGAGGTCGCGGATGCGGTTGCCGGAGAGGTTCAGGTGGAACGGAGCCCTGAAACCCGCCACCGGCGAAAGGTCCGCAATCCGGTTCTTCGACGCGGAGAGGGACGTGATGCCACGCAACGCCTCGAATCCCGCTAGGTTCGAGATCTTGTTGCCGTCGAGGTAGACCGTGGTGAGGCGGGTCAGGTTGGTCAGCGCGGACACCGAAGCCAGGCGGTTTCCGGTGAGGTAGACCGAGGCGAGGTTGGTGAGTCCGGCAAGCGGGGAAACGTCGGAGACCTGGTTGCGGGTCAGTTCCAGGTATTGAAGTGCCGGAACCCCGGAAAGCGGCGTCAGCACCTTCACGCTGTTGGAGGCCAGGTTGACCAACTGCAGCTGCTTCAGGCCGGAAAGGGGACGCAGGTCGACGATCCGGTTGCCCGGGAGCTCCAGCATCGCCAGCGAACGGCAGTGCTCAAGGCCCGTCAGGTTCGTGATGCCAGCGAAGGGTGCCGAAACCGTGGACACGGTTCCGACGTCGGCGGCGGTCAACGGCTCCTGGCTGCCCCGTTTCGCGAAGACCTGCTGCCGCACGGCCGCCTCCAGCCGTTTGTCGGCGAAGATGGGCACCGGGGAATTGGTGGCATCCGCGGCCTCGAGACCCGGCATGAGGAACCCTGCGATGCACAACAGAAGGCGTGGGAGAATCTTGCTCATGGAAACGAGCCCCCATGATGGCGGTCGGGCCTCCGTGGGAAAGGGATTTCGTGGCGACTGACTTGTCCCAAAGCCGGCAAGGAACGCCGGACTTCACCTACGGATTCGAGCGCAGGATCGACCCCGAAACCACAAAAACGAAAACCGCGATTGCTCGCGGTTGTACAGATGGTGCCGGTGGAGGGACTCGAACCCCCACTCCCTTGCGGGAAACAGATTTTGAGTCTATCGCGTCTGCCATTTCGCCACACCGGCGCGCATCAGGTCTGGGTTAAATGCCAGCGGCGCGCACGCATGGCAATCCAAACGTTCGGATTTGGCCGCATCGCACGTTCGAATCCACACGGGCCTACCACACCTCGAGGGATCCTTCAGACCCTTCCGGCTTCCTGGTCAGGGGCGCCAGACGATCCGGCTGATCGAGTCGTTGGTGGTCGACTGGAACCATCCTCCGTACTCAACCAGGTAGAGCGCGCCGTCCGGACCCAAGCGCATCGCAACCGGCCCTCCAGGCAGGTTCTGGGCGAAGAATTCGCTGTCGCCGGGCCGCCCCGACTTGGGATCCACGGGGGCGAACCGGACCGACTTGCGGTTGTAGTCCGCATAGAACAGGCCGCCCAGGAACCGCTCGGGAAACGCCCCGGGTTTGCGCTGGGCCCGGTAGATGAGCGCTCCGGTGCAGGAGCCGCCGGTGTTGCGCAGGTAGTGGAACCAGGGGGTGGAATACCCGGCGATGCGGTTGGTCCGGGTCAGCGTTTCCATCCCGTCGGAGAACACCCGCGGCCAACCGTGGCTGGCACCGGGCTCCAACCGGTTCACCTCCTCGTGGTCGTCCAGTTCATCTCCGCCGTTCTCGGCCTCCAGGACCCATCCGGTCGGGGCGTCGAAGCTCAGCGCCCACGGTTGGCGATGTCCGACGGTGTACACCTCGCCCCGGGCACCGGGCTTTCCAACGAACGGGTTGCGGGCCGGGATGGAGCCATCCAAGCCGATCCGGAGCACCTTCCCGCGGAGGTCGCCGGGGTTCAGCGCCTGGTTGTTGGTGTCGGAGCAGTAGGACTTCAGCCTTCCGATCTCGTTGTTGTCCCCGGTGGTCACGTACAGGAGTCGCTCCACGGGATGCACCAGCAGTCCGCCTCCAACGTGCTGTCCCCGCTCCTCACCGTCGAACTCGAGCAGGACCTTCTCCGAATCCGGCACCAGCCTCGCGGCCAGACCGGCCCCGGCCACGCGCCATTTTGAAACCCGGCTCCGGTACAGTCCGGCGGGCTTGTTGGTCGCATGATGGAACAGGAAGACCTCCCCGCCGTTGGCCGCCGAGAAGTCCGGATGGAAGGCGATCCCGTGGAGCCCACGGTCGCCGGCGGTGTCGGTGGGGATCCGGCCCACCAGAACCACGGACCGGTCCTGAGGATCCATCCTCCAGACATGACCCGACCGCCCGGTGATCCATGGGGCCCCATCCGGGGCGAAGGCGAGGTCCATCGGTTCCTGCAGCTCCGGGCCGGCCAATCCCTCGTGGACAAATCCGTTCGGAAGCCGGACGGACGCGCCCTCGGTTCTTGGGTTCGCCGCCAGCAGCAGGATGATTCCGGCGAGGGACAGGAACCTGGCAACCAAGTTCGGGTGCGGGGCGCAGGGCCGGTTTCCGGGATTCATTCGATGGATTCCATTCCCGCCGATTCCCGTCCGCATGTCCACAGCGCGGGGACTGGTTTTCGACCTACTTGGCCAAGCCCCGCTTGGAATCCCGGGCGAACGCCATCAGATGCGTCAGCTCCGCGGAGGCCGGCAACTCGGACTCCAGGCGGGCCAGCGCGTTGGCCGTGGTCAGTCCGGAACGGAACAACACCTTGTAGGCTTTGGTGAGGTTCGAGACGGATTCCGCCGCGAATCCGGCACGCTCCAGGCCGACCTTGTTGACGAACCGCGTCTCGGCCGGATTGCCGTCCGCCATCATGTACGGGGCGATGTCCTGGACCACTTTCGAACAGCCCCCGATCATCGAGAAGCGCCCGATCCGGCAGAACTGGTGCACCGCCGCCAAGCCCCCGATGATCGCGTGGTCCTCCACGATCACATGGCCGGCGAGCGTGGCCACGTTGGACATGATCACGTGGCTGCCCACCTGGACGTCGTGGGCCAGATGGGTGTAGGCGAGAAAGTGGTTGTCGGAACCCACCGTCGTCGCGTCGCCGTCGGCTGTCGCGCTGTGGACGGTCGAGTACTCGCGGAAGACGTTGCGGTCGCCGATCACCGTCCGCGTCTCTCCACCGTTCCACTTCAAGTCCTGGGTCTTGGTGCCGAGGCAGACGAAGGGGAAGATCTCGTTGTCCGATCCCAACGTCGTGGAGCCGTCGAGGACCACGTGGGAATGGAGCCGGCATCGGTCGCCGAGGACGACCCTCGGTCCGATGATGCAATAGGGTCCGATCTCGCAATCGGCACCGAGCTGGGCTCCGGCATGGATGACGGCGGTGGGATGGATCATCGGACGGTCGTGGTGGAGTCGGAAAGGTCTGCCGGGCCGCATCGGCTCCGGCGTTGGAGGAACAGGCCAACCAGCACCGCGAAGACCCCGAGTCCGCCGCCGAGGAAGACCCCGCCGGTGGCGCCGAGGACGATCGCGAAACCCACCGGCTCGACGTCGTTCCAAGGAATGAAGTGCCGGAAGAAGGACGGCACCAAGGTTCCCGCCGCCCAGCCGAACAGGCCGCCCATGGACATCCCCGCAAGCGCCCCGAGGGACACGCGGACGAATATGACGAGCCAGCTCATGGAAACCGGTGTTGGGGGCGAAGAGCGGTTCAGCGGTCCATCAACATGAAGGTGACGTCCGCCTCGGAGACGGTCTCGCCATCCACGGAGCACTTGCCCTTCGCCTTGCCGATCTTGCCGCGGGACTTGGTCATCTCGACCTCGATCATGAGGACGTCGCCGGGACGCACGGGCTTGCGCCACTTCACGTCTTCGGCGGACATGAAGTAGGCCAGCTTTCCGGCGTTCTCCGCCTGGCGCATCATGAGGATGCCGGCCACCTGCGCGATGGCCTCCAATTGGAGCACGCCGGGCATGATCGGGTGGCCGGGAAAATGTCCTTCGAAGAAGGGTTCGCCCATCGTGACGTTCTTCTGCGCGACGATCCGGTTTCCGTCGATCTTGGTCACCTTGTCCACCATCAGGAAAGGCGGGCGATGCGGCAGGACCTTCATGACCTGCATGACGTCGAGGGTGGCGCCGTCCTGGACGAGGTTCTCGGAATGCGGTGTGGAATTCACGACGGGAACGGCGGGTTTCGCGGCGGACTTGGGCGACGTGGAAGCGGACTTGGTCTCGGAGGCGACCGGAGGCGGGGCGAAGGTCCGGGCGGCCTCGATGGGGCGGCGCATCTGGGCGAGGATCGCCTTAGCCAACTCCGTGTTGGCGTGGTGGCTCGGCTTCACCGCGATGACGTGTCCGCGGATCGGCCTGCCGACCAGGGAGAGGTCGCCGACGATGTCCAGGATCTTGTGCCGGACGAACTCCTCGCGGTAGCGCAACGGCTCGTTGGTCAGGATCGCGTCGTCGCGGATGACGATCGCGTTCTCGAGGCTGCCTCCCTTGATCAGGCCATTCTTGATGAGGTACTCGATCTCCTCGTAGAAGCAGAAGGTCCGGGCGTGGCTGAGTTCCTTCTCCCAGGAAGCGGAGGTGACCTCGAGGGAGAAGAACTGGGTGAACCTGCCCCCGCGGTCCGAGCTGGTGCAGGTGACCTTGAAGCCGTCGTGGGGAAAGACCGCCATCTGGGTCTCGCCGATCGTCAGCTCGATCGGGGCCACGACCGGGTAGGGTTCGACCGCATCCGACTGTTGGACGGCACCGGCCTCACGGAGCATCCGGACGAACTCGCGGGAGCTGCCGTCGGCGATGGGCGGTTCGCCGGCATCCAATTCGACCACCGCGTTGTCGATCCCGGCCCCGGCGAACGCCGCCAGGACGTGTTCCACGGTGTGGATCCGAACCGAACCCTTGCCGATGGTGGTCGAACGTTGGGTGTCGACGACGTGTTCCGTGCGGGCCTCGACCTCCGGACGACCGTCCAGATCCACGCGACGGAACCGCAGACCGGTTCCCGGCGCGGCTGGAAGGAAGGTCATGGAGACCTTGTTCCCGCCATGCAGGCCGATGCCCGAGAAGGACACGGCCTGTTTGAGAGTCTGCTGTTGAGGCACGGCGCTGGGTAATAACGAATTGAAAACCGGCAAGGCAATGCCCCAGTGCGGAAGACGCCCGGAAGCACCTCGGCTCCAGCCACCCTCTGCGACCCGGAGTCCATCACACTCGCACATTCCCAAGCCACGGTCCGGCAAACCTTTTCCTTAACCCGGTCCGGGAGGGGCGGGACAATCAAAGGCATCGGCACCACCTCCGGTTCGTGCCTCAACGGCGCATCGAGGCACGGAGAGAGCGAGACGCCCCCGCTTCGTTTTCCGAACTTCAGCCAGGCGACTTCGGCACCGAACGACGGATCCCTACCGAGTCGGTTCTGAAGACCACCCCGTCATCGAGGAGAGCGGGGGGATTGCCCCTCTCGGACGTGGGTCCGGCTCAGGGGGCAAACCGGTAGAACCGCGACGAGACCGAAGGATCGATCGGCTCGTCCGAGGTGACCGGTGTCCAATTCGTCGAAACCAAGGTTGGTGCCGCCTCGACCCCGTTCCAAAGAGCCAAGGTGTCGAGAAGCAGCCGAGGACCAGCCTCCCCCCGTTCGAAACGCACGGGACGGAACCGGTTGTCGGCCCCGACCCGGAGGGGCTCACCTGGCTGTCCAAGGCCGAAGCCCTTGAGTCGCACCTTGAGCGAATCGTCGCCCGCCTGCCGGGGCAATTCACCCCAGTGCCCTTGGAATTGGAGGGTTACCCATCCCTGCCGGGCCTCGGCCCCTTCGCCGACCCTGACAAAAACGCTGTGGGGTAGATGCGCGTATGCGGAAAAGAAGTCCTGCGGAACACCGGAATGGGCGACGCGCCCCCCGATTATGGAAACGATGTTCCTTCCAAAACCACCCTCCACCACCGTGCTCCGTCCGACCGAACAGACGAACACCGGGCTCGACGTCCATTGCTGGGAGTCGCCTCGGGGATCTTCGCCTGCAGGCCAGAGGACGCGTACCCCTCCTGTTCCCGAATCGGCCCGGATAAAGACACCCGCCCTCGGCTCGAAGGTCATGTCGCGCCTCCATTCAGGGCCGACGCCGAACGGTTCCGGAAGGGCCGGATACCGGAGCAACGTCTCCACCAACTCCAACTCGGGCGCGCCATCCCCATCGATGTCGATCGGAAAGCGGTTGACCGACGTCGACGATTTGGATTCCAGCCCAGGAGACGCGCCCGTGGTCGAAAGCAGGAATCCAGAGAGGAGGCCCAAGGAAAGGAGGGCAAGACCCGGGCGTTGTGAGGTGGACTTCATGATGCGATCGGCCTTTGGCGACTCATGCCTAGGCTGCCAATTCGGGAACGGTAGGCAAGATGGGCGGGGGCCGAAGATGACTGATGTCGTTTCCACAATCGCTGCAGCCAACGGACAAATCCCTCATGGCCTCGTGAGGAGCGCGAGGCCGATGAAGCGGTCGGCTGCGAGAATTCCTTCACGAAGGAACCGCTTCCAGCCGGAACCCGGCTTGGAGGAGGTGGCCCACATGGATTCGACTCGGAGACGACGACGATTCGGATGTGGGTCGTGCCGCGACGATCCCGATCCGGTCAGGCCGTACGCGGCCGGATCGGGACCGGTTCCGAACCCGCCATGTGACAGCCGGTGGCGACCATGCGATGCGCAAGGATCGCCCGCCGACCCTCCGGATCCCGTGATCGAAGAAGGATCGTCCAGAAGCCGGCAAAACTCGGCCGCTTTACTGCGGCGACGGGGGCTGGATTTAATCGTCATTTAAGGTCACTCCGGATATCTTGCCCCGCCATGCGGATCCTCGTGGTCGAAGACGAACCAAAGGTCGCGCGGTTCCTGGAGCGCGGCCTCCGTCAGCAGGCGCATGCCGTGGACCTCGCGTTCGACGGAGAGGATGGGCTGCGCTTGGCCTTCGAGAACGACTACGACGTGGTGGTCCTCGACGTCATGCTTCCGGGTCGGGACGGCTTCTCGGTCCTCACGGAACTCCGCACCGCACAAAAGGCGGTCCGCGTGCTCATGCTCACCGCCCGCGACGAGGTTGGCGACCGGGTCCGGGGCTTGGATCTCGGGGCCGACGACTATCTCGTCAAACCGTTCGATTTCGACGAGTTCCTCGCGCGTATCCGGGCCCTCATCCGCCGCGCGGCCTCCGAGGGACAGACCACCCTGCGTTGTGTGGATCTGGAGCTGGACCCCCGGACGCGGCAGGTGCGGCGTGGCGGAAAACCGGTTCAGCTTACGGCGAAACCCTTCGCGATACTCGACCTGCTCCTGCGCCGCCAGGGACAGGTCGTCAGCCGCACGGAGATCTCGGAACACGTCTGGGACCAGCGCTTCGATCCGATGGGCAACGTCATCGATGTCACCGTCCATCAGCTCCGTGACAGGGTGGACAAGGGTTTCGAACTCCGCCTGATCCACACCGTCCGCGGGGTCGGCTACGTGCTGCGAGCCGGGGAACAGGCATGAGACGCACCTCCGTGATCTGGTGGTTCCTCGGGGCGGCTGCCGTCGCCCTGATCGCCATCAGCCGGTCCCAGCTCGACCTGGCCAACCGTCGCGACCGCGACCACGCCGAATTGATCCTCAACCTCTCGGCCCGGACACTCGCCAGCCAGGTCGATCCGCGGAAGCCCGCCTACGACGCGGGATTCGTCGCCCCTTCCGGCGGCCACTTCGGGCGTCCGTTGGTCCTGCTCTACGATCTCGCCGGTGGCGAGGCCGGCCGCGCCGCAGGCTCGGATCCCGTGCTTCGCCTCAACGCTTCGGCGGCTCGCCTCGTGCCCGCCGGTCTCCTGCGCCCGATGTCGGGCGAGACCCCGCTGGCACCGGCCCCGCCCGCCGCGCCCGAGCTCGCCGAGGAACCAGGCCCCAGCAGTCTCGAGCACGCGACGGATGTCCTCGGAAGCGCATGGCTCTCGGAGATGAAGGGGACCGACGGCAGGGACTGGCTCGTCGCCACCGCGCCGGTCCGCTTCCGGGACGCTTCTGGGCGGCTGAACCTCGTCAGCGCCTGGATCCAAGCCGCCCTTCCCCTGGACGAAGTCCTCCGGGCTTCGCGCGAACGCACGGTCCGCTTCCTTGTCTTCTGGGCGGCCGCCGGTTCCCTGACGCTCCTCGCCGCTTTGTGGTCCATCCGCGGACGCGTTTCGTTGGCGGCGGTCGCCGAAGCGGCCGACCGCATGCAGATCGCGAAACTCTCCTCCACCCGCCTCCCCGAGACCGTGGACGATCCGGAGGCCCTGCGTCTTGTCCGGGCCTGCAACCGCCTGATCGACCGCGTCGCCGAGATCCATGCCGGCCAGCAGCGGTTCGTCGCCGACGCCGCCCACGAACTCCGCACGCCTTTGACCATCCTGCGCGGTGAAATCCAGGTGGCCCTGCGCGAACCGGGGAACCATCCGCTCCTGATCGACACCCTCAGAAGCAACCTCGACGAGTCGCTCCATCTCAGCCGGCTCATCGACAGCCTCCTGACCCTCGCCCGCGCCGATGCCGGCACAGGCCTCGGGAAACGCGCGCAAGTCGATCCGGCGGATCCCGTCCGCCGCGTTCTCCAACGTCTCGGGCCGATCGCTGATGAACGCGGCGTCACCCTGAAATTCACCGGCGCCGACGAGCGAACGCGCCCGGGTCTTTTCGCCGACCCTGCCGCCCTGGAGAGGATCCTCCTCAACCTCGCGGAGAACGCGGTGAAACACTCTCCGGCGGGAAACCCGGTCGAGCTCATCCTTTCGGTCGACGCCGGCGAGGTGCGGTTCAAGGTCGTCGACCGCGGCATCGGCATCGCGCCCGAACACCTTCCGAGAATCTTCGATCGATTCTACCGAATCGATGCCGCGCGACGCCGGATGGACGGCGGAGCCGGCCTGGGCCTGGCCATCGTGAAGACGCTCGTCGAGGCGCACGGGGGATCCGTTTCCGTCGAGAGCGAAGTCGGTACCGGCAGCCGCTTCACGATCGTGCTGCCCCGGAGTACGCGGGACCCTTAAATCGATTTAAGGTTCGGTTAACCGGCGTTTAAGGCCGGAAATGGGAGGCTCCTCGCACCGAGTCCGGGGACGCCTCAGACCGACGCCGCCTGAACGACCTGGCGGCGTCCCGATTCAGGGCGGAGACCGGATCGGGACGTCGCCATGAGACCCCTTCCCCTCCGCACCACCGTTGCCGTCCACCTCACCCTGACCGCCGTTGCGGGACTTTGCGCCGCAGCGATCGCGCAGAATCCGGTCCACCAGGATGCGGCCCCGGACGGCTCGTCGCCGGACGGGACTCGGGTGGAACGCGCGTCCGAAGCCGCCCGCACTGGCCCGCCCCAACCGAACGTCGCGCCGAAGGGAGGAACGGCTCCTGCGCCCTTCTCGATCCGGCCGATCGACCCGATCTTCGGCCGCGAGTTCGTCCAGATCACACAGGACATCGGCCTGGTCGAAGCGCCGGCTCCGGGGCGGACGGTGGTCTTCTCGGCCAGCGGACTGCCGCCGGCGGCGACTTTCTCACCGGTCACGGCGCAGTTCTCCTGGTTGCCGGGCGAATTGGACGGAGATACGAGCCACACGATCACGGTCACCGCGATCGACAACGGCATCCCGCCACAGACCCACTCGACGACGTTCGACATTCATGTCGTGGAGGCGAACCGGCTGCCGGTCGTGGCACCGGTCGCCACCCTGGGCGTCGAACTGGGGCGGACTCTGGAGCATTCCATCCTCGCGACCGATGAAGACCAGCCGCCACAGTCCATCGGGTTCCGGTTGCTGAGCGGACCGGTGGGCCTGGACATCTCCCCGACCGGGATCATCACATGGACGCCCGAGGCGTCGCAGACCGACGAACTCTACTCGGCGTCGGCCGGAGTCGGCGACGGCGTCGGCGAGGTCGTCGTGCCGTTCAGCGTCTACGCGCGTTCTCAGCCCCAACCGCCGCAGGCGCCGCCGCCGATCTCCACGGTGCAGTTGGGGCAACGGTTGGCCCTCGCGTGGACCAACCTTCCAGGAAGCTTCGGGGTCCAGGCCTCGACCAACCTCCTCACCCCGGTCTGGCGCACGCTCCAGTCGCACACCGCGGTGACCAACGGGCTTCGACTCCTGGCCCTCGACACCACGAACGCCGCCGAGTTCTTCCGGTTGAAGAACCTCGATGGCATCCGCCTCACGGCTGCGACGCCCCGGAACAGCCGGCTGTCGCCGGGAACCCAACTGTTCGTTGAACTCGGCTTGTCCGGCGGCCTCGCCAACGACCACCTCGTCGAGATCATCGAGCGCGGCGCATTCTCCGAGGTGATCCGCCGGATTCCCGCCTCGCTGCTTGAGGACGTGGACGGCTCGGTCGGCTTCTTCCTGGGGACGCTCATAAG
>CAMASJ010000159.1 GCA_945860685.1 Akkermansia muciniphila
CCAGTGGATCCGGATTGATCCCAGGAAGCGTTGCGTCAGGCTGCCGCCGTCCCCGATCCAGCCATCGCCACGCCATGATCCGTTCCCGATCCTTCTTCTCCGCCGCCCTCCGGTTCGCCTTGGCGGCGTCTCCGCTGCTGTGCGCCCGCGCGGCCGAGCCGACTCCGGCCGCGCGCACCGTCGCCGCCGCCGAGGCGTTGATCTCCACCCTGGATGCCGCCCAGAGGTCGGCCGTGGTCTTCGCCTACACGAACCAGGTCCAGCGCCGCCTGTGGTCCAACCTGCCCACGCCAATGGTCCGACGCACGGGACTCCGCTGGGGCGACCTCAAGCCCGACCAGTTGAAGGCGGCGGAAGGAGTGCTGAAGGCCGCCCTGAGCGGCATGGGCTACGAGAAGGTCATGAACATCGTCGAGGCGGAGGAGGTGCTGAGGAACTCCCCGGGCAACCCGGGGAACCTCGTCTTCGGAAAGGATGAGTTCTACCTCTCGTTCGTCGGCGCCCCCTCTGCCGAGAAGCCCTGGATGATCCAGTTCGGCGGGCATCACCTGGCGATCAACGTCACCGTCGCCGGAACCAACGGCGTGCTCACCCCGAGCCTCACCTGCACGCAACCGGCCAGCTTCCAGCGCGACGGCAAGACGGTCCGGCCGCTCGGACGCGAGAACGACCTCGCGTTCCAGCTGATGGGGACCCTTGACGCCTCCCAGAAGTCCGCGGCGCTGCTCGGCGCACGGTTCCGCGACATCGTCCTCGGCCCCGGTCAGGACGGACGTCGCATCGCCCCGGAGGGTGTGAAGGTGTCCACGTTCACGCCGGCTCAACGGAAGCTGTTGCTGGAACTCGTCTCGCAATGGGTCGGGATCATCCGCGACGACGCCGCGACCGCGAAGATGTCCGAGATCGAAGGCAACCTCGACCAGACCTGGTTTGCCTGGAGCGGCCCGACGGAGCCGGGTTCGGCCGCCTACTTCCGCATTCAGGGCCCCACGGTGGTCATCGAGTACGCTCCCCAGAGCCTTGGCGGTTCCGCGTTGAACCACACCCACACCATCTACCGGGATCCCACCAACGACTACGGCAGCCGCTTCGGCGGCTTCTGATCGGCGGCTTCCCCTCGTGACCGTCTCACGTCGATGGCTCCGGGCCGGCCTCGCCGCGCTGATCTGCGCCGCCTCGCCGGCCTTGGCCCATCGCACGGACGAGTACCTCCAGGCGGCGTTGATTGGCGTGGAGCCGAACTCGATCCTGGTGGATCTCGCCCTGACCCCGGGAAGCGGGGTGGCCGGTCCGCTGTTGCGTCTGATGGATCCCGACGGCGATGAGGTGGTCTCCGAGACGGAAGGTCGGCGGTACGCCGAGTCCATCCGTCGCGACCTCGGTCTGCGCCTCGACGGCAAGACGCTGGACCCCGGGGAAGCCGAGTGGTTCTTCGCCGCACCCGCTTCGATGAAGGATGGGACCGGTACCAGCCGGTTGGTGTGGAAGGTGGCTGTTCCGCCGCTGCCGCCGGGGGAACACCGCCTGGAATGGCACAACCGCCATCTTCCCGGCCTCAGTGTCTACCTCGCCAACGCGCTCCAGCCGGAGTCCCCGCGCATCGCCGTCCTCCAGCAGGTCCGCAGCACGAACCAGTCGGAACTCGAGGTGCGGTTCCGCGTGGAGTCGGCTCCGGGTTCCGATTCCATTCCAGCGTCGACGCCGAACGTTTCCGTGTCGCCGGTTCCGGAGACCTTCGAGCCCAAGCCCACATGGATCGTGGTCGCCGCGTCCACGTTGGTGGCCTTCGGGTTGGTCCCGGCGTGGATCCTCCTGGCACGGCGCGGAAGGCGCTGAGGCGGCGCGGTACCGACGTCAGGAATCCATCGCCGTGGAATCCCCGACTGCGACGGCCAGGAGCTCGGCTTCGGTCCATTCGCCGACTGGCTTGACCGCGACGAGGCGTCCGCGGTGGAAGACCCCGATCGTGTCGCACACGCCCATGAGTTCGGGCAGGTAGGAGCTGGCCATCACGATCGCCTTGCCTGCGCCTGCCGCCTTGTCGATGCGGCGGTAGATGTGGACCTTGCTGCCGACGTCGATGCCCCGGGTCGGCTCGTCGAGCAGCAGCACGGGAACCTGATGGTAGAGGAGCCGGCCGAAGGCGACCTTCTGCTGGTTTCCGCCGGAGAGTTCCCCGACCGGCTGCAATTCGTCACGGGCCCGGATGTCGAGCGGCTGCATCCAGTCGAGGGCCATGTGCCGCTCCGCGGTGGTCCTCCAGAAGCCGTAGGAAACGAGGTTGCCGGGGCGGGTGATGAGCAGGTTCTCGGCGACGCTGCGGGCGAGCAGCAGGCCGTCCTCCTTGCGGTTCTCGCTCAGGAAACCGATGCCGGTCTCCCAGTTCTGCCGCGGGTTCAGGCCGGTCACGTCCCGGCCGTCGAAGACCACCTTGCCCTTGCGGATGGCGTCGATGCCGAAGATCGCACGCAGGGTCTCCGAGCGTCCTGCGCCAACCAGGCCGAAGAGTCCCAGCACCTCGCCGGAACGCAGGGAGAAGGTGACGTCCTCGGGCTTCCCGACGCCGCCGAGCGCGGTGACCTCGAAGATGGGATCGCCGATCTCGCGGGGTTCGCGCGGATACAGCTCGTCGACCTCGCGTCCCACCATCACCTGGATCAGGTCGGCGTTGGAGACGTCCGCGAGGTTCCCGGTCGCCACGCTGGATCCGTCGCGGAGGATGGTGAACTGGGAGCAGACGCGACGGGACTCCTCGAGGAAATGGCTGACGTAGAGCAGGCTCACGCCTTGGCCGCGGAGTCGGTCGAGCACCGTGAAGAGGTGCTCCGTGTCGGCGCGGGTGAGGCTGGAGGTGGGTTCGTCGAGGATCAGCAGCCGCGGTTGGACGAGGAGCGCCCGTGCGATCTCGACGAGCTGCTGCTGGGCGATCGGCAGTTGGCCGGCGGGAAGGTCGAGCGGGATGGAATCCGCCCCGAGCATCCGAAGCGCCTCACGTGCCTTCGAGCGCTGGAGTTCGCGGTCCACCCAACCGAAGCGTCCAGGCTCCTCGCCGAGCGTGATGTTCTCGGCGACGGTGAGGTGGCCGGCCAGGCAGAGTTCCTGGTGGATCATCGCCACACCCGCATGGCGGGCCCCATGCGGGCCTCCGGGGGAGTAGGGAATGCCTTCGAAGAGGATCGTTCCCTGGTCGGCCGCGTGCACGCCGCCGAGGATCTTGAGCAGCGTGCTCTTGCCCGCTCCGTTCTCCCCGATCAGGGCATGCGCCTCCCCCGGCGCCACGGTGAGCGTGACACTGCGCAAGGCGCGGGTCGCGCCGAAGGACTTGGCCACGTCCGTGAGTTCAAGCCGGGGTGTCATCGGGTTGCAGGGTGTTGTTCGGAGCCCGGAGCGGATTCCGCCCGGGCCGTCGGGTCACTCAACGAGGTACTTGGCCAAAGGCGGATGCAGCAGCTCCTGGACTTCCGGATCGGTCTGGTTGGTCGCGGTGACCAACGTGATCCCGGTGTCGACCTTGGCTTCCACCGGTTGGTTGCGGATGCGGGCGACGACGGTCTTCACGCCAAGGTAGCCCATGCGCATCGGATTCTGGACCACCAGGGCCTGGACATCGCCGGACTTGAGGTCGGCCACGGACTGCGTGCCGGCGTCGAAGCCCACCACCTTCACCCGGCCTCCGCCCTGGCCGATCTCGCGGAGGGCCTTGGTGAGCGTGATGGTGATCGGTTCGCACGGGCAGAACACGCCGCTGAGGTCCTTGCCGTACCGGTTCATGAGGTTCTGTGCGGCCTGGTACGCGGTCTCCCGGGTCGCCCCGGCGTATTGGTCTGCGGAGACCAGCTCGAGTCCCGGATGCTTCTTGAGGGCGTCGAGGAAGCCGGCCTCGCGGGCTTCGGTGCTCGCGCTGCCGACCTGGTAGCGCAGCATCAGGATCTTGCCCCGGCCGCTCAGCAGCCCCGCAAGGTGGTCGGCCGCCATCTGGCCGCCCTTGAAGTTGTCGGTCATCACCGAGGCCGCCGGAACATCCGAGTTCAGCGCCGAGTCGATGACCACGGTGGGGATGCCCGCCTTCTTCGCGGCCCGGACCGGCGCGATCAAGGCCTGGGCGTCCAATGGCGCCAGCACGATCCCACTCACGCCGCGGGTGGTGAAGTTTTCCACCACCTGGATCTGCTGGTCGCGGTCGTCCTCCCGCAACGGCCCCTTCCAAAACAGCTTCACCGGCGTGCCGGCGGCCTCCAACTCGCGCTGCGCCTTCACCGCCCCGGCATGGATCGACTTCCAGAACTCGTGGGTGGTGCCCTTGGGGATGACGGCGATGGTCAGCGGATCCGCGGCCCACAACGGGAGCGCGAGCATCCATGCGGCGACAGCCAGGCGGCGGAGGGAGATCATGGGTCAAGACTAGGAACCGCAGGGCTGGGCATCAAGCGCCGGTCCGGGTCCGGAGGCTTCCTGTTGCCTGTGGATCCGGACTCCGGAGACTTGGCGCGTGCAACGGCTCGGACGAAACCAGGACGGGTATCATGGCGACCGGATCGACAGCGCCGCGGTCGTGGCCGGGATGCGCCGCGACGCCGCGCGGTCCGGATTCGTGGAGGAGGTGGTCGACGCCGACGGCATCGAGTTGGTGTTCCTCAAGCGGGTCGGAGGCGGCGGTCCGCGGTTGTATTTCTCCGCCGGAATCCACGGCGACGAACCCGCCGCGTTGCTGGCCTTGGCCGAACTGCTGCGACGGGATGCCTGGCCCCTCGGCGCCGAACTTTGGATCTGCCCCTGTCTCAACCCGACCGGTTGCGCCCGAACCACCCGCGAGAACGCCGCGGGCGTGGACCAGAACCGGGACTACCTCCATGGCCGCACCCCCGAGGTCCGGGCCCACATCGCCTGGTTGGAACGGCAACCGCGCTTCGACCTCCACCTGTGCCTGCACGAGGATTGGGAATCCCATGGCTTCTACCTCTACGAGGTGAATCCGGACGGGCTTCCCACCGCTTCCGAGGCGGTGATAGAAGCGGTTCGTGAGGTTTGTCCGGTCGACACCGGCGCCATCGTCGACGGCCGGGAGTCGGCCTTGCCTGGGATCCTCCGGCCACCGTTGGACCCAGCGTCTCGGCCGGAGTGGCCCGAGGCGTTCTGGATCCTCCAGAACAGGACGCGTCTTGGATACACCCTAGAAGGCCCCTCGGACTGGCCGATGGACGTCCGGGTCAACGGACTGGTCCGCGCGGTCGAGGTGATCCTCGCCGGGATTCCCCGGGCGTCCTGACCGACGGCCACCGCCGGGATGCGAGGTTGACGGCACGTCGGTAATACATAGTTTTATCCCATGACCAAATACATCACCAAGATCGGCAATTCGCAGGGGCTGATCTTCGATGCGGCGTTGATGGATCTGGCGCGCCTCAGGGTGGGAGACCCGATGTCCGTCACCCTCCATGAGGGCGGGGCGATCGTGTTGACGCCGATTCGTCCGGCAATCGGTCCGGAAGCGGCGTCGTTGGCGGCGAAACGGTTGATCGGTAAGAATGCGGAGCTTTTCCGGAGGTTGTCGTGAACCTGCGGTTTGCCCATCCCAGTGTCGAGGCCGTGAAGGCGATCCACGCCGAGGTCCTTGCTGCGCATGGCGGCTCGGCCGGTCTGCGCGAGGAGGCGCTGTTGGAGTCGGCGGTGGCTGCGCCCCAAGCGACGATGATGGGAGAACCGCTTTTCACCGAGCCGGTGGAGCTGGCCGCAGCCTACCTCTTCTATCTCTGCCGCAACCACCCCTTCATCGACGGCAACAAACGCACGGCGCTGGCCACCTGCCTGGTGTTCCTCAGTGAGAACGGGCAGCTTCCAGAAGAGGAACTCGACATCGACGCCTGGGAGCAGCTCACCATGGACGTCGCCGCCAGCCTCTTGGACCGGGAACAGACCACCGTCCGGCTCCGGCAATTGCTGCCCGCGGTCCCCCCGTCTGCCGCCTGAGTCGAAAGTGGACGCCGAGCCCCGAGGCTCGCCGGGTGTGGTTTCAGATGTCGGATGAGCGGTCCCGCGGCCCGTACTCTTTGAGCCGTCATTTCCGGCGGCGTTCCGATGCTGCCCCCTGCCTTCCCCGGGGGAGCTGGGACCTGTCGCCGGTTTCGACAGGTCTTCACATCGTGTCGAAAAAAACCGCTTTCTTCGACATGTTCCGTTGATGTGTCGAGGACGGCGACATAACGTCCACGCGTGCCTTACGCCCGAAAACGTCCACTGGATGAGCGGGAGTGGCGTCCCCAGGAACCTTACAACGCGTTGCCGTTGTTGCCGCCCGCCCCGGAGCTGGAAACGAAAGCGGTGCTCAAACGGTGTATCGCCGCTCGTGCCGCCTTGGCGGAACTGAAGCAGGCGGCCGAACTGATCCCGAACCAGGGCGTGCTGATCAACACGCTGCCGCTGCTGGAAGCGCAGGCCAGCTCGGAGATCGAGAACATCGTCACGACGACGGATCGGCTGTTCCAATATCGTGAGGCGGACGACGCGGCAGATGCGCCAACGAAAGAGGCGCTGCGCTACAGCCGGGCCTTGCTGGAGGGATTCCTGACCTTACGTGAGCGACCGCTCGTCACGCGGACAGCGGAAGAGATCTGCAGTCTGATCAAAGGAAGGGAAATGCGGGTCCGGAAAATCCCCGGCACGGCCTTGGCACGCTCCACGGGTGAGATCGTCTATACACCGCCCGAAGGAGAAGAGCTCCTGCGGTCGCTGTTGGCGAACTGGGAGCGGTTTCTCCACGAGGCGACGGACATGGATCCGCTCATCCGCATGTCCGTGGCCCACTACCAGTTTGAAGCCATCCACCCGTTCACGGACGGCAATGGCCGCACGGGGCGGGTACTGAACAGCCTGTTTTTCATCAGCGAGGGGTTGTTGACGCTGCCGATTCTCTACCTGAGCCGTTACATCATCCGGCACAAGGCGGACTACTATCGGCTGCTCCGGGAAGTGACTCAGAAGGACGGCTGGGAGGAGTGGGTGCTGTTCATGCTCCGGGGAGTGGAGGAGACGGCGGGTTGGACGGTGGCGAAGATCGCGGCGATCCGGAAATTGCAGGCGCACACGGTGGAACACGTTCGCCGAGCCGCCCCCAAGGCCTACAGCCACGAGCTGGTGAACCTGATCTTCGAGCTTCCCTACTGCCGAATCCAGAACCTGACGGAACGGAAGATCGCTGGGCGCCAAACCGCTTCGGTGTATCTGAAGGAACTGGTGAACGCGGGCGTACTGGAGGAGCAAAGCGTTGGCCGGGAGAAGTTGTTCATCCACCCCAAGCTGATGAGCCTTCTCACTCGCGAGCCGAATGAGTTCCAGCCCTACCCATGATCGAAGCCGGAGCCGAACGTCGGGAGCCTTCGGGCGGGTCCAGGCACGGGTAGGAGTCGAGGTGACGAGACTCTTGCTGGAGAGGTCCGGAGTCTCCTGACGTCAACTTCCAAGGGGGGAGCCACGATCCTCCGGAACAAAGCAGAAGAGATGGGCACGCGGATGCGCGGAGGTCGCGGAGGAAAAGAGGTAAACTGCGAGTGGCTCGACGCTGAACCTGATTCCGAAAGGTGACCGGCGGCATGCGTCCCGGATCTCTTGCCTCCCTTCGCGTCTTGGCGGGTTCGCGTGAGGCCGCTCTTCGTTCCCTCGGAATCGTTCCCGCTCAGGAGCTCCCGAGACGTTTGGATCCGCCCATTCGCCCCAGCCGGCCATCGCGGTGATGCTGGAGAAGCACGGGTTCGCCTGCGACCTGGTGCACGGATCGGACTGAAATGGGTTTGGATATGGGACTTCCCCGAGTGGTCCGATCCGGCGGTTGCTGCAGGTTCGGCATTCGTTCTCACTCGGCACATCATGTGGAAGTGGTTCTCCCGATGGGTGGTCGTCCTGGCGCTCCTGCTGGCCTGCGTCCGCATTGCCGACCTGGTTTCCCGACGCGGTCCGCAGCTGCCGCCGTTGCCCGCCGACAACGTCTATCCACGCCTGTTGGCCTCGGCTGGGACGGTGGAGATTCCAGGCGGCGACGTCTCCATGATGACGGAGACGGAAGTGCGACGCCTTTCCGCCGCAAACCGGGACCATCTGCTCCTCGTCCACGCCGATGTCCGGGGGGAATCCGGTGTTCCCCTTTCGACGACTCGCGGATGGGTGGAAACCCACGCGGTGGAGCAACGGAGCTTCAAGCGCCTGGCCGCGGCCTTGGGAGTCCAGGCCCGGGCCGAGGAACTCGAGGGGAGGACGAACGGCGTCGCCGCGGCGTGGCTCGACCTGTTGCTTCTCGGACCGGCCATGTCGCGGTCCGGGATCCTTTCCGATTCCCTCAGCGGGCTGGCCTTGGAATCGGTGGGACTGATGGGGCTGCGTCCGATGGTTCCCAGCCTGGATGCCGCCTTCTGCCGGTCGGCCGCCCAGGACCTGGAGAAGCTGGAGGCCCGCAGGGACGCGCCGACCCGGGTGCTGGAAACGGAGGCGAACTGGTCCCGGGTCTCGTTCGGACTGGTGGATGTGTTCGGCGGCCTGCTCCGCGGCTCAGGGAAGGCGCGAAGGGAAGCGGAATTCGCCCAACGGCATCATCCGGTGGTCCGTCGGACCCGCCTGTTGGCGCTGCAGTTGGCCGCGCGGGCGTTGGAACTGGAGCGGGGCACCCCGGTGAAGACGGCCGACGAGGTGGTGCCGGCGGTGTTGAAGGCGGTTCCGTTGGATCCCGAGTCGGGCAAACCCCTGGAACTCCCGACGACGCTCCGGGGCGGTTGATTTGCCGGGATTTTCCCGGACCCTTCTCCCGTCACATGAGCGACCCGATTCCCTTCTCCCGCGCCGGTTCGGAAGACCTGTGCCTTTTCCCGGAGATGGCGAACCGCCACGGGTTGATCGCCGGGGCCACCGGGACGGGCAAGACCGTCACGCTCCAGACCCTCGCCGAGTCGTTCAGCCGACGGGGCATTCCGGTGTTCCTCGCCGACGTCAAAGGCGACCTCTCCGGCCTGGGATTGCCCGGCGGCGGCTCGGCCAAGGCCGCGGAACGGATCCGGTCGCTCGGCTTGGCCGATTGGAGACCGGAAGCCGTCCCGGTGACCTTCTGGGATGTGTTCGGCGAGCGTGGACATCCGGTGAGGGCGACGCTTTCCGAGATGGGACCGCTGTTGCTGTCCCGGCTGCTTGGCCTGAACGAGACCCAGGCCGGGGTGTTGCAGATCGCCTTCCGGCTCGCCGACGACGAGAAGTTGCTGCTGCTCGACCTCAAGGATCTCCGTGCGCTCCTGGAGCACGTGGGAAGCCGCTCGGCGGAACTCACCACGCGCTACGGCAATGTTTCTGCGGCGAGCCTCGGGGCGATCCAGCGGGGACTGCTGACCCTCGAGTCGCAGGGCGGAGACCGCTTCTTCGGCGAGCCGGCTCTCGACTTCGAGGACCTGCTCCAGACGGTGGACGGCCGCGGCGTGGTCCACCTTCTGGCCGCCGACCGGCTCATGAAGGCTCCGAAGCTCTACGCGACCTTCCTGCTGTGGATGTTGAGCGAGCTGTTCGAGCGGTTGCCCGAGGTGGGAGATCAGCCCCAGCCGAAGCTGGTGTTCTTCTTCGACGAGGCGCATCTGCTCTTCAGCGACCTGCCGCCGGTCATCCAGGAGAAGGTCGAGCAGGTGGTGCGGTTGATCCGGTCCAAGGGCGTGGGCGTGTACTTCGCGACCCAGAATCCGCGGGACATCCCGGAGCGGGTCCTTGCCCAGCTGGGCAACCGGGTCCAGCACGCGTTGCGGGCCTTCACGCCCTCGGAACAGCGGGCCGTGCGCGCCGCGGCGGACAGCTTCCGTCCCAATCCCCGACTCGACACAGCGGCCGCGATCACCGAGCTCGCCGTCGGCGAGGCGCTGGTCAGCGTGCTCGACGAACGGGGGCAGCCCACGCCGGTCGAACGGGCCTATATCCATCCGCCGCGCTCGCGCATCGGTCCCGCGGACGAATCGGAACGTTCCCGGCTGATGGCGGTATCCTTGGTGGCGGGCGTGTATGAACGCGCCGTGGACCGCGAATCCGCCTACGAGCAGCTTCGGCGTTTGGTGGAGGCCAAGGCCGCATCCGCGGAGTTTCCGGAACGGAGCGCCGGTGGGCGGGGTGGGGGACGGGTTCGGGACACCCTCGTCGAGACGATGGCCAAGACCGCGGTCCGCAGCGCCGCCACCGCGGTGGCCGGGGCCCTTGTCCGTGGATTGCTGGGCAGTCTGCTCGGAGGCACGCGACGGCGTCGCTGAGCGTGGATAGGGGAAGGCTCACGCAGAGCCGCAAAGCCGCTGGTGAGGGGGAGGGAAGCCACTAAGGTCCCGTCGCGGAACCGTACCATCGGGTGGTGATCGCGGCTTCGTATCCGATGAACTGTGGCCTCGGGCGCCATGCCTGAGGTGTTTCTCCCGAGTCTCAGCGAGCTCCGCGTCTCCGTGGGAGCACGAATCCATTGCCGAGTTTTCTCCCGCAGAGACGCTGAGGCGCTGAGGTGTTCCGATGGCGGACGCCATTCAGCGGCGCCTTG
>CAMASJ010000160.1 GCA_945860685.1 Akkermansia muciniphila
GCCGCCCGCCCCGCCCCCGCTGGGGATCGGCTGCGCTGCGGTTCGCTACGCTCACCACAGCTCCGCCTCACCCCAGCGGGGGCGGGCGAAGGATCAGAGAGATCAGGAGTCCGATAGACGGAGTGACAACTTTTAATCAGGACGTGACACGCGGCCACTTGCGGGGAATCGGGAGTCGGAGATCAAGAATCGCGAATGGCCCGTCGGCTCAAGGCGGTCCGCCGGTGCTGCCGAACTCCGAGCGGTCGCCGTTGCGGATCCAGGCGTTGTACCCAAACAGGGTGAGCGGGGCGGTGAGCAGGTCGGCCTTCGGGTCGACGAGTTCACGCGGGGCATGGCCGTTGACGGAGATGCTGGCGGCGACATGGACGGCGGGATCGCGTCCGTACTCCGCGCGCCAGGCGTCGGCGACCCGTCGGGCGTAGCGGCGCATGAGGAATGGCTGGATGCCGATGTGCATCGTCTTCGAGATGCCGGCGTCGCGGATGAGGTTCCAGCGGATCTCGGGCAGCAATTCGGCACGGTGCGCGGGTACCGCCGCGTAGAAGGACGGAAGCAGGTCGGAGACGTCGAGCGCCAGCGGTTCGCAGAGGACGACAGCCGGGGTGGCCTGTGAGGGATCGGCGGGCCAGGCGGTGATGCTGGCGGGTCCGTTTTTCCAGGAGTTGGCGAGCAGCCGGGGCACGGGGCCTGGCGGGTTGGAGAAAAGGGCCTTGTCCTCGATCTGGAGGAAGACAAGACCCTGCGCCGACTTCGGGCTCAGCGGGAACGGATCGGCCTTGCGCAACACGGGCAGCATCCGGCCGTCGCCGCGGCGGCCGTTGAGGCGGTCCAGGGTGCCGAGGACTTCGTTGGCGTTCTTGAAGCGCATGCCCTGCAGGCGCATCGCCTTGTCGTAGCCTTCTAGGATCCGGGAGAGCGGCACCGTGCGGTTCACGGCCTCCGGTTGGCGCCCGTGGAGCTGGGTCCACAGTTCCGCGACCCGACGGCGTGCGGCGTCCTCGGAATGGTCGGTGACGTTGGTGGACTGGGCATTGTAGACGACGCGGTCGCCCATCAGTGGATCGAACAGGACCACCAGTTCGGGTTGTTGGGACCAGTCGATGCGCAGCGGGTCGACCTCGCGGAAGAGGATGCGATCGGACCGCCAGGCGGCCCAATCGAAGCGGGCGGAACCGCCGGGCGAGGACTTGGCCAAGGCCGGATCGGAGACGGTGACGACGCAAGGGTCGGTGCTGTAGACCTCGGCCTTGAGGCGCCAGCTCCAGGAGAGTCCCTCGAAGGTGTAACGGGAATCGCCCGGGATGAGGAGGTTCCGCAGGGGGAACACGGACTGGAAGGCGATCCACGCCGCGACCAAGGCCGGCGTGGCACGGCCGAGTGCGGACCAGGTCCGGGCTCCGGGCGCGTACTGCGTCGGATTCGAGCGCCAGCCGAGGAGGGCTCCGATGCCGGGCAGGAGGACGGCGCCGGGCAGGGCCCAACGCCATTCGGGCTTGGGCAGTCGGGGTGCGGTGAGCCAACGGCCCAGCCGCGCGGGCCAGTCGGGGTCGAGGAAGATCGTGGCTGTGGCGAGCCCGAGCAGGGGGAACCAGACGATGTCGTTGAAGAGGATCCCGTGGTTGATGCCGTGGAAAACGAAGAGGAACCCGAAACCGAGGGTGCGGGTCCGGCGCACGAGCAGGAGCGCGCCGATGGAGAGGTCGAACACGGCGCCGGTCCAACCGATAAAGTGGATGAGCGCCGGCGAATGGACCGCGCGGTCGACACCGGAAGCCCAGGCGTCGGGCACGAGGGACTTGAGACGGGCTGCGACCCAGGGTTTTTCGAGGAAGAGCCGGACGGGGACCCCTTCGAACAGCCAGTCGTGGTTGAGCTTGGCGAAGCCGGCGTAGAAGTAGGTGACCACCAGTTGGGCGCGCAGGAGGTACACCGGCCAGAAGGGGATCAATGGAGGGTTCCGGTCGCCGAGGCGGGAGGCGTCCAGGCTCCAACGCGCTGCCGCGGGCATCCAGACCATCAGGAAGAGGACGATGAGCTCCAGGTAGTAGTAGCTCATCCAGTAGGTCCGGGTGGACTCCACCGCGTAGAGGTAGCCCCAGGCGAGGAAGGTCAGAAGCGCGGACACGCGGTAGCGGAAGCCGAGGACCATCCCGACTGCGCCGACACCGAGGAGGACGCCGACGCCTTCGATCCATGGGGACGGCAGCAGCGGCAGCCAGCCGAATCTAGGATAGGGAAGGTTGAAGGCGATGTCCTTGCCCGCGTAGTAGACGTCGAGGTGGGACCGGCCACCTGAGCTTTCGGACGGCAGGAAGAAGGAGATCGCCTCGAGCAGCATCACGATCCCCACGGCGATGCGGAATGCGGCGAGGGAAAGGCCGCTCACCAGTTGGGCCAGGATGCGTGCCCAAGCCCCGGGAGGTGGGGTTTCGGCGGACGGCGGAAGCGGATCGGGTGCGGACAGGGGAGTGGCGTTGGCGTTGGGCGCCGTCCCCGGCTTCTTGTTGTCGCGGTGTTGAGGTTTGATGACGTTGGATCCTGTACGGGTCGGAATTGGGGGTGGTCGCTGAGTGGGACTGCCGTCAGGCGGACCGATTGCGACCTGGGCCTGATGGACGTCCGCCCTGTCGGCTCCGGACCTGACCGCGAGGGAGCGGGTGGACGGGGATCGAAACGGAGGGAAGAAACCGGCACGTCTTCGAAGCGGCGGAGCCGGCGTCCGCAGGCCGGAAAGACTGAAGAGCGGCCAAACCCAGAGGCCGGACTCCATTCCGGTTGGGCTGCCGCAGTTGTAAATCCTTGAAAATCAGCTGGTACACGCGCCCGGAAGACCGAGGTCCGGGGTGCCGGTTACACGAAATGAGCAAACCGGTGGCATGAACCGGTGGCGGAGGAAACCCATTGGAACGCCATGGGTAAAAGGGGGAGGTGACCGCGCCTTGGCTGGCGCGGCCACGGACTGGCGAGACGGCGGAAGAGGGTCAGTCCAGCTTGCGAAGCCAGATGTTCCGGTACCGGACGGGATTCCCGTGGTCCTGGAGCATCAGGGGACCGGTGGGGGTCGCACCGCTGAACTTGGCCGAGGTGGTGGCGTCGCCCTTGATCGGGATGTGGTCCTGCACGAGCACGCCGTTGTGGAACACGGTGAAGGAACCGGGCGTCACCGATCCGTCGGCCGCGGGCTTGGGCGGATGGAAGACGATGTCGTAGGACTGCCATTCCCCGGGCTTCCGGCTGGCGTTCACCTTGGGGGCGTTGTGTCCGTAGAAGGCCGCGGCCTGGCCGTTGGAGTAGGTCGGATTGTTCCACGAATCCAGCACCTGGATCTCATAGCGGCCCTGGAAATAGACCCCGCTGTTCCCGCGGCCCTGGCCCTCGCCCTTCACTTCGGCAGGGCTGGCCCACTCGATGTGCAACTGGATCGCGCCGAACTCCTCACGGGTCAGGATGCTTTTCCCGGCCATCTCGGCGTAACCGTCGACGACCTTCCACTTGGACTCGCCTCCGTCTTCGCTCTTCCACTTGGACAGGTCTTTGCCGTCGAAGAGGACCACGGCGTCCGAGGGCGGTGAGCCGGCGGTGCCGGGCGTGACCATCGGCGGGACGGGGTCGGCGGCCTGGAGGAACAGGGCGGTGGCGGTGAGGGCCAGCAGTGAACGGCGCATCGGGAGGCGGGGTCGCATCGGATGAGGGTGAACTTGGGAAGGCCGGCTGTCAGGTGGACTTTGGCGGGATGGAGATATTGGGGAAGTTTTCAGTTTCAAGTTTTTAGTTTTAAGTCGGAACGCGGAGATGGGCTGACGACAAACGCGAACAACGGACAACGGGCGACCCACCACGGACGACAGACAACGAACATCCCCCTCCGTGTCCTCCGTGTCTCCGTGGCCCATCTGAAGCCGCGGAATGGCCGGATCCGTCCGTTTGAAACGTCACTTTCAGAGAATGCGGCTCGGCGCTAGGCTTTGAAGCCGTCCGAATGCCTCCGATCTCCCGAAAGCGCCCCGCCTTGACGGCGGCCCAGGTTCCGACGTCCCCGGCGCCGGCACAGAGCCCATTCCTGAACCGCGAACTCTCCTGGCTGGAATTCAACCAGCGGGTCCTCGAGGAGGCCCAGGATCCGGGGGTGCCCCTGTTGGAGAGGGTGAAGTTCCTCGGCATCACCCATTCGAACCTCGACGAGTTCTTCGAGGTGCGGGTCGCCGGATTGAAGCAGCAGGTGGAGACCGACAGCGCCGAAGCGGGACCCGACGGGATGTCGCCGGCCCGCTGCCTCCGGGCGGTCTCACGGCGGGTGCGGACGATGATGGGCGACGCCGGCCGATGCTGGGGCGAGCAGCTGCGGCCGGCGTTGGAGGCGGCGGGATTCCGGTTCCTCCGGCCGGAGACGCTGGACGAGGCCGACCGGCGTTGGCTCGACGACTACTTCCGTGAGAAGGTGCATCCGGTGCTGACGCCGTTGGCCGTCGATCCGTCGCATCCCTTCCCGCAGCTGCTGAACAAGTCGCTCAACCTGATCACCCGGATCCGGATCGGCAGCGGACGCGACGAGACGCGGCGTCTGGCCATCGTGCAGGTCCCGCGGGTGCTGCCGGCGTTGATCCGGCTTCCGCGTCCGGAGGGAGAACGCGACCACGTGTTCCTTTCCGACCTCATCGGCATGCACTTGGCCGAGCTGTTCGCGGGGACGGAGCCGGTGGGGCATTGGCTATTCCGGGTGACCCGGAACAGCGAGCTGTACATCGACGAGGAGGAGGTCTCGAACCTGTTGAAGGCGGTCGAGGCCGAGCTGCACAACCGCCGAAAGGGCGAGGCGGTGCGGCTGGAGATCTCCGCGGGTTGTCCGGAGGACATCCGGGAAGAGCTGGTCGCGACGCTCGGGCTCGAATCGCAGGATGTGTACGAGGTGGAAGCGCTGCTGGCGCCGGGCCGGTTGCTGGGGATGCTCGAGGGAGAGCTTCCGCGTGAGTTGCTGGATCCCCACTTCATCGCACCGGTCGCCGCGGCGGCGCGCGGACGCCGGGACCTCTTCGAGGCCATCCGCGAGGGGGACATCCTGCTGCATCATCCGTTCGAGACGTTCGACACGGTGGTGCGGTTCCTCCAGGAGGCGGCGGAGGATCCGCGGGTGCTCGCCATCAAGCAGACTCTCTACCGCACCGGCGGCGACCGGCGGATCGTCGGCGCGCTGATGGACGCAGTGAAGAATGGCAAGCAGGTCACCGCGGTGGTCGAACTCAAGGCGCGGTTCGACGAGGCCAACAACATCGAGTGGTCGCGTCGGCTCGAGGAGGCCGGCGTCCACGTCGTGTACGGGCTCGTCGGGTACAAGATCCACGGGAAGACGTCGCTGGTGGTGCGGAACGACCCGGATGGGATCCGACGGTACGTCCACCTGGGGACCGGCAACTACAACGCCTCCACTGCGCGGTTCTACACCGACGTGGGCCTGCTGACCTGTCGTCCGGAGTTCGGCGAGGACGCGACGCATCTGTTCAACATGCTGACCGGCGTGTGCCAGCCGCGACCGATGCGGAGCCTGGTGCTGGCGCCGTTCGACCTGCACGACCACGTGGGCCGCCTCATCGCCCGCGAGCGGGACCTGGCGCTGCGTGGGCTTCCAGGCCGGATCGTCGCCAAGATGAACGCGCTGGTGGACGAGGAGACGATCCGTTCGCTTTACGAGGCATCGCAGGCCGGCGTCGAGATCGACCTGGTCATCCGCGGCGTGTGCTGCCTCCGCCCCGGCGTGCCGGGGCTCAGCGAACGCATCCGCGTCCGGAGCATCGTGGACCGGTTCCTGGAGCACAGCCGTCTCTGGCACTTCGGCAACGCCGGCCAACCCGAGGTGTGGGTGACGAGCGCCGACTGGATGCCGCGGAACTTCTTCAAGCGGATCGAGGTTGCCTTCCCGCTGTTGGACGGACGCATCCGCGACCGCGTGATCCACGAGATCCTCGAGCTGCCATTGGCCGACAACGTGAAGGCGCGGCTGCTCCAGCCCGACGGATCCTACGTGCGGGCGGCGAGGGGTCCGGGCGTGGAGGTGGTCCGTTCGCAGGAACGGTTCATGGACCTGTCCCGCAGCCCATCCGGAGGCAAGCGCGGACGGACGGACCGGCCGGCGCTCCGGGTGCGCCCCGCCCCGGATGCAGCGGGACGACGTTGACGGCGTCGGCGTCGGCGGAGACCGCGGTGGGACTTCGGGATTGTGTCGCAGGGCACGGGGCCGGACTTTCACGCGGTCGGATTCACATACGGACACCCATGGCCTCCACCCTCGACACCCTTTCCATACCCGCCACGCAGCGGCCCGCGCGGGCACTCCTGGTCGTCCTCCATGGCCTCGGGGACTCGGTGCACGGCTGGGACTGGCTGCCGGGCGCTCTGGACCTGCCCTGGATGGAATACCTCCTGGTGAACGCCCCGGACCCCTATTACGGCGGCTTCTCCTGGTACGACCTGCACGGAGACCAAGGAGTGGGGATCCGGCGCAGCCGCGGATTGCTCACCGGGCTGCTTGAGGATCTGGTGGCGCGCGGGAGGGATCCCCGCACGATCGGGCTGCTCGGGTTCTCGCAGGGTTGCCTGATGACCTTCGACGCCGGCCTGCGGCTGAAGGCGCCGCTGGGCGCGCTGGTGGGCATCAGCGGCTACATCCATGAGCCGACCGTCCTGCTCGGTGAGCTGGGATCCGAGGCGAAGAGCGTTCCTGCGCTTTTCACCCACGGGACGCGGGATCCGATCGTCCCGATGCTTCCGGTGCGCGGCCAGGCCGAGCAGCTGAAGTCGGCGGGACTCGACCTGACGTGGCGGGAGTTCGAGAAGGTGCACACGGTGGCCGGCGAACCCGAGGTGGCGGTGATCCGGGAGTTCCTGGTCCGGAATCTAGGCCGGTTGGGCTGAGGCGCCTTCCGGGTGCCCTGACTCCAGCGGCGGTATGCGCCCGACCTTGCCACCATGTCACGAAGCGTCGTCCTCTCCGGCACCGAACGGTGCGAACGGTGCATGCTGCCCCTGAGATGGTGCGTCTGCGACGCCGTGGAGCCGGTCCGCTCCGACCTGCGCGCCGACATCCTGCTGCACACCCGCGAGCAGTGGCGTCCGACCAGCACCGGCAAGCTGATTGAGCGGGCGCTGGCGGGAGCGAGGACACACATCCACAGCCGCACGGTGCCGATCGGGCGTGAGACCCTGGTCGAACCGGGGCGCGCGCTGTGGATCCTGCATCCGAGGGGCGCGATGATCCCGACGGAACAGCTGGCGGTCACCGATCCGGCGGGGGTGCAGGTGCTGTTGATCGACGGGAGCTGGGGCGAGGCCTCGCGGGTGGTGACCGCCGTGGAGCACTGGGGTCGTCTGGTCCGGCTGCCGCTGTCCGGGGAGAGCCGCTACTGGCTTCGGGAACAGCAGGGCGAGGGCAACCTCTCGACCGTGGAGACGCTGATCGGCCTGCTGGAACTGATGGGAAGGCGGGAGGAGGCGGGGAAGCTGCGCCTGCATTTCGAACTGCACGTCTATGCGGCGCTCCGTTCGCGGGGACGGAAGGCTCTGGCCGCGGAGTACCTGTCGGGTTCACCGATCCGAAACGCCCTTCCCACGCTGTTGGAGCGGCTGCACGAGCGGCGTCCGAACACCGAGTCGGAGGCCCGGCGCGGGATGGCGCGGGGCGAGCGCTGGGGCCGGATCGCGGGCGGGCCGGCGCGGGAAGCGACGGAAGAGGAAGGACCGCGGTAGGATCAGCCGTAGACGAGGAGCGTCTGGTTGATGGGCTGGATGCGGTGGTGGTTCCGCAGCTTGTCGATGTAGGTCTCGGTGAGCTGCTGTCCCTCGGGGATCAGGAGCAGGCCGCTGGCGGTGTAGATGCCGCGGGCGACGATCATGCCGGGGTGGAGTTCGGAGAGGAGGACCTCGCGTTCCTTGCGCGGGATGGTGGCGGACGGAAGCGCGCGGAGGAACACGCGGACCGCCTCGGGATCGAAGCGCCAACCGCTGCCGAGGCGTACCCGTTCGGAGGCGTCGGCCGAGCTGCCCTGGCATTCCGCGTAGCCCACGGCGACGGCCAGCAGCCGGGCCAACCAGGGGATCTGGTCGCCGGCGAGGCGGTCCGGGTAGCCGCGTCCGTCGAACTGCTCGTGATGTCCGCGGATGATGCGCCCGACGTCCTTGAGGTTGGCGACGAAGTCGGCCAGCTCCTCGCCCATGGCGGGGTGCTGTTCCATGAGGACGCGTTCGGCGTCGGCGAGAGTGGCGGGCTCGTGCTGCCACTTGCGGATCAGGCCGCGCGGAACGCCGACGAGGCCGATGTCATGGAGCCAGGCGGCGATCTCGAGCGACTGGCGCTGGTCGTCGGGCAGGTGGAGCACCTCGGCCATGGCGCGGCAGAGGGAGAACACGCGACGGGCCTGGGTTCCGAGCGTCGGGTAGAAGGTCTGCATCACCTTCAGGCAGAGTTCCACGGAATGGTGGAGGTTCTGCTGGAGGGAGAAGTTCAGCTCGTTGAGCCGTGCGTTCTGGGCCTCCTCGGAGTTGACGCGTTCCTCGAGCTGCCGGTTGAGGGCCACGAGCTGCTCGTTCATGGCGAGCGTGGTGGCCTGGAGGACGGTGTTGCGGGTGATCAGCTCGTGCCGCTGGACCGCGTTCTTGACGGTGGCGAGCAGCTCCTCGCGCAGCCAGGGCTTCACGATGAACCGGTAGATCTCGCCCTTGTTGATGGCGTCGATGACGGTGTCGAGGCTCAGGACGGCGGTGATCAGGATCCGGGTCGCGTCGGGCTGCAGCTGCTTGGCGTGGGCCAGGAAGTCGAGGCCGGTCATGCCCGGCATCTGGAAGTCGGAGATGATGACGGAGAACGCCTCGGTCCGGACGATCTCGAGGGCCTTCTCGGGTGTGGAGCAGGTGACGACGCCGTACTTCTCCCGCCGCAGCGTCTCGCGGAGCGCCACCAGGACGATCTCCTCGTCGTCGACGATGAGGATCCGCTTCAGCGATTCTTCGATGCGTGTTGGGCTGTCGGTCATCGGGCGGCGTCGAACAGTTTGCGGAGCTTCTCCCCGAACTCCGCCTCGGGCAAGTCGGGCGGCACCGTCAACGAGGCGTTCCGGATCCACGAGGTGTCCACTTCATCGGCGTTCCGGCCGACGATCTGGAGGATCGATTTCACTGGGGGACGGCGCTGGCGGACGTCGCGCAGGAGCTGGCCGGTCTTCTCGCCGGGGTCGTTGGAGACCTGAACCAGGACGGCGTCGAACTCGTAGTCGAGGGAGTCCAGGAGCTGCAGGGCGTGTTCCTCGCGCGATTCGGTGACCACGAAGTAGCCGCTGCGGCGGAGGAATTCGGTGGTGGTGTCGAGGGGGCGACCGGGGACGCCGACGAGGAGGATGCTGCGGCGGCGGTGGCCGGAGTCCTCGGACTGGCGTTCCTGCTCGGTGAAGTCGGCTTCGGGCAGCCAGAGCCGGAAGGTGGTGCCGACGCCCTCGGTGGAGTCGACGGAGATCGCCCCGTGGTGCTTCTCGGCGAAGAGGCGGGCGTTGTACAGGCCGAGGCCGGAGCCCTTGTTCACCGGCTTGGTGGTGAAGAACGGGTCGAAGATGTTGCCGAGATTGCGGGAGGCGATGCCGAGCCCGTTGTCCTCGACGGAGAGGCAGACCGCGGGAAGTCGCGGGAACACCCCTTGGACGTGCGCGAGGACGGGCACCTCGAGGTGCCGGGTGGTGGAGGCCCGCAGACGGCCGCTGTGCGGCATGGCGTCCACGGCGTTCATGGCGAGGTTGAGGAACACCTGCCGCAGCTCCACGGCGTCCACGTAGACCGGCAGCGGCGAGGAGCACTCCTGGACCTCGAACTGGATGCGGCGCGGCACCACCTTGCGGACCAGTTCCGCGAGGTCGGTGACCTGCTCGTTGAGGTCCGAGTAGGCGTACTCGCCAGGTCGTCCTTGGTGCAGGCTCAGCACCCTGCGGACGAGCTGGCTGGCCTGCATGGCGTTGCGCTTGATGAGGTCCATGCCGTCCCGCAGCGGGCCTTCGGCATCGCCGGGCGGTTCGAGGGTCTCGGCGAGGGCGTGGATGCCCGCGAGGATGTTCCCGAAGTCGTGGGCGAGGCCCATCGTGAGGACGGCGAGGGTGTCGCGCCAGGCGGCGGAGCTGAGCCGGCGTTCGGCGATGGTTTGGCGGGAGACGTCGAGCCAGACGCCCTCGAAGCCGAGCAGCAGTCCACCGTCGCTCCGAAGGGCCTGGCGGTGTTCGAGGACGTAGGCGACCCGGCCGGTGCGGGCATGCCGCACGCGGAAGCTGGTGGACATGTTCACGCCGCTCTGGGCCGCGCGGCGGATCTGGTTCTGCACCTCCGCGAGGTCGGCCTCGTGGACGACGTTCCAGAAGGCGTCCGACCGGGTGGTCCATTCCGACAGCGGGATGCCGGTGAGTTCCTCCAACCGCGGGCTGGCATAGTGGAAGGACATGTCGGCGCGCTGGCTGAAGATGACCCCGGGCCAGCGGCGCATGAGGT
>CAMASJ010000161.1 GCA_945860685.1 Akkermansia muciniphila
CCTCCACGGGACCGGACGGACCCTCGACGCGCAGCGACAGGCCCTCCGCGATCGGCTCGTTGAAGGAGGCGCGGAACACCGAACGGGGATCGATCTGGTTGGTCCCGTTCTCGGGGAAGAGGGACACCAGCAACGGCGGATCGGCGTCCACGGTGCGGAATTCCGAGGTGAAAAGTGCCGCGAGCGTGCGTCCGACGAGGTCCTTCACCGCGGTCTTGGCCGGGAAGGCGAGGACGGCGTCGCGGTCCGATTCCAGGACAACCACGCGGTAGCTCTGGAGGCTGCGGAAAGGCCGGGCCGGGGTCAGGCGGATGCGGCGGGCGACGCCGTCCACGGCGACCAGCTCGACCGCCGCGGGGACCTCGTTGCCGGTGGCCGAGCGCAGGAAGACGCCGCCGCCGCCGATCGTCGACGGGTCGAGGGCCTCGCTGAAGTCGAGTTCCACCACGCTGTCCACGCGGACCGCGGTGGCGCCGTCGGCCGGGCGGACAGCGACGACCGCCGGCAGGGCCTCGTCGAGGACCACCGTACCGAGGTCGAGTTCCTGGCCGTTCGTCGAGAGCGTGCCGACCGCGTGTTGGAGTCCGGAGACCGCCTGGACGATCGCCTCGAGCCGGATGTCGCCGAGGGGGATCCCGTCGAAGCGGAACAGTCCGTTCGTGTCGGTCGAGCGGGCGGTGCGGCCGAGCGACTCGCCGAGCGCCCGGAACCGGAGCGCGACATCGGCGCCGGCGACCGGCGTCGTGCCGTCGGCCCGGACGAGGCGTCCCAGGACCGAGCCGGCCGGGAACAGCGCCAACGTCACTTCGGCTTCGTCGCCACCTTCCGTCACGGTGGTGTCGGCCCGGGCCGAAAGCGCTCCGCCCTGGGCTGTGACGGAGACCCGTCCCACCGGGATGTTCCCGGCGGAGAAGGCGCCGGAGGCGTCGGTCTGGCGGACCACCTCGCGTCCAAGGAACAGGCTGGCGCCGCTGCGGATCCGGACGATCGCGTCGGGAACCGGCGTGACGCCGTCCGCGGCGACCACGCGGCCGGAGACGACGCCCACGCCGGGCAGGACCACCTCCAGGAGGCGTTCCTGTCCGGCGACGGTCAGGGTGACGTTCGTCTGGACCCCGTTCGACGTGTCCTCCGGCTGGTCGGAGAACACGGTCACGGAGAGCAGGCGGTTGAGCGGGAAGGAACGGAACACCGCCTCGCCGGCGTCATCCACGGCCGAGGACATCCTGAAGTCCCCAAGGCGCACCGTGGCGGTGGCGTTCGTGCCCGGCACGCCGGCGAACCGCCGCGAGACCCGCACGCGCAGGTCGGCCAGCGGCTGGAGCTCGATGGTGGTGGACACCGAGGCGACGTCGTCGGGGATGGCGACGGAGACGGAACCGGTGACCCCGTCGAGGGAGGCCTCGATGCGGCCGGTGCCGGCGGGAACGTTCGCGAAGCGGAAGGTCCCGTCCGGACCCGTGGTCACGGTGCGGTTCTGGACCACGCCCGACGCGGTCGCGTTGAGGGTGACGGTCGCCCCGGCGGCCGGTCCGGTCCTGGCGCTGTTGACGACCGTGCCGGTCACCTCGGCGAGGGACTGTTCCAACAGCACGAGCCGCCTCAGCTCGCCGGGGACCTCGAGCTGGAAGGTGAGACGGCCCGCACGACCGGTGACCGGATCCGCGCTCTCAAGGCGGAAGGTGCCCATGGGAAGGGCGTCGATGGAGAACTCGCCGGTGCCGTCGGTGGTCGCGGAGCCCACGGCCTCGGATCCCTCGACCACCGTGACCTGCGCGAACGCCACCGGCGTCACGCCGTCGCGGCGGAGGAACCGTCCCGCGATCGCAGCGGTCCCCTCCAGGGTCACGGCCACCGTCGCCTCCGCGTCGCGGGCCACCGCGGCCGCGGCTCGGCCGAAGATCCGGATGACGCCCGCCTGAAGCTCCACGCGCACGCCGTAGGCGCCCTCGCTGAGTCCGCCGAAGACCACCTCGCCCGCGGCGTCGGTCGTCCCCTCCGCCACCTCGTTGGGGAACGCCACGCCCTCGGCCCGGGTGATCGCACCGGCCGCCGGGGTGCCGTCGGCGCGGAGAACCCGGATCCGCAGGCCACCCTTCCCGAGCAGGTGCACGTCCACGAGGTTGGCCACCACGTTCGTCCCGGTCGGCAGCACCCGCGCGATCGAACGTCCCACGGTGCCGTCCGCGGTGTTGGTCACGGTCACCACGTAGTCCACCCCAGGCGCCCCGTCCCGGACCGCCGGCAGGCCGAAGCGCGTGTCGAAACGCCCGTCCGCCTCGGTGCGGACGACGAGGTCCCCGAAGCCGATCGCCACCGGCACCTCCGCGCCGACGAGCGTGCCGTCGGGATGGAACACACGTCCGGCCAGGCGCCCGTTCACCTCGCGCGCCGGCGGGAACCGGAGCAGGACGTTCGTAGAGTCCCGATCGAGTGGATCCGTGAGCACCTGGGTCGAGATCACCTGCGGAAAGAACGGCGAGGCGGCCTGCACCTGGATCTGGCCGACGGCCACGTTCCGCACCTGGAACTCGCCCGAGGCCGCGTCGCTGTCGACGTCGCCGCGGATCACGAATCCCGGCGACATCTTGGGGGTCAGTCCCGGTCCGCTCACCCGGACCAACGCGCCGATGGGGACCGACTGGGCGTTCTCCACGCGCCCGGCGATGCGCCCGAGCGGCCGCATGCGGAAGGTCACCTCGCGGGTCTCTCCGTCGAAGTTCAGCGTCACCAGCCTCTCGTCGAAGCTCGGCGGCACGAATGTCGCGCCCGTGCCGTTCAACAGCGGGTCGTTGACCCCCATGAAGACCTTCAACGCCTGGTTGAAGGCCGCCTCGGGGTCCGCCTCGATCTCCGCCTCGCTGGGCACGCTCGTGTCGTTCACCGGCGGGTTCTCCGACGGTGCGGAAAGCTGGTAGGGCTGGCCCAGCGGAAGCCCTTCCCACAGGAAGCGCCCTTCGCGGTCCGCACGGACGAAGCTGAAGCCCTCGTCCTCGGGATGGCACACCATCGCCCCCGGCATCGGACGCCCCTCCGCGTCGAGCACCAGCCCGACCACACGCGCCGCCGGGGTGAGCCGGATCAGGACGAAGTTGTCGTCGCCCGGGAGCACCTCGATCGCGGCCGAGCCGAAGCGCGGGAAGTCGAACGGCGGATCCGACTGCGGCGGCTGGTTCGCGACGGTCCGTTCCACGCCGGCCTCGAAGTCGCGCCGTCCATAGGCCACGCCGGGGATCTCGAAGAAGCCCTGGGCGTCGGTCCGCACGATCTCGCGTCCACCCGCGACCAGCGCGTTGCCCACGCCCCGCTCGCCCGACGCCGTGAGCACCCGTCCACGGACCAATGCCGAGCCAGGCAAGGCCAGCACCGCGAACGGCGTCTCGGCCTCCCGCAGCGTGATCCGCTCGGTCCCGGTGACCCGGCGACCGTCCGAAGACAAGGCCGTCAGGGAGAAGATGCCCACGGGGACGTCCGCGAACTCCCAACGTCCTTCCGCGTCGGCCATGGCCTCGGCGAAGGCACGGAAGCGCCCGAACCGATCCTGACCCGTACCGATCAGAACCCGGGCGCCCGCATGCGGCGTCCGGCGGTCCGCCTCGGTCACGCGGCCTGCGACGGAGGTACGCGGATCCGCCAGCGCGTTGAAGCGCACCGTCAGCCGGCGCACCTCGCCCGGCGCGTCCAGCGCGTCGTCGAGGATCCGCAGCCGTCCAAGGGAATCCTCCACCTTCAGGCTGAACACTCCCAACGGGACGCCGTGGAAGGCGAACCGGCCCTCGGAGTCCGAGAACACGCCCCGGCCCAGCTCGCGGCTCGCCGGATCCGGGAAGAGGTTCACCGCCGCGTTCGCCACCGGCGTCGTTCCGTCGGCCTGCAACACCACGCCCTCGACCGTTCCCCGACCGCGGAAGGTCAGCACCATCGGGACGACGGTTCCTTCACGGCGCGATTCGGGCACCACCAGGTCGTCGACGGTCGCCCGGTCGAGGCCTTCGGCTTGGGCGATCGCCTCGCCGACGGAGCCCGCCGCGAACATGCCCAACAACGTGTTTTGGAAACGCTCGGAGGTGGCCAGCTCGCGCATCCGGTCGCTTTGGACCACGCCCGCCACCGAGGCCTCCAGGATCAGGGACGTCCCCTCCGCCGACAGCGACGAGGTGTCGGTCGTGGCGACGGTGTAGGGGATGCCCGCCAACACGAAGTCGAAGCCGAAGTCGCCGTTGGTGTCGGTCAGCACCTGCGACGGACGGAAGATCCACTTCTTGCACTCGTCGAGGGATTCCACCGAGTCCCGGTACACGAGGGTGACCGGGATCCCGGCCACCGGGCTGCCGCCCGAACGAACCACGCGTCCCCGGACGGCGACGCCCGCCCGGCTGGACGACAGGATCGACCGCGAACGGTCGGTGATCGCATGCCCGCGCGGATCGGTCACCGCCGCGTCCACCGAGATCGTCCGCGGGATCAGCCCGCCGACGGGTCGCTGCAACGTCAGCAGCGCCACGCGTCCGCCGGGCTGGATCTGCACGGTCGCCGCGGTCGAACCGTCGTCCAGGCGGTAGGCCGCCGGCACATTCACGCGGTCCTGGGACATCGGCTTCGAGAACAGCGCGGCGACGACGTTGGCGTAGTTGCCGATGCCGGGCAGCGGACACGGCTTCACAGGGCGTCCAACGAGCACCTCGAGGTCCTGGCGGATCGAGACCAACTCCGGTGGAAGCTCCGTCACCGGCGTGGCCGTGCCGACGGAAGGGACTCCCGGGATCCCGTTGCAGGTCGCATCCGAACGCAGCTCCGCCGAGGCCGGGAAGGGGTTCCAGTCATGGCATCCGGTTCGGGAAACCAATTCCCACGCCACCGCACGGCCCACGCCGTTGGTGCCGAGGACGAGGCCGTTCAGTCGGGTCGCGTCGCTGCCCGTGAGGCTCCACCGGACGAGGTCCGCCGGATCGGATCCGGGATCGCGGACGACGAGCCAAGCGGCGTTCGTCCCGCCATAGGCCACGGCACCGGGGATGGCGCTGCGCCGGATTCCGGCCTCGGAGGTCCCGCGGCGGAGGGTCACCTCGCCCGGTCCGCCGTCGAAGGCCGCCAGGAGCCAGGATTCGCCGCGGCCGGCGAGGTCGGGTCCGGCGGATTCGAGCAGGCGCGCGGGTCCCTGCGGCGCGTGCAGCGCCAGCTCGGCCATGACGGCCTCACGCCATTCGCGGCCGGCGTCGGTCTCGCGGAGGATCTGGTCCCAACCCACCTGGAAGGAACGGCCGCCGTGCCAGTCGAGCATCAGGTCGAGCAACACGCGGTTCGTGGCGTCGCCGTAGAGGATGCGTTGGCCGGCCTCCGCGAGGTCCAACGAGCGCCGGGTGACGACCGAGCGGTCGAGACGGAGGACGCCCGCCGGGACGACGCCGGCGGTGGCGAGGCTCAACGCCTGGCCGAGCATGCGGTCCGCGGCCCGGCGGATCCCGGGCGGCAGGTTCGTGACCAGGCCCGGAAGCCCGATCGTGTCGCCCGACAGCGCCACGCCGCGTTCATCGATGCCCATCGTCAGCAGGAACCTGCCGGTCGAGGCGTCGTCGCCAAGGGTCAGGTTGGAGAACCGGATCGAACCGGTGCGCTGCGAACGCATGCGGTAACGCGCCGTCGCACTCTGGCCGGGCGGGATGTCGCCGAGGAAGACCGTCGGCTGCTGGTCGCCTTCGAACACGGTGCCGCTGAGCGAGGAGGACGGCAGCGTGACGCTCACCTGGTTCGCCCGCGACGGGGACGTGTTCAGGACGGTCACCGCGGCCTCGTAGGGTTCGCCGCTGCGGATGGTCTTCGGGTGGCTGAAGGTGATGGAGAAGTTCGGGTTGCGGACCAGCACGGAGCCGGCGGCCTTGCCCACGATCCTCACCGGCCCGGCGGCGAGCCCTTCGAGGCTGGCGGTCAGCTCGATGTCCATGACGTGCAGGCCCTCGTGGAGACCCTCGACGAGGAACTCCGCCTGGCCGCTCTCGCCGGGTTGCAGGCGCGGGATGTCGTCGGCGGTGCCGACCTTGCCGTCGGCTCCCGCACGGACGACCGCCTGCACCGGCTGGACCTCGCGGTTGGCGCCGAGACGGGCGAAGCGCAGCGGGTCGTCGCCCGGGGCGTCATGCGATGCCGCCGCGATCCCGTCGCCGCCGAGCGGGAGCTTCAGCCTGCCGCGGACGTCGACCACGGAGAGCCCGGACCCCGACGGCGCGCCGTTCTCGGTGAAGAGCTGCACGCTGAAGAACTGGTTCAGGAACCCGACGTTGCCCGGGATCACCATCAGCGCCGGGATCGGCGGGATGGTCAGCTCGATGCCGGAGCCCTCGCCGTCCACCGGCTGGAAGCCGATCGGCTGGGTCTGGATCTGGAGTCCGGCGTTGCGCAGCTCCTGTGGGAGTTGCACGAGGTTGGCGGCGATGTCCTCGTTGATCCGTGCGGCCTCGGCGAGGCGTTCCTCCAGCTCCGCGGCCGGGATGATCTCGGTGGTCTGGCGGATGGAGGGCGTCACCACCGGGAAGCGGACGGGAATGGTCCGGCCGTCGAGCACGAACCCGACCTCGAATTCCACCGCGCGGAAGTTCGACTCGTCGATGGTGATGCCGCGCTCGCTGATCTCCGCGGAGGTCAGCGGACGCGAGGTCACGCGGGAGACGAGCACCTCGTCGAACACGGTGATAGGAACCGACGAAGGCGAGCCCTCGAGCAGCGTGACGATGTTGGTACCCTCGACGCGGACGAGGCGGACCTGGTCGAGCCGGTAGTCGCCGACGAGCGGCAGCGGCGGGAGGAGGAGCGGCTGTCCGACGGCGCCGAGGATCTCACGGGCCGGGAAGGAGGGACCACGCAAGGTGGCCGAGACGAACGCCCCCTGGGCGAACGCGGCGTCGCCGGTATAGGTGACCGCGACCGAGCCGGCGATGCCCTTGGGCACCGACAACGCCGCCGGCGACACGGCCAGCGAACGGCCGGTGACCCGGTAGTCGAGGGTGGTGAGGGGTGTGGCGGCGAAGGACGCCAACGAGGCCAGCACCCAAAGCAACACCGGCAGGAGATGGATTCGTGGTCTCACGGCAGATCGAACTCCCTATCGGTGTCTTCAACGCCAGACAGGATGGACCCGAAGTCGACTTCCCCTTCGAAGGGAATCTCTAAGACGAACGCCTTGCCCGCGTTGCCGTAGGTGTTGAAGCCGGCCGAGATAAGGCAGGCGAAGGGATTCACACTGAGCTCCCAGTCGTAGAGGTCCTGCGTTTTCCCTTTGACGGTCGCGGTGTCGACACGGATGGACTTGCGGGTCCCTGCCCCGAACCGCCTCTCGCTGACGACGGTCCCGGTTACGGCCCACTCAAAATCGTGGAACTGGGTTCCACCGATGCCGAAGAAGAGATCGGGCTCCAAGACCGGGTTGAACGAGCCTGGAAGAAACCCTCCCTCACCTTTAGGCATCTGAACGCGAAAGGTCCCTCCAACGCCGACGCCGGTGATGTGGTCACTGATGTGTTTGAGGAATTCGAACTCTCTGAGCATCAACGCCATCGATTTAGGAAGGGCGGACGATCTGAGAACCTGTTCGGACAGGGTCGGGCTGGTGTATCGGAAAAAGGGAACCACGCGGGTGCCGCTTGGGGTGAAGGGGCCCACGTTGTGGTCAAAACCTTGAGTCAACGGGAAGCTGACATTCCCGCCACCAACGGTGTCCTTGACCGTGAAGTCACCTACCCTCTGTGGTGCAAACGGGGACAGCGGCATCTCTCCAGTTACAAACGCAGTGAGATGCAACGGCGCGATGAAGTTCCCATCGGTAAATGGATTCGGAAGGTCGATGACACTGGCCATCTCTCCGACCAGCAACGAAGAGACCAGAAGCGGGAGGGTTTGGAGGAATTGTCCCAGGGCCAGTTTCCGGGGAACCACCTTGATATGGGGCTCGGAGATTCCCTTATCCGCCGGAGCTTCGTTGAAGACGACAACACCTCCGCGCATACGGGCCGTCATGACCCGATTCCGCTCCCCAACACTAAAAACCCCATCTCCATCCTGATCGAACCCGGCAATTGGAACCACAGCCAGTCGCTTGGAGACTTTAAGCACCTGCAGCAAAATCGGCTGGACCAGCAGGGGTTCAATGGAAACCAGCGGGTTGGCGACGGGAGAGGGAAACAGTTCCGCATTAACATCATCAGCGGAAAGTCGATAGTCTCCATCCCGAAACTCGCTTAGGCCCCGGATCTGATGGTCTCCCGCCCTCATGAACTTGATCTGGAGACGTTGCCGAATCTCAACATCGTCAGGCGACAATCTCACCTTCACGCCTACCTCGGTCTTGTCATCGGAGGTGTTCGCCATGAGGACGTAATTGTTTACTTTTTCTTTTGCCCCAGAGTTGCCCGGAAAGAGGTTAGACTTTGATCCCGGGAACTGTTCCGACCAGAAGCTCTCGATCTCCGCCTCAACCGTGGTGACCGACACCACATCGTCCCCGATCAACCCGCCCTCGTCGTCGAAGACCTCGTAATGGATCTCCGTGTCGATGGCCGGAGAGACACCTTCCAACAGCAACTCGACTGAGCCGGATTCCGCCCGTGCGAAAAGGGCTCCGGACGCGGTGCCGCGAACGCTCTGCAACGCCAGGCCCTGCATCGGGAAAACCCTGCCGTCCTCCCGGCTGCGGAACTGCACCGGTGATGCACCTCCCGCCTTCGGAACCACCCGGAGACGCAGTGACACCGGAGACCTGCCGGTCTTGGACAGGGGCGGGCGTCCAAGGCGAAGGACGACGAGTTCGTTGTCCTCGGCGCCGCCACCGGTCGTCCTCTGGAAGTCCCTGAGGGTCGCCGGCTCGGAATTCGTCGGCCTTTCGAGAATCGGCTGGGCCGGGTCATGGAGGTCATAGTCCGTGTTGCAGAAGAGCAACAGGCCCAGATGGGAGCCCTCGCGGTTCTCGGGAACCTTTGGACCCGGCGAGGCCACCGTGCCCGGGAAGTGCGCCGTCAGGTCCACCCGCGCGGGCTGCCCCATCACCTGCGTCCTCTCGCCCTGCGCCCGGGCCACCATGCCGTCGGACGTAGAGACGAAGTCCGGCATCAACGTCCCCATCCCGATGAAGCGTCCCACGAGCGCGGGATGCGCCGCGTTGTCCGAAGGTGTCGGACTCAACAGCCGCGTCGGATCCAACAGCAGCACGTCCTCGGTTCCGGCCAGCGACAGCAGGCCGTCCTCACGACGCAGGATCCGCTGCGGCGTCCCGTGCCGGATCGGGACGGAGATTTCATTGGCCACCACCGGCCGCTCCGGATCGTCCAGGTTCAACACCAGGAGGCGGCCGTTCGGATCGGTCGCCGTGGGGAACTGGGAGAGGATCGCGAAGTCGTGGGTCTCCTCGCCCTGGGCGGTCCGCACCGGCTGGTCCAAGGCGAGGAAGACCCGCTTGGTCTCCCGTTCGACCGGTTCCGGATCCGAATGTCCGAACTCCTCGATCACCGTCTCGAACGCAGGCGGAGGCGTCGTTCCGTTGGGACTGCCCACCAGCGCGATCCGGTCGCCCGCCATCCCGATGTCGAAGTCGCGGACCCGGGAGCCCCGCGCGTCGTCGGTCATCACATGCCGCCCTCCCAACGGGATGCCGATGGTTCCGGGATTGTTCGGCAGACGGCCGAAGATCCGCTGCTCCCGGATCGCCTCGAAGAGGTCGAAGGCGACGACCTCGGTGCTTCCCCCGATGAGCAGGCACCCCACGAGCGGCGGCGCCGCTACCACCTTGAATGCCGAACGGGTGGTGTCCCTCTCGGACGCCACGTCCTGCCTCAACAGCTCGACGAGCGATCCGTCCGGCTTGACGGCGAACACCATCATCCACGGTTCCGACTGAAGGACTCTTCCGCCGCAGACCAGGACCAGGTCGTCGGTGCCCCCGGGGGCTCGCGACGAAGCCGGATAGGTCTGGCTGCGCAACACCTGCAGCGACCGCGGATAGGGCCGCACTCCCGCGGTCTGGATAGGTGCGTCGGGAAGGGTGGGGTCGTAGACGAGAAGTGAACCCGAGCTGCCCGCCGCCTGGGCTCGGTCGAGGACCAGCAGGCGGTTGCCCAACACCACGACACCCCCAGCGTCCCGGACTCCACGTAGCGTCACCGGCACCTGCGGCGACGTCCGGAAAGGCAACTGGAACGCATCGGCCGCAGGGTTCGCCGTGGGCGGATCGGTCGGCGGCGGGTTGTTCGAGGGATTCTGGTCGAAGAGGTTCCCCGCCTCGTCCCGCAGCAGCGGGTTCACCGTCAACGTGTAGTCGCGGTCGGGAATCAGCTCGTACC
>CAMASJ010000162.1 GCA_945860685.1 Akkermansia muciniphila
GAAACCGAGCTTCCGCCGCTCGAGTACAACCAGACCCGACGCGTCGACCACCGGCTTGTCCTGCGTCGGCACTGAGCCGGGCCGTCCGGGATCAATTGCCTGTTGAACCGTCGCATCCGGCTCGGTTCCCATCCGCCGGATGATTCCTGTCCCGCCGCTGCGGCCCGGCCGCGCCATCGACGGCATCTCGGCCGTCCTGCTGCCGTTCCATGCCGACGGCACGGCCGATCTCGCCACCTGGGCCTCATTGGTGGAGCGGACCTGGCAGGCCGGCCTGACGCCGGCGATCAACATGGACACCGGCTACGCCAACCTGCTCTCGCGGGCCGAACGGGCGGACATCCTCGCGGAGACCGGACGGATGTCGCGGGGACGCCGCTTCGTGGCGGGCGCCTACATCGAGGGCGAAGCCGGGAATCCCGCCGTCCTCTATCCGCGTGAGGCCGCGGCCATCCACGCCGCGGGCGGCACGCCGATCCTCTTTCCCAGCTCGTCCACGGCGGACTTCGGACAGGACGCGCTGGTGCGTCTGTTCCGCGAGGTCGGAACCGCGGTACCGGAGTTCCTCGGCTTCGAGCTGGGGACGATGTTCGTCCCCTTCGGCCGCATCTGGGACCTGGACACGTTCCGGGCGCTCATGGCGGTGCCCCAGCTGAAGGGCGCGAAGCACAGCTCGCTGAGCCGCGACCTCGAATGGCGGCGGCTGGTCGTGCGGGATGCGGAACGCCCTGACTTCCGCGTGTACACCGGCAACGACCTGGCGATCGACATGGTCCAATGGGGCAGCGACTACCTGCTGGGATTGTCGGCGTTCCATGTCGAAGCCTTCGCCGCCAGGGACCGGGCCTGGACCGCGGGTGACGGACGCTTCTTCGAGCTCAACGACGGGTTGCAGTACCTGGGCATGATGGCCTTCCGGTCTCCCGTGCCCGCCTACAAGCACACCTGCGCCCAGTTCCTGGCCCTGCGCGGGATCATCCCCTGCGACGCGCCCCATCCGCGGGCCGCCCGACGTCCGGACTCCGACCTGGAACTCCTGCGCCCCATCGCCGCCTCGCTGGACCGTCTCGCCCAAGGCTGACGCGGAACGGCGTCAGCGGGCCTGCCAGACGTCCCAGGCGAGCTTCACGGTGAGCAGGCCGACCACGGTGAGGAACACCGGACGCACGACACCGGCCCCGCGACGCACGACGAGCACGCTGCCAGCACGGGCGCCCAGCAACTGGCCCGCCGCCATCACCAGTCCGGCTGTCCACACAACCTGCCCTGCCGCCAGGAACACGGCGAGCGAAGCGAGGTTGCTGGTGAGGTTCATCGCCTTCGTGTGACCCGTGGCCTCACGCAGGTCGAGTCCGCGCACGACCACGCAGGCGATCATCCAGAACGCGCCGGTGCCGGGTCCGAAGAAGCCGTCGTAGAACCCCAGCACGAGGCCGAAGGCCAGCGCGAAGGTCCCAGGGCCCATGAGCGCGGGCCGTTGTTCACGTCCCAGGTCGGGCTTCAACCAGGTGAACACCGCCACCGCTCCGAGGAGGATCGGGATCACCGACCTCAGGAGGTCCGGCCGCACGCGCCCGAGCACGCATGCGCCGACCACGGCCCCGATGAGCGTCGCGGCCACGCCTTGGGCAAGACCGGGGCCCCGGAGCAGTCCCGCACGGAAGTAGGTCCAGGTGGCGAGCGCCGTCCCGCAGCTGGACTGGAGCTTGTTGGTGCCGAAGGCGAGCTGCGGCGGGAGGCCGGCGAAGAGCAGTGCGGGAACGGTGATCAGGCCGCCGCCGCCCGCGATCGCATCGACGAACCCCGCCAGCGCGGCGACGACGAACAGGGCGGCTAGGACAAGCGGAGGCACCGTCACGGCGCGACGGTGATCCGGCGACCACCCGCGAGGCAAGGGCGTGGCCCGGATTCCATCCCGTCCACGCTCATTCCCGTTGCCCTCCCGACGGCCCGCGGCAAGGCTTGGGGCTTCCAAACCATGGCAAAGACTCCGCAGTACCGCTTTTGCGTCGGCCCCTGGAACTTCAGCACCGGACAGGACCCCTACGGTCCGCCGACCCGGCGTGACGAGACCTTCGACTGGAAGCTCGCGCAGCTGAGGACGCTCGGCTTCGACGGGATGATGTTCCACGACGACGACGCCGTGCCCGACATCGACTCCAAGTCCTCCGCACAGATCCTCAAGGAGGCCAAGGAGCTCCGGAAGCGCCTGAAGGGCGAGGGCATCGCGGCCGAGATGGTCGCGCCGCGCCTGTGGTTCGCCCCGCAGACCATCGACGGCGGCTACACCAGCAACGACCCGAAGCACCGCCGCTATGCGATCGACCGTTCCCTCCGGACCATCGACATCGCCAACGAACTCGGGACCGACCTGATCGTGTTGTGGCTCGCCCGCGAAGGAACCTACCTCCGCGAGGCCAAGTCCGGCGCCCGCTCGGTCGAACTGCTCGTCGAAGCCCTCGACGCCATGCTGAAGCACGATCCGAAGTGCCGCCTCTCCATCGAGCCGAAGCCCAACGAGCCGATGGACCACGCGTACATCCCGACGATCGGCCACGCGCTCGCCATCGCCCAGCTGACCCGCGACCCGAAGCGCGTCGGATGCCTGATCGAGTCCGCTCACGCCATCCTCGCGGGCCTCGATCCGGCCGACGAAATCGACTTCGCGATGAAGTTCGGGAAGCTCTGGTCCCTGCACCTCAACGACCAGAACGGCCTGAAGTTCGACCAGGACAAGCCGTTCGGCTCGGCCAACCTCCGCGTCGCCTTCAACCAGGTCCGCGCCCTCGAGAGGAACGGCTACGGCCGCAAGGGTGAGTTCATCTGCTTCGACGTGCATCCGTTCCGCACCACCACCGAGGAGCGCTGGCTGTCGCATCTCGCCAATTCCCGCCGGACCTTCGAGCACCTGCTCGCCAAGGCACGGAGCTATCCCGAGAAGGAGGCCGCCGCGCTGATCGCGGCCCGCAACTACCAGGACCTCGACCAGCTGGTGCTCGAGCACCTCATGGGCGTCCGCTGAGCACTGCGGGATTCCGGGAACCGGAAATCGAAAGGCCGCCGCGGCTTGTCCCGCGGCGGCCTTTTCCATTCGGGCCGCACCAGGATGGACTACCAGCGGATCTTCTCCGGGAAGAACTCGCGGATCAAATCCTCGTAGTACGGACGCAGGGCCACGGCATCCGGCTTGGTATGGCTCTTCGTGTAGAGGTCGTAGGGGTTGAACTTCTGCACCCACGGCAGCAGAGCCCGGTCCTTGTCGTTCAGCAGGTGCCCGTACTCCGACTCCCGATGCCACGGATAGAAGCTGTGGTAGCGGAGCATCGCGAGACCCTCCTTGGGGAGGTAGTCCTTGCAGACATTGTAGATGTACTCGTCGTGTCCCCAGGAGAGCAGCACGGTGTCGAGTCCGCATCCCTCCTCATAGACGCCGTTCCGGGTCTGAAGGACCGGATTCGCGCTGTCGGGATTGGCCTCGAAGAACTTCGGGAAGACGATCTTCGGCGAATAGGCGCAGCCGGTGACGAAGGTGTCCCCGACCACGGCCCACTGGGGTTCACCCCAGAGACAGAGGATCTTCCCGAGATCATGCACGAACCCGGTCATCACCATCCAACGGGGCTGTCCATCGCGGCGCAGGTGCTCGGCCGTCTGCAGCAGGTGCTGCAACTGGGACAGGTCCGTGTCCGGATCCGAATCGTCGACGAGTTGGTTGAGGTATTCGGCCGCTTCCCAGACCCCCATCGTCATGCGGTTCAGCCCGAGGAACTCCCGGTGCTTCGCCTTCACGAAGTCATGGGTCTGGTGGGTGTGGTTCAGCCGGTAGAACTCGCGCACCGTCGACCGGGCGTCGGCCTCGTAGTTGCGGAACTCCTCCTGCTTCTTGTCCGGAGCAACACCGACCGTCGGCTTCTTCGCCGCGGACTCCGCCGAAGGCTCTGGATAATGCTGCACCACGAAGTCCTCCCACTCGTCGAGGCTCTTCAAGGGCTTGTTCACTGCGTCAGACTGGGTCGGATTCATGCAGGTTGGATCGTGGAGGCCGCTTGTTCCGACAAACGGTCCGGCCAGACAAGCAGTTTATTGCCGTTTTCCGGCCGGAACCAATACGTGGGAGCCAGCACGGACCCCACGCAGATTCGCCAAGTCGCCAGGCGGAAACCGGAGTCGGATAGACCACCTCCGGCAGGTGAAGGGTCCTGTCGTCGGATTCCACGCGGGTCCCTTCAGAATGGGTCCGACTTCGGATAGACGGGAATCCGTGCAAATCCCTGTCCCCCAGCGCGTCTGCTACTCCCCGAGGATTTCCTTGAACGGCGGGTTCAGCAGGGCCGCCACCTCGGGACGGTTCATGTTCTCGCCGGTCACCAGGACCACGCTCGTGTCGATCCGCTTCTCCACGGGCCGGCCCTGGATGTGCGCCACCAAGGTCTTCACGCCGAGATAGCCCATCTTCATCGGATCCTGGACCACCAACGCCTGGACGTCCCCGTTGCGCATGTCCGACACGGACTGCGATCCCGAGTCGAATCCCACCATCTTCACCTTCCCGCCCCCACGACCGATCTCACGCAGGGCTTTGGTCATGGCGATGGTCGAGGTCTCGTTCGGGCAGAACACCGCGTCCACGTCCTGTCCATGCCGGTTCAGGAGGTTCTGCGAGGCCTGGTAGGCCGTCTCGCGGGTCGGTCCCGCGTACTGGTCGGAGGAGACGAGACGGATGTCGCGGTGCTCCTTCAGCGCATCCACGAAACCGGCCTCGCGGGCCTCGGTGCTCGCGCTGCCGACCTGGTAGCGCAGCAGGATCACCTTCCCCTTCCCGTTCAGCAGCGAGGCCACGTGCTGGCCCGCGATGCGGCCGCCCTGGAAGTTGTCGGTGGCCACGAAGCTGACCTGCTGGTCGGACTTGAGGTCCGAGTCGAACACCACCACCGGCACGCCGGCCTTCACCGCGCTCCGGACGGGATTCACCAGCGCCTGGGAGTCCAGCGGCGCCAGCAGGATCCCGCTCACGCCGCGCGCCGTGAAGTTCTCCACGACCTGGATCTGCTGGTCGCGGTCGTCCTCACGCAACGGCCCCTTCCAGAACAGCTTCACCGGCGTGCCCGCGGCCGTCAGTTCGCGCTCCGCCTTCACCGCGCCGGCATGGACCGACTTCCAGAACTCGTGGGTGGTCCCCTTGGGGATCACGGCCACGGTCAGGTCCTTGCCCAAGACGCCCAATGTGGAGACGACAAGGCACGCACAGGCCAACCAGCGGGGAATCATGCGCAAAGGATGACCGGACTCCCGGCCGCCGAGGAAGCCCGAAAGCGCGGGAGGATCAGTCCGCGTAACCGGACGGATGCTGCACATGCCAGTCCCAGGCCGTCTGGACGATCTGGTCCAGCTTCGGGAAGCGCGGCTTCCAGCCCAGCTCCGTGTAGGCCTTCTGGGCCGCGGCGACCAAGCGCGGGGGATCGCCGGGACGGCGGTCCTTCTCCACCGCCCGGATGGGACGTCCGCTGATCCTCTGGCAGGACTCGATGACCTGCCGCACCGAGAATCCCTCGCCGTTGCCGAGGTTGTAGAAGCCGGTCTTGCCCGGTTCCAGGGCCAGGATGTGGGCCTGGGCGAGGTCGGCGATGTGGATGTAGTCGCGGATGCAGGTGCCGTCCGGCGTCGGGTAGTCCGTGCCGAAGATGTCCACCTGCTCCTTCTGTCCAAGGGCCACCTTCAGGATGTTCGGGATGAGGTGGGTCTCGATGCGGTGGTGCTCACCGAACCGGGCGCTGGCGCCGGCGGCGTTGAAGTAGCGGAAGGCGACGAACTCGATCCGGTGGATCTCCCGGTACCAGGAGAGGACCTTCTCGAACATCAGCTTCGACTCGCCGTAGGGATTGACGGGCTTCTGCGGGAGCGACTCGTCCATGGGCATCTTCTCCGGGATCCCGTAGGTCGCGCAGGTCGAGCTGAAGACGAACTTGCGCACACCGGAGGCCACGCAGGCGTCGAGGAGGTTCACGCCGCCGGCGACGTTGTTCCGGAAGTACTTCGAGGGGTTGGTCATGGACTCGCCGACCAACGCGTGTGCGGCGAAGTGGATCACCGCCTCGGGCCGAGCCGCCGCGATGGCGTCGGCGATGACCTGCCGGTCGTTGAAGTCGCCCTGGACGAAGCCGGCCCGAGGATCGACCGCCGACCTGTGGCCCTCGCAGAGGTTGTCGAAGACTGTGACCGTATGGCCGGCCTCGAGCAGTTCCTCCACGCAGACCGATCCGATGTATCCGGCGCCGCCGGTGACGAAGACGTTCATTGGGTTTGATGGTGATGCTACGGACAGGGAGCCGGCAATCCAATGCCGGGATTCGGAGGTGGACCGTCGGGGTCCGAAGCCGTTCAACCGGCCGATACGCCTTTCGCCGTATCGCGGCCGGGCGGCGCGCTGCAGGGCCTACTTTGCCTTCGACAGCTGTTCGAGGTAGTCGAGGAGCGAGGCGAACTCGCCGACGGTCAGGCCGGCCGCCAGCCCCTCGGGCATGAGCGAACGGTCCTGGCGCTCCCGCTTCACGATCTGCGCGACGGGCACCGTCATCTCCGCGGCCGCGATGGTCCGCACGGTCACCTGGTCCGCCGCCTCACGGACGACGAAGCCGTCGACCTCCGTGCCGTCCTTCAGCTCGAAGTGGTTCGCGACGAAGCCCTGCGCCAGCGTCTTGTTCGGCATCAGGATCGCCTCGGCCAACTCACGGCGCTTGTAGATGGTCGCGATGGTTCCGAGATACGGACCCTTCAACGGCTCGTCCGCACGCACAGTGTGGCAGCCGTTGCAGCCGACCTGCGCGAAGAGCTGCTCGCCGCGCGAGGCCTCGCCCTTGGCCGACGCGACCTGGATCAGCGCCTCTTCCACGGACAGCTCACCAACCTTCTTCGCGGTCGCCTCGCGGCGGAATTTCTCGGGGTCGATCTTGAGCCTCGAAACCGTCTCCTTCGCGGCCTTGGCCACTTCCGGGTCGGAATCGTCCAACGCCGCCACGAACGCAGCTGCGCGCGAAGAGTCCCGGACCTCACCGGCCGCCTTCAGGATCTGCACCCGACGACGCGCCTCCTTCCATCCGGCATCCAACGACGCCGATGCCGCCTCCCGCGCCTCCGGGGCCCCCACCTTGCGCGAGGCCAACCGCAGCAGGATGCCCTCGGACAGCAACGATGCCGGCCCTTCCACGCGGGCCGCCACCTCCTCGAAGACCTGATGCACTTGGTCAAGCTTCGGCGAGTTGCGCACGCCCGCCGTGGCCTTCTCCGCGAGGTTGTTCTCAGAGGTCGTCTTCTGGACCTTCGGCAGCGCCTCGAGGGCCGCCCGCCACGCCGCGGCGTCCGACGTCTTGGCCAGAGCGATCACCGCCTGCGCCCGGGCCGCATCGCCGGTGTCGGCCGCCACCGCCAACCGCGACAGCAGGGGAACCGCGCCGGCCGGCACGTCCTCCGACTCGGCCAACTGGGCCGCGATCGCCGGCAGCAGCGCCGGCTCCGACTTCGCTCGCGCCACCAAGGATTCGAGCGCGGCTCCGGCCGGGATCCGGTGACGTCCCATCTCCTTCCCGATCCAGGCGGCCTCCTTCGAGTCGGCCGAATCCAACGCCTTCTTCAACGCCGCCCCGATCCGGGCCGTTTCGGACCATGCCTCCGGCTGGTAGAACGGTCCGCGGGTATCGGGACGCGTTCCCCAGGAGTCGCCCTTCCACGGTCCCTCCACGAAATGCAGTCGACAGAGCGCCGTGATCAGCCCCGCGCGCCGGGAGGCATCGCGCTCGGTTCCAAGCCTTGCCAGCAGCGCCGTGACCACTTCGGCCGTGGGCTGCCGCTGCAGCGCCTGCAGCACCCCGGACCGAGTCGCCGACGGCGTCCGCACATCGTCGAGGGCCACAAGACACGGCCGGACCGCCTTCAGTCCCACAAGGGCGTGCACCGCCGCATGGGCCACGACCGGATCCCCATCCGCAACGAGTGGCACCAGGGCGTCCGCGACCGCGGTTTCACCGAGGCTCGCCGCCGTGTTCGCCGCCTCCCGGCGGATTCGCGCGTCAGGGGATGCCAGGTAGCGGCGGAAGAGGTCCGGCGACAGCATACCGCGCGCGACCGACTCGCCGCCGAGGATGCGCAGGACCAGTGCGGTCAACTCGGGTTCCCCGCTCATCCGGGCCAACCTTGGAAACGCCGGCGCACCGATTTGACCCAGTGCCCCGATCGCCACGGCACGGGCCTGCGGTCGGCTCGAAGGCGAGACCGCAAGGTCCCGCAGACCGGCCATCACCGCGTTGGCGTCGACCTCCCCGGATCGGACGCGCCCGAGCAGGGTCCGCTGCGCCTCGATGCGACGGCGGTGGCTGGGCGAATCCATCTGACGGACCAGCTCGGAGACCGAGAGCTTCTCGAAGGATGGCATGGGATCCGGTTGGAATCCCTTCGGAGTGACCCGGGCCACGAACCCGACGTCGCGTCCCACCCAGGTGAAGGAAGCCCCCTTCCAGCTCGCGACGTAGACCGCGCTGTTGCCGTCCACATCCAGGTCGGTCACCCGGGGCGCGCGGACGAACTCCTTCTGGCCCGCTGCGAAGGTGGCGCCGTTCGCGGTCAGTCCATGGTGGTAGACCCACTCGCGACCCCAGTCCGCGGTGAAGGGCGCGTTGTTCCACGCCGCAGGGATGCCCGGCTCATCGATCCAGCAGGCGCCGCATCCCGAGCCGCCCCCGTAGTCGGCCAAGGGCTTCACGATCTCGTCGGGGAAGTTCTTGAACAGCCTCGGATAACCGTGCTGCGTGCGGCCGCTGAAATGGTGCAACCGCACGTCCCAGCCACCGCCGTCGTTGGTGTTGTCACGGGCGAAGCCATCCAGCTCGGGCCCAACCGCCACCTCGAGGATGTTGCGCGTGCCTTCGGCCCAAGCCTCCAATCCGGTGCCATCCGGCCGGAACCGCACCACGCCGCCCCCACGCATCTGCAGCTTCCGTCCGTCGGTCCCGGTCGCTTCCAGGAATCCGAAGTCGCCGATCGCCGCGTATAGCCAGCCGTCCACGCCGATCGAAAGCCCGTTCGAGGCATGGTCCGCGGGACGATCCTTGAAGGTCCATCCGATGCCCGAGACCAAGGTCTTCCTCTCATCTGCGATCCCGTCGCCGTCGCGGTCCACGAACACGCTCACGTCCGGCGGATGCAGCAGGTAGAGCCGGTCGTGGTCCCAGACCAGCCCTCGGGGCGAATCGATGTCCGGGATGAACGCCTTGACCTCGTCGCCCTGGCCGTCCCCGTCGGTGTCACGCACCCGCAGAACGCGGCCGAGGTGCGGCTTGCGGTCGAGCGAGCCGTTGCCGTCGCTGGAGACGAAGAGCGTGCCGTCGGTGGCCGCGGCGACGAACACCGGGTAGTTCACCGCCGGCGGCGCGGCGAAGATCCTCGCCTCGAAGCCCTCCGGCACCTGGACGTCCTTCAGGAGCGCGGCGGACTGCGCGGCGGTGACGACCGGCATCGTGGCCAGTTCCGCCGGGGTCGGCTGGAGGGGAACCGCGGGTTCCGCCGCCCTGCCCCGGAGACCGAGGACGGCGAGCAGCGCTACCGAGGAAAGCAGACGGCCGGGACGAATCGCAGGGGGCATGATGGAATGGCGAAGACCTTGTCGCGCCTCGCCCCCACGAAGCAATCGGGAACACCCTCGCAAACCCAACCCAGCCTGAAAACCCAGCCCTGAGGGCTTCGGACACCGCCTCCGCGGATGGCAATCCGCTTGCGGCCCCAACGGCACGCCCGCTTAAATGCCTCGTCACTCTCGCAAATCGAGAATCCAGAATCGAGAATCCAGAATCGCTCATGGCCTACACCACCTGTTCCGTGCCCGCCGGCGCCAAGATCTCCATCCAGAACGGCAAGCTCATCGTCCCTGACCAGCCGATCATCCCGTTCATCCGCGGCGACGGCACCGGTCCCGACATCTGGGCGGCCTCCGTCCGCGTGCTCGACTCCGCCGTCGAGAAGGCCTACGGCGGTTCCAAGAAGATCTCCTGGATGGAGGTCTTCGCCGGCGAGGAGAGCTTCAAGCGTTTCAACAACTGGCTCCCCGACGACACCGTCGCGGCGTTCAACGAGTTCCTCGTCGGCATCAAGGGTCCGCTCACCACGCCCGTCGGCGGTGGCATCCGCTCCCTCAACGTCGCCCTGCGCCAGATGCTGGACCTCTACGTCTGCCTCCGCCCGGTCCAGTACTTCACCGGCGTCCCCAGCCCGGTGAAGCGCCCCGAGGCGGTGGACATGGTCATCTTCC
>CAMASJ010000163.1 GCA_945860685.1 Akkermansia muciniphila
GCCTCCTGCTCGCGCCTCTTCTTCTCGGCGGCGACCGCGGCCGGACTGGGCGGCGGGGCGGGCACCGCTCCCGGTGCCGGAGCGCCTCCGGAACCCGACCGGTTGGGAGCCGTCTGAGGGGCGTAGGGATTGCCGCCGGTCGCACGGTCGAGCGACCGCTTGATGCGCCCGATGGACTGGGCTTCGGCGACGGTGGCGAGCAGGCCCAGACAGGCCAGCAGCAGGATTGGCTTCCGGTTCATGGGACGTTGCGAGCCTAGCCCCTCCATTGGCGGTTGGAAGCCGCCGTTTCCGCAATCGTCCGGCGAAGGGGGGAGGGAGCCTCCCGCGAAGGCGCCAAGCCGCCAAGGGAGGGATGGGAACCTTGGGTTCGGCAACGGCCAAGTCGCATCGCGACCGGCGGTTACGATCGGGTCTCCGGATCCCGCTTCCCGTTGGCGTCTTTGCGTTTCTGCGTTTCTGCGTTAGGCCCCCCTTCGATCCCATCCAGTGGATCAGAGGATGTTCGCCGCGAGTTCCGCCAGGTCGCTGCGTTCGCCGCGTTGGAGCTCGATGTGCGCCGCGAGCGCCTGCTCCCGGAAGCGGCTGATGATGTAGTTGAATCCGTTGGAGGCCACGTCGACGTAGGGGTTGTCGATCTGGTAGGGATCGCCGGTCAGGACCAACTTCGTGCCGTGGCCCACACGGGTGAGGATCGTCTTGGCCTCCAGCGGAGTCAGGTTCTGGGCCTCGTCGACGATCATGAACTGGTGGGCTATGCTGCGTCCGCGGATGTAGCTCAGCGCCTCCACCACGATCGTCCCGCTGCGCAGCATGTCGCCGGTCCGCCGATGGTCGTGCCCCATGTTCAGGTCGCCGAGCATCTCCAGGGCGTCATGGATGGGCTGCATCCACGGCGAAAGCTTCTCGTCGAGGGAACCGGGCAGGAAGCCGAGTTCCTTGCCCATGGAGATGGTCGGACGCGCCACCACCAACCGACGGAACTCGCGGTCGTTGACCGTGCGCTTCAGTCCGGCGGCCAAGGCGAGGAGGGTCTTTCCTGTGCCCGCCTTGCCCATCAGCGTCACGAGCTTCACCCGTTCGTCGAGCAGGGCGTCGAGGGCGAAATGCTGTTCGCGGTTCTTCGGCTTGATTCCCCAGACGTTCTGGCAGTCCTGCAGCGGGATCAGCTTCCGGCCGGTGGCGTCCACCTTGCACAGGACCGTGCGCTTGAGGTTCCCCTCCTCGGCCACGGTGCAGTACTCGTTCGGAAAACGGACGGGTCCCGGGGGCAGGGCGACCTCGCCGTTGAACTTCAGCTCGGAGATCTTCGCCGCCGGCAGGATCACCTCGAACATCCCGGTGTAGAGGTCCTTGAGGTTGACCTGGTCGGTCTCGTAGTCCTCGGCATCGAGGCCCTGCACGTCGGCCTTGAGACGGAGGTTGATGTCCTTGGTGACGAGGATGGTCGGGTGCCTCCGGTCGGCCGCCTGGATGGCCAGGGCCTGGGCGAGGATCCGGTTGTCCATGGAACCGGCCGCGGCGGCGAGGATGCCGGCCTTCGAACCGGACTGGAACAGGATCTGGAGGCGGCCTCCGTTCGCGAGCGGCACGCCCTTGCTGAGGTTGCCCTCCTTGCGGAGCGCGTCGAGCCGACGGGAAACCGTCCGGGCGTTCTGCCCGCGTTCGCTGGTCTCCCGCTTGAACTTGTCGATCTCCTCGATGACTTCGATGGGGATCAGGACCGTGTTGTCCTGGAAGTTGAGCAGCGCGTTCGGGTCGTGGAGGAGGACGTTCGTGTCCAGGACGTAGTTCTTGACCCGGGTCGCGGTCGGGGGAGCGGAGGCGTCTCCTGAACCCTCCGGCGGCGGTGCTTCAGGCCGGGTTCTGCGTGGCGTTTTCGCGGCCTTTTTGAGGTCCGCAGCGGAGGAATCCAACGCGGTGTCAAGCACGGTGCGAGTCATGCGTCGCCGTCGATTCCGGCACAAGCCCAATTGTGAATAACTTGGTGATAATTCCGTGACCTGAATCGCCGCGTTTGGCGGTGCCGAAACGGGGCTGGAATCGACAGCGATTCCGGCGTCGATTCAAGGTTCTGTGCCGGTGGTCTTTCGGCGATGCGGCGTTGCGAACGGCGGAGCAGGAAGTCGATGGGAGGGCGACTTGGTCACCGCGACGACTCGGTCGTAGTCGGAGCCTGGAACCGGATCGGCGCCGCTGTTCCGGTGCCGTTGTTGGATCCGCGACGGTAGCCGGCGAGGTCGAGTGTCACTTGGCTGTATCCGGCGGCGCGCATCCCGGTGTCGATGCGTTCCCGCATTCCCGTTTCCAGCAGGCGGGCGAACTCGGCGATGCCGACCTCGATGCGGGCGAGGTGGCCGCCGAGCGTGCCACCCAGTTGATGATGCCGGACCCGGACGTCATGGAATCCGAGGTCGCGCAGCAGGTACTCCGCCTCCTCGACCATCCGGAGCTTTTCGGGCGTCACCGGCTCGCCGGTCGGTATCCGGGAGCTGAGGCACGCGAGTTGGGGCTTGTCCGCCGTAGGAAGGCCGAGGCGGGCGCTGAGGGTGCGGATCTCCGCCTTCGTGAGCCCGGCCTCCTTGAGCGGGGCCCGTACCTGGAACTCGCCGGCGGCTCGGGCCCCGGGCCGGTGGTCGCCGACGTCGCTCGCGTTCTCACCGTAGGCGATCACGGCGAATTCCAGAGAACGGGCCAGCGGCTCAAGCTCGGTGAAGAGCGCGTGCTTGCAGAAGTAGCAGCGGTCGGTGAGGTTCGCGAGGTAGCGGTCGTCCTGGAATTCCGCGGTCCCGACCACCCGCAGCGGGATGCCATGGCTTCCGGCGATCTCCACCGCCTCCTTCAACTCACGCCGCGGAAGGCTCGGGGAATCGGCGATGGCGGCCACCATCCGGTCGCCGAGCACCTCGTGCGCGACCGCGGCGAGGAACACCGAGTCGACGCCGCCGGAATAGGCGACGACGCAGCTCCCGTATCCACGGAGAAGCGAACGGAGGTGTTCGTAGCGGGACTCGATCATGGTCGACGATGGCCGAAGCGTGTCGCGGGACAAGTCCCTGTCAGGACGTGAACAGGCTTCCGGCCGACTCGCCCAGGCCGAGGTTGCGTCCTCCGGCCTGCACCTCCTGGATCCCGCCGTCCTTCCAGGCGCGCAGGCGGTACAGGGTGGCGAATCCGTAATGCGGGGCCGCGCCGCCTTGGCCACCGACCAGTTCGCTGCCACGTCGGACGTTGTCCTGCATCCAGGCCGGAAGCAGCAGGTGGAAGGGATTGCGGCTGACCTCGCCTGCGTGGAAGGAAACCCCGGTGACCAGCTGGGTCACGTGGTCTTCACCGAGCTCGACCATCAGGTTCGGCCGCGTCATCTGGCCCCAGTACTCGGTGTCCGCCAAGACAGTCCGGAACTCCGGACCCAGCGTGGCCAGGGCGTCCATCACCAGGAAGTGGGTGCCGATGTGGGTGCCGTTCCAGTCGTGTTCGTGCGGGACGAAGATGGCGGCGGGCTTCTCGGCGGCGAGGATCGCGGCGATGCGCTGGACCATCGGGGCCCAGACGGCCGGTTCCTCGGCTCGGCATTTCGGGGTGACCTTCTCCAGGCCGTTCGGGGCGGTCTGGACGATGCCGAACCCGATGTAGCCGCAGGCCAGCTTCAGCTCCTCGAGGCGTCCGGCCTGGCGGGCGCGGTTGCTGCCCTGGGTGACCGCGACGTTGACGATGTTCCACCCGGACTCGATGCGAAGTCGCAACGCGAGCCCACCGACGATGCATTCGTCGTCCGGGTGCGGGGAGAAGATGAGGGCCTTGGGAGCATCCGCCGCCAGCGGCGGGCGTGGCACCGGGGGCACCCCGCCGAACGGGAGGGAGCGGCCTTCGCGGAAGGATCGGGCGTAGTCTCGGACGAGCGTGGCGTAGGGATTCATGGACGGTGCGGCGCGGGACGCGTCTTGGTGCCCACGAGAAAAGTCGTACAGCCGCCTTCCGGGCGAGCGAAATTCTTCCGGTACCGGCCAAACCGGGATCGACAATCCGACGGGACCCGGTTCCATACCTATGGATCCCTTCCCTAGCCGCCACCATGAAGCCCCGCCTCCAACCAGTCCAAACGCGCGCCTTCACATTGATCGAATTGCTCGTGGTGATCGCCATCATCGCCATCCTGGCCGGAATGCTCCTGCCGGCGCTGGGGAAGGCGAAGGCCAAGGCCGAAACCATGGCCTGCATGAACAACCTCAAGCAGATCAGCTTCTTCATGCAGTTCTACACCGACGACAACCGCGACGTCTTCCCGGGACATTGGAACGGGAACCTGACCACGGCCGACGAGCCGCCCTCGCGGACCAACTGGTGGGGAACCGCGATCGTGGGCTACGCCAAGGGCAATTCGAACTACTTCCGCTGCGGGTCGCTGAAGGGGCCTCGGAAGGACAACGGCGTCACCTGGTCGTGGAAGTTCGACAGCCATCTGGTGGGCTACGGCTACAACGCCTTCTTCCTCGGCGTGCATCCGTACGAGTCCCACGAGGCCGCGGGTCTCAGCACAACCAAGTGGTTCAAGCGGTCCTCCATCGTCAGTCCGGCACAGAACCTCGTGATCGGAGACACCATGCCCAAGCCCGATCTCACCTGGAGCAGCAGCCTGTGGTGGCCCAGCTCCGGGATGACACCCGGCCGCGGAAACACCTACGAGGGCATCGACGACAACCGCCACGGCCGGCGGGGCAACGTCATCTTCAACGACGGCCACGCCGAGACGCGGCGCAGCGCGAACATCAATCCGCCCGACGATCCGATCAAAGGCGGTCCGAACCAGTTCCGGAACGCGCTCTACTGGGATCCGCTCCAGCGCCGCGGCACGGCGGAGTAGCAAGGCCTTCCCGGCCGGGTCCGGCTTTGACCCTCCGGCCTTTCCGGGTGGATTGTCTGCGGCCATGCCGCGCGGCCCGCAAATCGACCGGTTTCTCCATGAACGCGAGAGCCTTGTCTTCGTCACGGGGCCGCTGGCGGGCGTGGACGAGGCGGGCCGGGGGCCGCTCGCGGGGCCGGTCGTGGCCGCGGCGGTGGTGTTGCCGGTGGATTGGATCCGGGAAGGCATTCCGCCTGAGTTCCGCGACCTGAACGATTCGAAGCAGCTCGGCGCGGCGGAACGCGAGCGGTTCTTCGGACTTCTCACGGGGCATCCCGGCGTCCGCTTCGCGGTGTCCGCGTCGGATCCGGCGGAGATCGACCGCATCAACATCCTCCAGGCCACCCATCGCGCGATGAACGGCGCCCTGCGCGCGCTGGGGGAACCGCCCGTGGCCCATGCGCTGGTCGATGGGCGCCCCGTGAAGACCCTTTGTGTGCCGCAGACCGCCCTCGTGAAGGGCGACGCCAGGAGCTATTCGATCGCCGCCGCCAGCGTGTTGGCGAAGGTGACCCGCGACCGGTTCATGGTCGAAGCCCACCGACGTTGGCCCGGCTACGGTTTCGACGTGCACAAGGGCTACCCCACCCCCGACCACTTGGAGGCCATCGAACGGCTCGGTCCCTGTCCGATCCACCGCCGTAGTTTTGCTCCGATGAGGCGTCCAGAGCCCGACCTGTTCGGCGGATGATCCGAGCCTGTCCTGTCACCTCCTGAATTCGGATTCCCGATCTCCGGCAAGTAGCCGCGGCTGCCAAGCCGCGGTCCGCTCTCGCAAGGGGCCGCTTCGGAAAGTTGCGGAAGGGATCGTCACGCAAGACCACAAATCCGCTGGGGAGCGCGGTGCGTCGGAAACCCGTCGGGTGCCGACCGGGTTGCTGATGCCATTGGGCCATGAACCTGGTGCGATGGTGGCGGCGGGTGTCCGGGGAGCGGCCCGGCCCGGAGCATCTGCGGCGGGGGGCGTTCGGCGAGTCGGCGGCCCGGCGTCATCTCGAAGCACGAGGCCTTCGCTTCCTTGCGGCCAACTACCGATCGGAAGTCGGCGAGATCGACCTGGTGATGCGGGACGGGCCCACCCTGGTCTTCGTGGAGGTGAAGGCCCGATCCTCCGAGGCCTGGGGAAGACCCGCCGACGCGGTCGACCGGCCCAAGCGCATCCGTCTCTCGGACACCGCGCTGGCCTACCTGGAGGAACTGGGCCATCCGCGGGTCCCGTTCCGGTTCGACATTGTGGAGGTGCTGGACCTGGGCGGGGATGTCCCGGAGGTGCGCCACCTGGAGAACGCCTTCCCGCTGGAACCGCCCCGGATGTATGCGTGAGAGAGCTGGGAGCAGGGAACGCGGGCCTAAATGGGAAAGGTGTCGGGTGTCGGGTGATGAACGTTGATCGTTGAGCGTCGGAAGTTGCCCGTTGGATCTCAGGCCTGGGCCATGGCGGCGACCTGCCCACGCAGGGCGGTGAGCAGTTCCTGCATGATGGCGGTGGGGGTTCCGTGCCACGCGGCACCGAGCCGCAAGGGTGCGATCTGCGGGATGGCGATCTTGCGCACTTCCTTGGGGAAGGACTTTCCGGGGACGTCGAGGGTGAGGCCGATGCCGAAGCCGCGTCGGACGTAGACGTCCACCAGTTCGAGGTCGGTGACCTCGATGTCGGGTGGCCAATCGAGGCCGCGTTCGCCCAGTAGTTCGCGCAACCGGCGCGGCGCGAGCTCGCCCGGGGTCAGGGTGATCAGGGGTTCGGTCGGGTTGCCGCCGGCGACCGCGGCGAGGATGTCGTCGGCGGAGCGGTGACGGGATTTCGCCGGCACGAGGAAGACGACCGGCAGGTCGAGGAGAGGGACCTGGTGGAGTCCAGGCGGGGACTTCTCCTCGAGCAGGGTGATGGCGAGGTCGAGTTCGTGGCGTTCCAGCCAGCTCCAGACCTGCGGCTGCTGGCCCGCGCGGAGGGTCAGCTTGAGCTTTGGAAAGCGCCTTCGGAGATCCTGGAGCACGACGGGAAGGTGGTCCCGGAGGGCCATGACCGGGGCGGCGAGGCGCAGCGTCTGGGCGACGCCGCCGCGGAGGCGTTCGCCGACCTGGTCCACCGAGCCGAAGAAGGGGCGGACGAACGCGTAGAGTTCCTGTCCGTGCGGGGTGAGTTCGAACGGGCGGCGTTGGAAGAGCTTCACGCCGAGTTCCGCCTCGAGCTGGAGGATCTGTCCGCTCATCGCGGGCTGCTGGATCCCGTACGGCATGTTCCGCACGGCCTCCATGATGCCGCCATGTCGGGCGACGTAATAGAAGAGCTCGAGGTGGTGGATGTTCATGCGGGGAGCGAATCCACGGGACGGGACAATGGCAACGGAGCGTTTGCCGAGCGGCCGGGGGCGTGGATAGGCTGCAGCCATCCCGAGGGGACTTCCGTACCGAGCCTGGCGCGCGGTGTCGTTGAAGGCGCCCGAGGGCGACACCGTCTTCCTCCGCGCATGAACCCGATGAAACCCGCACTGGCGGTCCTGATCGCCGCCGCCTCCGTCCAAGCCGCCGTCGACTTCCAGAAGGACATCGCACCGATCCTGGCCGACAACTGCCTCAAGTGCCACGGCCCGGAGAAGCAGAAGGGCAAGTACCGCATCGACTCCAAGGAAGCCGCGTTCAAGGGCGGCAAGAGCGAGAAGGCCGGGGTCGTCGCCGGCGATCCCGACAAGAGCGAGATCCTGCTCCGGGTGAACCTGGGCAAGGACAGCGACGAGCTGATGCCGCCCGAGGGTGGGCCGCTTCCGGAGCCGGCCCGGGCCAAGCTCAAGGAGTGGGTGAAGGACGGTGCCAAGTGGCCGGACGGATTCGTCCTCGCCTCGGCGGTGGCCGTTCCGACGCCGGTGGTCCCCTCGGCCACCGCCCGCCCTGCGCGCCCGATCCCGCCGTTGCCGGAGCTGCCGAAGGACTTCAAGCCGGCCGCCGCCGAGGCCGCCGCGATCGCCGCCCTGAACAAGGCGGGCGTGGACCCCAGGCCGCTGGCCCAGGATTCCCCTTGGAAGGAAGCCAACTTCCGTCTCAAGGGTGCCGAGATCACCGACGCGTCGTTGGCCCCGCTCTCCGGACTCGGGAGCCTCGTCGAGCTCCGGCTCGGCAACACCAAGATCACCGACGCCGGTCTCAAGTCGCTCTCCGGCCTGAAGCACCTGCAGGTCCTCGGACTCGAACTCACCGGCATCACCGACGCCGGCCTCGATGCTGTCGCGTCGCTGCCGAACCTGGTCTACCTGAACCTCTACGGCACCAAGGTCACCGACGCCGGCATCGCCAAGCTGGCCGGGCTGAAGCACCTCCGGAATCTCTATGTCTGGCAGACCCAGGTGACACCCGAGGGCGTCAAGAAGCTCGAGGCCGCACTGCCCGGCGTGGACATCAACACCGGATGGGTCGCCCCGGCCCCGGCGGAGAAGAAGGAAGAGCCGAAGAAGTGACGGTCGGCGTCGCCGAGCCCAGCCGCCTCCCATCGAACGGATGACCCTTCCCTGCAACGCCGACCGGCGCGTCCGGTCGGTCCTGCTCACTTGGTTGCTGACGGCCTTCGGCGCGATGCCGGTCTTCTCGCAGTCCGGGACTCTGCTGCCGCTCGGCGTCTCGGCCTCGCCGACGCCGGCGGTCCGCAACGAGTTGCTGGTGCTGACCCTCGGTCTCACCAACCTCAACTCCGTGTACCAGAGCGGGGTGGTCCTCACCAATGTGCTGGATCCCTCCGTGACCCTGGTCGGAGTGGCCACCAACTCCGCGGTGGTCTCGTGGACCAACAACGCCGGTTCGCTCGAGTTCCGTCTCCGCGACCTCGACGTCGGACAGTTCCACGTCCTCTCGATCACCGGTCGTCCCGTCCGCGTCGGCGTCCTCACCAACATCGCCCGTGCCGCCACGGTCGACCTCCGCTCCAATTCCCAGACCAACCTCCTCAACTCGGTCAACCGCCAGTCCGACATCGCGGTCGGCATCGCGATGGACGAGTCCGAGCCCCTCACCGGCCAACCGGTTGTCTACCGGGTCTCCGTGACCAACCGCGGACCGGACCGCATCGAGGCGTTGGTGGTCAACAACTCCCTTCCCGCGGGCACGACCTTCCTCTCCGCGTTCGGCGCCACGGGCGCGGCCATCCGGCCCACCAACGGGGTGCTTCTGCTGGATGCCGGGGCTTTGGCATCGGGAGCGGGAACGCGGTTCACCGTCGCCGTCGAGACCGCCGTCGCCGGGGCAACCACCGCAATCGCCTCGGTGCTTCCGGATGAAAACGACGATCCCGCCCCGTCCAACAACAGCGCCTCCCAGTCGTTTCGCATCCAGCAGGTCGTGGACGGCGACCTCGAAGTGTCCGTGCTCGACGTCGGCACGCTCGACCGCCAGACGGGGTTGATCCGGCAACGGTTCCGCCTGTCCAACGCCGGAACCAACCGCGTTCCCGGAGCCCGCATCTTCGTCGCCGGCCTCACCAACACCCCGTCGAACCTCGGCGGAACCAATGTCGGGCGCGCCTTCGTCCAGATTCCCGCCGGAGTCGCCGCGGGAGGCTCCCTCGACTTCGTGCTGGAGTACTTCTCGTCGGACCGCCTCCCGCTTCCCGCCGGCCGAGTGACCTTCGATCCGGTGCCGGTTGCCGTGGTGGAAGATCCCCCCACGGGTGCCGCCGTCGTGCCGGTCTCGGTGCCCCTGTGGACGGCTTCCGGTCCGCGGTTGGAGTTTCCCACGGTGCCCGGCCGGCAGTACCGGATCGTCTATGGTGAGACGGCTTCGTTGACCGAGTCCAAGTCCGTGCGACCGCTCGTGAACGCCACCGGAAGCCGCCTTCAATGGACCGACCTCGGACCGCCCTACACCGCGGAGTCGGCATCCACCGTCCGCTCGCGGTTCTACCGCATCCAGGAGGTGACGCCATGAATTCGATCCCGTCCCGTCGGGCCGTTTCGCGGAACGGTGTTGCGGCGATGGCCGCGCTGGCGTTGGTGCCGATGTCGGCGACGGCGGCCATCGACGACTGGGCGCGTCATCTGCGGGTGGGAGCGTGGATCGGCTTCGGTCTCCAGGCCGACTTCACCTTGGCCGGCTCGGTGCCGGTCTCCGGTGTGGATCCCGGCCAGGCCGGGGTGCCGGGACTCGACCACACCTATGACAACGGTTTCGTGCGCCGCGACCAGACCGGCAACGCCCAGGGGCTGACCTCGAATTGGGGTTATCAGGACGCGGGGCAGTTGGTGGGCAACGACCTCGTCTTCCGCGCCTCGCGGACCTTCGCCGTCGACGACCTGGCGAGGAAGGAAGGGGGACCGCACGCCGGGCTCGACGTGGGATATGGGACGATGCTGGGCAGCTGGGGCGAGACCCGATGGGGTTTCGAGTTCGGCTTCGGGCTGCT
>CAMASJ010000164.1 GCA_945860685.1 Akkermansia muciniphila
CGCCCCGGGGCGCTGCCCGTCCCGGAGGAGGAGGAATTGCGCCGGGTCATCCCCGTGGTCCGGGCCCTCGTGGGCAGGGTGGCGGTGCCGATCTCCATCGACACCCGCAAGCCCGCGGTCGCACGCGCGGCCATCGACGCCGGGGCTTCCATCGTGAACGACGTGGAGGCGTCCCGGGAGGACCCCGAGATGTGGCGGCTCGTGGCCTCCTCCGGGGCGGGCTACGTCGCCATGCACATGCAGGGGTCGCCGGAAACCATGCAGCGGGATCCGCGCTACGACGACGTCGTCGCCGAGGTCTCGGCGTTCCTCGCCGACCGGTTGCTCCGATTGGCCGCCGCCGGAGTGCCTCCGGAAAGGGTCGTGCTCGACCCCGGGATCGGTTTCGGGAAGTCGCCGGAACAGAACCTCCGGCTGGTGCGTGCCACCGGGCTTCTCCTCGCACTGGGGCGGCCCTTGATGCTGGGGCTTTCCAGGAAGTCGTTCCTCGGCAAGCTGCTCGGCGTCGAGCTTCCGGACCGGTTGCCGGCCGCCCTGGCCGCCACGCTGTGGGCGGCGCGGAACGGTGCCTCCTTCTTCCGCGTCCATGACGTGGCCGCGACGGTGCAGGCGCTGAGGATGGACGCCCTGCTGGGAACCGGCACGGTGGGCACGGCCGGGAAGGAGGCGTGCGCGTGAAGGCCATCCCCGAGGCCATCTGGACCCTGCTCGTCGTCCTGTGGCGGCCGGCACTCGAGATCGGCATCCTCACCCTCGGCATCTACTACGCCTACAAGTTCCTCAAGGGGACCCGGGGCCAGGCGGTGGTGACCGGGTTCGTGGCGGTGCTGCTCGTGCTGACCTTGACCGTCCGGCTCCTGCGCCTGGACGTGCTCAACGCGCTGCTCAACCAGATCTTCCCGTTCCTCGCCCTCGCGATCGTGGTGCTGTTCCAACCCGAGATCCGCCGCGTGCTCGCGGAGGTCGGCAACCTTCCGGTCTTCAACAACGCCCGGGAACAACGCGAGAACCTCGAGGTGGTGGTGGAATCCGTCGACCGCATGTCGCCGATCCGCATCGGGGCGCTGATCGCGATCGAACAGAGCATCTCGCTCCAGGACGCGGTGGAATCGGGGATCCCGGTCGACTGCGAGGCCACGCCGGAGATGCTGGAAACGATCTTCTTCCCCAACAACGCCATTCACGACGGCGGCGTGATCATCAAGGGGGACCGGATCCTGCGGGCCGGGGCGATCTTCCCGCTCACCCAGCGTGGCGACCTGCCGAAGTCGCTCGGCACCCGGCATCGGGCGGCGATCGGCCTGAGCGAGGAGACGGACGCCGTGGTCGTGGTGGTCTCGGAGGAAAGCGGCGCGATCTCGATCGCCCATCGGGGCGTGCTGACCCGGAACGTCACGGTCGAGCAGCTGCGGGCTTTCCTGACCGAGGTGCTGGTGCGGCGGGCGCAGACCCGGAACGCCTTCGGTGTGTTCCGACGCTGGTTCAACCTGGGCCAGGCCCGCGGGGGCAACGGAGGCTGATCCATGGCGTTGCGCGATTTCCTCACCGAGAACCGCTGGCAGAAGGTCGGCTCCTTCGTCCTGGCCGTGCTGATCTGGTTCACCGTGAACGCGGACCTCGACCTCCAGCGCCTCTCCGAGGGCGCCGGACCGCGGGTGCGGACCTTCGTGGACGTCCCGGTGGCGCTCCTCGGCACGCCCGATGACGCCACCCGTTTCCGGATCGCGCCTTCGACCGTCTCCGTCGAGGTCCACGGTCGCCCCGACACCCTGCGCCTGCTGCGTCCCGAGGACCTCGAGGTCTACGTCAACATCGCCGACAGCCAAGGTCGGACGAATTTCGGGCGCCGGATCCACGTGCGCGCCCCGGGCATCCAGCATGCCGACGCCATGCCGGAGGAAGTCCGCGTGGAACGGATGAACTGAGCTCGCTCCCGCCTGATGCCCGATGCCCGACGCCGGAGGTCCCACCGCGCGTCCGCGCCTCAGTACATCGGATCGTAGTTCTCCCGGAGCGTGCTGGCCCGGACGGTCATGGCCGCCACGTGGCCGTCGGCGAAGAGCACATCGCCCCTCCCCGAAAGGTAGTCGCGCGCCGTGGTCCTGCCGGAGAGCCGGTGGCGTCCGGAAAGGACGTTGCCGGAGGTTCCGTCGCCGGGGACGAACCGGCCGTCATCGATGACGCCCGCCCCGGGGAACGCGGTGGCGCTCCCGTTCTCCTCGGCGACCACCATCTTGTCGGAAGGCCGCGTGATCTCGGAGCTCCGGAAATGCAGCGGCGGCTGGCCGGGCTGGTAGATGGAACCGATGCCGCGGTTGCGGTCGCCGACGAGGCTGATGAGGGAGTAGGAGTAGAGATAGGGGTTGCCGGACGTCGGTCGGGCCCGCCAGTCCTTCTCCCTCGCCAACACGTCGCGGTCCGCGGGGCAACGGAAGAGGTTCGTTGTGAAGGCCCCGATGTGCCGCGCGATGGCGGAATTCCTGGCGTCGTTGAAGTACTCGCGCGGGTAGCCCGGCCGGGAGCTGGCCCGGTTGAGGTTCCAGAAGATCCAGTCCTCGACCATCGGCTCGTAGGCTCCCTTCGAGGCCACGCCGGGATAGGTCTCGTTGTTGTCCGGGAGATACTGCGCGAAGGCGATGCCGACCTGCCGGAGGTTGCTCAGGCAGGCGGTCTGATGTGCCTTCGACTTCGCCCGACCCAATGCCGGCAGGAGCATCCCGGCGAGGATCGCGATGATGGCGATGACCACCAGCAGCTCGATGAGGGTGAATCCACCGCGGCGGGAAGCGGAACGGCTTGGGGCGGTCGTCATGATTCGGTAGGGATCCTTCCCAAGGAAACCCTCCCCATCGCCCCCCGCAATCCCGGAGTCGGCTCCGACGCGGGAACGTGACACGCCGGTCACCGTCCGATTCGGAATTGTTGGCCCGCGCGCTTTCCGCCATCCTCGCCCGGTCTTCTATGCCGAACACCAAGCGCATCTTCGGAACCGACGGCGTCCGCGGCCGTGCCAACATCGAGCCGGTGACCGCGGAGACCGCGCTCAAGCTCGGCCGGGCTTCCGCCCATGTCTTCCGCAACCGCCAGAGCCAGGCCCGGAACCGTGTCCGCCATCGCATCGTGATCGGCAAGGACACCCGCCTCTCCGGGTACATGCTCGAGAACGCCCTCAGCTCCGGCGTGCTCTCCATGGGCGTGGACGTGGTCTTCATCGGGCCTCTTCCGACCCCCGGCGTCGCCTACGTGACTCGTTCGCTCCGCGCCGACGCCGGCATCGTCATCACCGCGTCCCACAACCCATACGACGACAACGGCATCAAGTTCTTCGGTCCGGACGGCTACAAGCTGGACGACACGACCGAGACCCTGATCGAGCAGCTGGTCTTCAGCGGGGACATCGAGAACGTGCGCCCCACCGCCGGTGAGATCGGCAAGGCGTTCCGCGTGGACGACGCGATCGGCCGCTACGTGGAGCATGCGAAGACGGCGTTCCCACGAGGCCTGACCCTGGAAGGCATGCGGATCGTGGTCGATTGCGCGCATGGCGCCTCCTACAAGACCACGCCGACCGTGCTGCAGGAACTCGGGGCCGAGGTGATCCCGTTCGGCACCCAGCCCAACGGCACCAACATCAACCGCGAATGCGGCTCGATGCATCCGCAGACCCTCTGCGCGAAGGTCCGCGAATACCGCGCGGACATCGGCATCGCGCACGACGGCGACGCCGACCGCGTCCTGCTTTGCGACGAGACCGGCAAGCTGATCGACGGCGACGACATCATGGCGATCTGCGCCCTCCAGATGCTGGAGGACGGAACCCTCGCCAAGAAGACCCTCGTGGCCACGGTGATGAGCAACGCCGGACTCGACGCGGCGATCCACGCCAAGGGCGGCTCGGTCATCCGCACGCCGGTCGGCGATAAGCACGTCATCGATGCCATGCTGGAGAACGGCTACAACTTCGGCGGCGAGCAGAGCGGACACCTCATCTTCCGGGACCACAGCTCGACGGGCGACGGCCTGGTCGCGGCGTTGCAGATCCTGAACGCGATGAAGAGCCGGGGCGGGCCCCTTTCCAAGTTGGCCCAGTGCTGGACCCGTTATCCCCAGGTGGTCACCAACGTCCGGGTGAAGGAGAAGCGTCCGTTCGAGGAACTGGAGCAGGTGCTCGACCTCGTCCGTGAGGCCGAGGCGGCGGTCGTCCCGCGAGGAGGCCGTGTGCTGCTCCGCTACTCCGGCACCGAGCCCAAGGCCCGTCTCCTGATCGAGGGCCCCGACAACGACGAACTCGAACGCTGGTCCTCCGTGATCTGCGCCGCGATCAGCCGTCAGGTCGGAGCCTGATCCCCGAGGTGGGGACCCTGACGCAGCGGCGCCGAGCCGCGGAAGGAAGGGAAGAGAACCGAGGTTTCCGGCGGCCCCGGCGAACCCCGGCGGAATGGCTTGGCGGCGTCCTGGCTCTCGGGCGAAATGGCGTCGTGCCTCCTGCCGCCGACATCGACGCCCGCCGGTTCGTCACCGCGTCCGAAACCGTCACGGAGAACTCCCCGTTCACCCTGAACGCGTGGATGTCGCGTCCCGACATCGTCCCGTGCCGGGAACTCCTGATGGTCCGGGCGACCATGGAACCGGGCCGCTGCCATGCCTTCCACCACCACCCGACCCGCGAGGAGATCATCTACGTGGTCTCCGGTCAGGCCGAACAGTGGTGCGGACGCGAACACCGGATCCTGCATCCGGGCGAGATGGTCCTGATCCCCAAGGGCGAGGTCCACGGCACCTACAACCCGTTCCGTGAGCCGGTCGTGTTCCTCGCCATCCTCTCCCCTGCGGAGGCGGCCGAGCCGTCGATGGTGGACGTCTCGACCCTGGAACCGTGGGCGTCGATCCGCGCCGCGGCCGGACTCCCCTCCTGCCGCTGAGCTGCGGCCGCCCTTGGCTCCATGAACGAGACCCTTCCACCGGCGCTCCTCCGCATCCTGCTCGGGACGCCCGCCCTTGAGCGCGCCTACATCGTGGGCGGATCCGTCCGCGACTGGCTGCTCGGTGTGCCGGTCAAGGACGTGGACGTCGAGGTCTACGGCCTCCCGATGGACGAGCTCGCGCGGGTCCTGTCGGTCCATGGCCGGGTGGACATGGTCGGCCGCGCCTTCGGGGTGGTGAAGCTGACCCATCCGTCGGGCGAGGTCTGGGACTTCTCGCTGCCGCGCCGCGACTCCAAGGCCGGGGTGGGGCACCGCGGATTCGAGGTCGAGGTGGATCCCACGCTCGACACCTGCGAGGCCTCGGCGCGGCGGGACTTCACGCTGAACGCGCTGATGTGGGATCCGCGTCGACGCGAGTTGGTCGACCACCACGGCGGCGCGGCGGATCTCCGGGCCCGGGTCCTGCGCCACACGGGGCCGGCGTTCGTCGAGGATCCGCTCCGGGTCCTGCGCGGAATGCAGTTCTGCGCGCGGTTCGACTTGGTCGCCGCGGCGGAGACCCTCGCCCTTTGCCGGACCATCGTGGATTCCCACCGGGAGCTTCCCCCGGAGCGCGTGCGGGAAGAGTGGTTCAAGTGGGCCTCGAGGTCGGTCCGCCCGTCGGCCGGCCTCCGTTTCCTGCGCGACTCCGGTTGGTGGGTGCACACGCCCGAATTGAAGGCGCTCGAAGGCGTGCCCCAGGACCCCGAGTGGCATCCCGAAGGCGACGCCTGGACCCACACCGGACATTGCGTCGACGCGCTGGCTTCGTCGGCCTCCTGGCGGTCGTCACCGGAACCGACGCGGATCGTGCTGATGCTCGCGGTGCTGCTGCACGACGTGGGGAAGGCGTCCTGCACCCGCGAGGAACTGCGCGGCGACCGGATGCGGATCGTCTCGCCGGGACACGAGGCCGCCGGCGTGCCGATGGCCCTGGAGTTCCTCGACCGGTTCGGGTGCCCCCATGCGATCCGCGATCGGATTCCGCCGCTGGTCGCCAACCACATGGCGCGTTCCGAGAACCCGTCGCCCCGCATGCTCCGCCGGCTCGCCTGCCGGCTGGCGCCCTCCAACATCGAGGAACTCTGCGGGGTGATGACCGCCGACGCCTCGGGACGCCCACCGCGCCCCGCCGGCGAGCCGACGACCGTCACCGCCATCCGCGACGCGGCCGGCCGGATGTCCCTCGCCTCCGCCGCGCCCCGACCCATCCTGCTCGGGCGCCATCTGCTGGAACGGGGTTCGGTTCCGGGACCGGAGCTCGGACGCCGCCTCTCCGAGGCCTTCGAGGCCCAGCTCGATGGCGAGTTCGAGGACCTCGACGGCGCCCTCGTGTGGCTCGGGAAGCCCTGAAGCGGTGCTCTCCGTTACCGCGGCCTTGCACCCCGTGGCCCGGCCCGTTAGGAGCAGGTCCGCATGAAGTGCCGCTCCGGTCGTCTCCTCGCCTTCACCGCCACCTTCGCCGCCCTCGTCCTGGCGGGATGCCAGTCGGACAAGGAGACCGCCTCGGCGACGACCAAGGCCCCCAAGGCCAAACGCGCCTACAGCCGTCCGGTGTACCAGACGGGCTCCCTGATCCCCATCAACCGCGGCAACACCGCGGCCGGCGACGTGAAGTCCTACTCGAGCACCAACAAGGCCCCGGCCCAGTACGACACCCAGCGGTTCAATTCTGGTGCGCCTGCCGGTGTCCGCGGCAACTGAACCGGAGCCGCTCGGAAGCGGGCGAAGACCGACCTCACGCAGATACGCAAAGACGCCAACAGGGTGGGGGATTCCGGTTCGAAACTGCGGTCTCCCCTCGCGGTACGGTTCAGCGACGGGAATTCAACGGCAATCTCCCTTTCCTCAGCGGCTTTGCGGCCAATGAACTGAAAATCGTTTCGTTGATTGCGAGCCACTTACACGACGGACGTTGTGGACCGAAAACGATCCAGAGACTGCCGGTTCAATGCAGCAAAACACCCCGATTGATCGGGGTCGGGTCTTTGCGTGCCGATCTCTTCCGCGTCGTTCCCCCTCAACGGGCCAACGTCGCCAAGGCCTCGTGGAGCGCCGGGGCATCCGGCAGGGTTCGGTGTTCCGTCGCGGTCACCCATCCGAACCCGGCGCCATAGGCCGGGCCGTTCGCGATCGAGAGGTCCGTCCGTGCTTCCTGGAGCTGATGACGACAGCGGTCGAGGACGGAGTCGCGGTTCCCGTCCACCTCGTACTTCCATCCCACGATCCGTCCGAGCGGGAAGAGCTCGCGCAGTTCCGGCAGCAGCTTCCGCGTCGGCAGCAGCTCGGCGAAGAGGCGCCCCCCACGGGTCGCGATCTTGCCTCCGACGACGACGCTGCGCGTGCCGTCCGCCTGTTCCTGGATGACCTCGCCGAAGCGGTAGTCGCCGACCGCCGCCGCGTGGAACACGGCGATGGGGCCGGGATCCGACTCATCCGCGAGGCGGGCACCCAATTCTTCCACCGTGCCGAAGGGGACCACACGGACCGCGGCGACCGGCGGTGCTGCGGTGGAAAGCGAACCGCGCAGAAGCACGGTTTCGAATCCGAGCATGGCGAAGTGGTTCGCCATGCCGGTGCCTAGGCTGCCGGTGGAGTGGTTGGTCAGGCGCCGAACCCGGTCGAGCGGTTCGAAGGTCGGTCCGGCGGTGATGATGCAGCGCACGTCCTGATGAACGCCGGTCCCGGGTCGCGTGCCAAGCGGCGGCTTTTCCGCAGATGACGGGTGGTGGAAACCGTCCGAGGAACGTCAGCGCGGCCGCAGTGCGGCGCCAAGATCGCCGGCGTACCCGGTCATCTCGAGGAACGCACGGCCGACCCTTCTCCCGGAATCGTCCACGACCTCGCAGGCTCCTTCCCAGTAGGGGATCCCTCCGGCACCGCCCGAGAGTTCCTGATCCGCGGCGAGCGGACGCAGCCGATAGACCGTGTCCGGTCCGCCATTCAGTGAGCCGCCCGGGATCTCCAACCGGACGCCCGCCGGATAGACGCCACCCGAACGCGGGCTCTTCCAGGTGCCCTCCGCCGTCCATCGGAATCCCGTCGGATCCACATGGTGTACGGTTCCGTCCGCCTCGATGCGTGCGAGCGTGGAGAACGGATCGGTCGAACCGTCGGCACGCCGCATCCGGTACGCCATGATCTCGTGTCCGTCGTCGAGCTGAAGGCAGGCCCAATCCCAGCCGACCTGGCCCTCGCCAAGTTGGCTGCTGCTGATCTCATGGTCCATCCAGGCCTGTCCGCGGACCCTTCGCACGCGTCCGCCCAGGGTCAGTTCGCCTTCGGTTTGAAGGCGGCTCCAGGTGAGGTAGTGGCTCGCGGCGGACGCCTCGGCGGCCTTGCGTGAGACCCCGTTGGTGCCGAAGAGGACCAGCGGCTTGGCCGGCGTTAGGACCAGATTCCAAAGGGCCTCGCCCCGCACGCCCCCCTGGAGCTGCATCGGTTCCATGCCCACCCGCCGCCTTGCGTTCCCGGAATCCGGGCCCACGGGGAGAGCCAGTTGGCGGAGCGACCAGGAACCGTTGCGGACATCGAGTCCCGCGGTGTCGGAGGCCGCGTCCCATCCGCGGCGGTTCAGGCGTTCCTCGTGGAGGAAACGTCCGGTGGATACCTCCAGCAGCGCCATGTGGGCGAGGTGGATCTCGTCGCCGGCGAACGCGGCGCCGTTGGGCGCACGGTCCGCTCCCGGCGCGGCCCCGGGTGCGGCCCTCCGGAAAAAGGTCGCCTGGAACCCATAGCGTTCCCGCGCGTTGTCCCTGTCCTCGAGGTGTCCGGTCACATACCACCATTCGATGCGGAACTCCGGATGGCTCCCGTGGTCGCGTGGGAACTCGAATCGCCGCCCCGCAACCGGCACGGCGAAGCCGTCGGACGTGAGCCCCGGTTTCACGGCGTCCGCCGCCGTCAACGTCGCCGCCGACACGCAGGACATCAGCGCCGGGATCAGCCGGGGAAGTTGGGATCCGAAGGGGTTCATGTCATTCCTCGCGTTCCGCAGGCAGGTCGGCGCCCCAACGGCCGACACCCCAGCCCGTCGCGGCGGCCATGAGCAGGACGAGCGTTCCCAGCGCGACAAGCCAACCTCCCGGGATGTGTGTCTCCAGTGTCCAGCCGAACGTCTGCACGTTGACCCGGTGGATGAGCAGCCATCCGAGCGCGAGGCTGGCGGCCAGTCCGGCGAGCACGCCGACCAAGGCGGTCAGGACGCCCTCGATGGCCGCGGCGGCGGCGAGCTCGCGGTGCCGCACGCCGAGGGCGCGGAGGACGGTCAGGTCGGGGCGGCGTTCCCACAGCAGGCTGGCGAGGGTGAAGGCCAGGCCGGCCACCGACACGGCGATGCCGATGATTTCCAACGCGTGGGTGATGGCGAAAGTCTGGCGGAAGATCCGGAGCGCCTCCGAGCGGAGGTGCGGGTTGGTGAAGACGGCGAGCCCAGGTTCCGCGGCGACCCAACGCGCGCGCACCGCCTCGGCGTCGGCGTCCGGCCGCAGCTTCACGATCACGCTTGTGGCCTGTTCGTCCTCGAACCAGAGCGCGAGTTCCTCGCGTTGCACCACGAGGGAGCCCCGTTCGTTGCCGTAGTCCGAGAAGATCCCGGCCAACGTCAGCTCCTTGGGACCAGTGGGCGTCGGCACGGTGAGGCGGTCGCCGCGTCCGAGCTGGAAGCGCCGGGAGAAGCTTTCGCTGGCGATGGCCAGCCCGCGGTTGAGCGCCGGGTCATAGAGGCGGTCGTCCAGCGGTTCCTCCCGCCAGGCGATGCGCGCGTGACGCTGCATGAACCCGGGGCTCCCGCCGACGAGGAGCGTGCTGCCGCCGGGGAGCTGGATGTCCTGGACCTGGACGACGTTGGCTTCGAGCACCGCGGGGTCCCCGGCGATCGCACGCCAGGTCCGCGACCGCATGCGGTTCTGGGTGGAGGCGGTCTGGGCGCCGTCGCTGGAGACATACAGGTCGGCCATGAACGTGCGTTCGATCCAGCCGCGCATCGTGGTGTCGAAGCTGCCGACGAGGATCGCCATGCCCGCGGTCATGGCCACCGCGCAGGCGAGTCCGGCGATCGCGAGCCGATGACGTCCGGTCGGATGGCGCAGGTGTCCGAGGGCGAGTCGAAGCGGGACCGAGAACGCACCGAGCGGGGCGAGCGCCCGCGCGATCGTCGGCGGGACCAGTCCCGCGGCGAAGCCCGCCGCGAGGAGCCAGCACAGGGCCGCCGCGAAGGCTGCGAGGGAGAGCCT
>CAMASJ010000165.1 GCA_945860685.1 Akkermansia muciniphila
CGCCCTTGCCGGAGGCCACGGCCACGATTCGGGCGATGCCGGGGATGCGGTTGCGGTTCTGGGCGCCGGCCTGTGGAGCCGCAGCGGCCGCCTGGGGCGTTGGCACCTGCACCTGGACATGCGCATCGGAGAGCCCCTCGATCCGGTCCTTCAACACGAGCCGGGCGGCATCCGCGATCTGGTCGCCGACCTCCTTGTTGGGAGTGGTGAGCTCGATGAGCACTCCCACGGCGGAACCGTCGATCTGCACCCCCTTCACCAGGCCGAAGGAGACGATGTCGCGGCTGTAGCCCGGATACTTGACCCCGCGCAGGGCGGCGATGACGGACTCCTCGGTGATGGCAGGCATGATGGCGTGGTCGGAATGACGGAGTTGAAAGCGGGAGGGCGGCATTCCAGAACGGAACGCCGCCCCCGTATGAAGGGATCCTAGCCGAGGAACTACTTCTTGGCCATCGCGCGCGGCTTGTCGGTGAGCGCCTGGAGGAAGGCCGTGATGTCAGCGATCTCCGCGGGCTTCAGCTCCTTGCCCAACTGAAGCCACGCCATGGCCTTGACGGTCTCCTCGAGGGTCTTCTGGGAGCCGTTGTGGAAGTAGGGCGCGGTGAGGGCGATGTTCCGCAGCGACGGCACCTTGAAGACGAACTCGTCGTAGTCCTCCTTGGTGACCTCGATGCGGCCTTTGTCGGACTTGTCGGCGTACTCGTTCAGGATTCCGAGCTTCTTGTAGTTGTTGCCGCCGAGCAGCGGACCGTTGTGGCAGGTGGTGCAGCCCACGGTCAGGAAGGTGTCCAGCCCGCGCAGTTCCGTGGCGGAAAGTGCCTTGTTGTCACCCTTGAGGAAGTCGTCGAAACGGTCCTGGGTGCGCAGGGTGCGCTCGAACGCGGCGACGGCCTTCGCGAAGTTGTCGTAGGAGATGGGGTTCTCCTCACCCGGGAAGGCCGCCTTGAAGGCCTTCTGGTACTGGGGAACCGCGGAGAGCCGCTTCAGGACCTCGCCCTCGTTGGGCATCGCCATCTCGCCCGGGTTAAGGACGGGGCCCTTGGCCTGGTCCTCGAGGGTCGCCGCACGGCCATCCCAGAACTGGGCGACGTGGAATCCGGCGTTGAGCACGGTCGGGGAGTTGCGGCCGCCGCGTTTGCCAAAGGCGCCGGGCGAGGTCGGCTCGTTGTCGACGCCGCCACGGTTCCGGTCGACCGCATGGCACGAGTTGCAGGACTGGGTCTCGTTGGACGAAATGCGCTTCTCGAAGAACAGCTCGCGTCCGAGGGCGATGCGGTCGGGGGTGTCCTTCTCCGAACCGGGCATCGTCTGGGGGAGCGGCGTGATGGTCTCGAGGGTACGGGTCCGCAGTTCCGCGGGGGTCGCGGCGACAGCGGAGACCGACAAGGTGAACGTCGCGGCGACGATGGCCGCGAGGGACGGGGTGACGTGACGATTCATGAGACCGGATTCTGGAGGCAAACGGCGCGTCCGCAAATCCGGAAGCCGGCTATTTCGAGGCCACCGAAACCGCCGAAAAGGTCTGTCGCAGGCCATCGGCGATCCGCTTCTGGACCGTTCCCGGCTCGCCACGGATCACTAGGTACAACGGGGTGGTCACGGCAGGCTCGACGGCCACGGGATGCACCGAGGCGTCGCCGACCTCTTCCGCCAAGAAGGCGATCCCGTTCGGCGCCGCGGCAAGGAGCGCGAGCACGTCCTTGGAGGCGCCACGGGTCGTCACCCGCGCCGCCATGCTTTCCTTGGCCAGGAGCGTGTCGTTGACCGCCATCCGTGAACCGTTCAGCGGGGACAGCGCGAAGGCCTTGATGGGCTGGTCGGCACCTCCGAGCTCCTTCCAGTTGGAGACCTTTCCGGAATAGATCCGGGCCACATCTTCACGCGACAGGGTCTTCACGGGATTCGAGGCGTGGACGTAGAACGTCACCGGGACCTGGCCGACCGGAAGCTGGACCACCTCAAGCGCACCCTTGATGGCGCCCGGCTTGGCGAGGGAGAGCCCCCGGGCCACGGCCTCGGTCGGGGAATCGATCAACGCCGCATCGGCGCGCCCCTGGAGCAGGTCGAACAAGCCCTCGCCCGCAGGCTGCGGTTTGAGCGCAAGCCGTACCCCGGCTTCGGTCTCGATGGACTCCTTCTTCGGAGCCATGCGATCCAGGAGCCCCGGGGCGCCGGAGATCCTCAGGTCGTCGGCAAAGGCGACGGTCGTTGCGGCCAGGGAGACAACACACAGCATCACGCGGCGGGCATGCATGCCGAATTCATCGGCACGGTCCCTATCCGCTTGAATCGCGCGTCTCGGCCGGCTGCCCGCCGCGGTCGGAAAACCGCGATCCCCCCGATCAGTGCGCCGGCTTGCCCGAGACCTCGGCGGCATGCGCGCTGAAGGACTTCCCGCGTCCCGTGGGCGCGATCACCGAATCGATCACGCCACGTTCGAATTCGTCCCACATCGGCGACATGCCACGGAGCTTCTTCACGATCGTCGCGAAGGTCTCCACCACGTAGTCGACGTCCTCGACGGTGTTCGCCTCGCCGAGCGTCATGATGATGTTGCCTTGGGCGAGGGCGTGGTCGAGTCCGATGGCTCCCAGGACGTGGGAGATCTTGAGGCTCTTGCTCACGCAGCTGGAACCGCTGGCCACGGCGATGCCGTTGAGATCGCAGAGGAGAAGCTGGCCTTCGCCTTCGATGAACTCCGTGGAGAGGTTCAGGTTGGTGGTGATGCGGTCGGGTCCGGGCAGCGGTCCGTTGAGCTGGATGTACGGGATCCGCGAGCTGAGGCCGTCCCAAAGCCGCTTCTGGAGAACCCCCGTGTGCGCGATCCGGGCCTGGAGGCGTTCGACCGCGATCGCGGCCGCCACGCCGCCGCCGACGATGGCCGGGATGTTCTCCGTGCCGGCCCGACGTCCCCCCTCCTGCACCCCTCCGTGGAGGATGCTCACGATCCGCGCCTTGCGGTTGCGGTACAGCACACCGGCGCCCTTGGGTCCGTAGAAACGGTGCGCGGAGAAGCTGACCAGGGCGGCTCCCCAGTCCTTCACGTCGATCGGCAGCCAACCGGCGCTGGCCTCGCAGTCCACGTAGAGCGGAACCCCCTTCGCCGCACACAGCCGTCCCACCTCCCGCATCGGCTGGATCGCCCCGATGTCGTGGTTCACATGGTGCACCGCGACCAGGACCGTCTGGGGGGTGATCGCCGCCTCCATCTCGTCCAGCTTGATCAGGCCCGCCGGGGTGACCCCGACCCGCGTGCAGGTCCATCCCTGCTTCTCGAGGAACTCGACCGAGTTCATCACGCTGGGATGTTCGGTGGCGGAGACGACGAGATGACGGCCCTTGCGTTCGTTGGCGTAGGCGACGCCCTTGATCGCGAGGTTCGACGACTCGGTGCCGTCGGAGGTGAAGAAGATGTCGTCCGGATTCTCCGCCTGGATCAACCCGGCCATCTGCTTGCGGGCCGTCGCCAAGGCGTCGCGGACGCGGAGCCCATGCTGGTGCAGGGAGGAGGCGTTGCCGAAGTACTCGGTGAAGTACGGCCTCATGGCCTCGAACACCTCGGGCAGGACCGGCGTGGCGGACTGGTGATCCAGGAAGACGTGTCGCATGACTCGGGAAATCGGTTCGGACGGACCCATGGATGGGATGGGGAAAGAAAACCCGCGGGAGGCCATGGGTCAGGCCGGCCGCGGGTCGAGTTGGGCGGGGATCAGGCGGAGACCGGCTGGGCCGCAACTGCCTTGGCCGCCTCGGGATGGCGCTTCACGTAGTCCTCCAAGGCCGCCTTCAAGGCCTCCTCGGCGAGGACCGAGCAGTGGATCTTGACCGGGGGCAGACCGCCGAGGGCGTCCACGACCTCCTCGTTGGAGAAACTCAGGGCCTCCTCGATCGTCCGACCCTTGATCAGCTCGGTGGCCATGCTGGAACTGGCGATCGCCGATCCGCAGCCGAAGGTCTTGAATCGGGCGTCCTCGATGCGGCCGTCCTTGATCCGGAGGCTGATCTTCATGATGTCGCCGCAGGCCGCAGCGCCGACCTCGCCGACGCCGTCGGCGTCCTTCAGATCGCCCATGTTGCGGGGATTCATGAAGTGGTCCATGACGGTGGGGTTGTACAACGTGTAGGTGTCGCTCATAGGGGTTCCTCTATCGGGTGAAAAATCGTTCAGACCGGCGCCGGCGGATTCGTCGCCAGCACCTCCAAGGGGATCCGGGCCCGATCGCGGGCCTGTTGGACCAATCCATTCGGCAGATGCCGACGGGAGAGGTCGGAAAGCGTCGTGGCCGAGAAGACCTCCTTGATCCGGTCCTGCGCCTCCGCCAGCAAACCGCACAACGCGCATCCGCCGATGTGTTCGCAATCGGCGTCGGTCTCCAGACAGCGCTGCAGGGCGATGGGACCTTCGATCGCCTCGATGATCTCCAGGGAGGTGATCTCGGACGCTGGGCGGGCCAGGCTGAATCCGCCACCGGATCCCCGGGCGGACCGGACGATGCCGGCTTTGGTCAGACTCTGGAAGATCTTGCCAAGAAAGCTCTTGGGAATCGCCTCCTCATCGCAGAGGACGTCGATCATCACCACCTCGCCCACAGGACGACGCGCCAAGGCGATGAGCCCCAGAACTCCGTATTCTCCTGCTTTGGTGATCTGCATGTTTTGAATCGGACGGTTTTCGTCCGAAAGAGAAGCCAACCTATTCCTGGACCCTTGGAAGTCAAAGCGATTTATCGGACTGAATTTGTCCGGTTCCAATTTTTCCCGCGAAACGCGAGCCTCGGCGGCAGGTGGCCCTGCTTTGGAGCGTATTCTGTGAACTGGTGCTGGTTCCCTTCCGCCATGCCGACATGGTCTGGGGGATCGTCCCGCTGTATTTCTCCTGGATCACGGCGGAACTGACCTCGACCAAGGCGAGTCCCCGCACCGCGCTCCAGACCGGCTTCACGCTGATGTGGGCGGGTTCCAACTGGACGTGGCAGTCGCTTCGGGATCGGCCGTCCAGCATCCCCCAGATCTCGTTGGACGCCCTGTTGATGGTGAAGGTGGCGGTGACGGTGATGGTCCTGACTCTGGGTTTGATCGCGTTCGTTTCCGGCATTCGCAGGCGACTTCCCAAGGCGTTCCGCTTCCTCGGCCACGCCCGTTTCGCGGGCTACTTCCTCATCACGATCTTCCCGATGCAGAGCGCGTTCCTGCCGTGGACGTGGGCCCGGCTGGCGGCGGTGGTCGTGTTCAGCATTCCGGTCTGGATCGCCGTCCAAACGGCCACCTATCCGCTTCGCCGCTGAATCGCCGACGTCATCGCCACCGGCTCCGCGTCCGTCGGAAAACTCCCGCTTGCCCGATCCGCCCATCGGCCACACGCTGGCCTAGGAATGGAATCCCAACTGATCCAGTACCTGCCGGTGTTGATGTTGCTGCTGCTCGCCGTGGGCTTCGCGGGCGGGACGTTGTTCTTCTCGGTCGTTGTCGGCCAGATGGGCCGCCGCACCAAGACCAAGGACATCCCCTACGAGTGCGGCATGCTTCCCCAAGGCGAGGGCAACTCCCGGCTCAGCGTGAAGTTCTACCTTGTGGCCCTGCTCTTCGTGCTTTTCGACATCGAGGTGGTGTTCATGTACCCGTGGGCGGTCACCTACAAGCGCTTGGTCGAGACCGACTGGAAGGTCGCCCTCGGCGGCATGCTGGCGTTCATGACGATCCTTCTCGCCGGCTACGTCTACGCCGTGAAGAAGCGGGCCTTCGACTGGAAGTCCTGATTCGGTCGTCCGCGAAGGGGGCCGAACACAACCGAATCCATGGGGGCCAGCCAGCCCCCTTCTTCGTGTCCGGCAATCCCCACCGGCCGACGGGGAGCGTCGACCGAAAAGGGCCATTTCCCAAAAACGTTTTGCGCCCCACCCCCTCGGTTGGTTCACTTTCGCGGTTCGGACCCAAACCGGCCCGACTCCATTGGTTCAATGAGCATGTATCCGTCCGTTCCGAATTCACTGTACCGTCCCGAGTTCGAGCATGACGCCTGCGGCGTCGGCTTCGTCGCGAACACACATGGGAAACCGGAGCACCGCATCGTGCAGTTCGCCATCGAGGCGTTGAACTCGCTGGCGCACCGGGGTGCGCTCGACGCCGACGCGAAGACCGGCGACGGCGCCGGCATCCTCACCCAACTCCCCCGCGCCTTCTTCAAACGCGAGGCCGAGAAGCTGGGCGTGAAGGCGGTGGAGGAGGAGGAACTCGCGGTCGGATTCGTCTTCCTGCCGCGCGGCCAGAAGTACCTCATCGCGAAGTGCCAGAAGTTCGTCGAGGACGGCTGCGCCCGCTACGGCGTCCATTTCCTTGGCTGGCGCATGGTGCCCGTGAACACCCGGTGCCTCGGCGACAAGGCCCGCGAAACGATGCCGGAGATCCAGCAGGCGATCCTCGCCAAGGATCCGGATTGGAGCCCCGAGGAGTTCGAACGGAAGCTGTTCCTCGCCCGCAACCATGCGGAACGCGAGGCCATGTCCGAGAAGATCGACGGGTTCTACATCCCCTCGATGAGCTCCCGGACCATCGTCTACAAGGGCCTCTTCAACGCGCCGCAGCTCCCGAAGTTCTACAAGGACCTCGTCGATCCCCTCTTCACCTCCGCACTCGCGGTGTACCACCAGCGCTACTCGACGAACACCTTCCCCAACTGGCAGCTGGCGCACCCGTTCCGCATGCTCGCCCACAACGGCGAGATTAACACGCTGCTTGGCAACAAGAACTGGACCCGTGCCCGCGAACGCGAGCTCACCAGCGACGTCTGGGGCGCCGACATCGAGACGCTCAAGCCGATCATCCAGCCCGGCGGCTCCGACTCCTCCGCGCTCGACAACGCCATGGAGGCGCTCCAGCTCTCCGGCCGCGACGTCCTCCACTCGGTCATGATGCTCGCCCCGGAGCCCTGGGAGAACATGACCGACATGGATCCCAAGCTCCGCGGCTTCTACCGGTTCCACGCCTGCCTCAATGAACCGTGGGACGGTCCCGCCGCCGTCGTGTTCTCCGACGGCCGCTTCGTCGGCGCCACCCTCGACCGCAACGGCCTGCGCCCAGCCCGCTACAAGGTCTATGACGACGGCCTCGTCGTGATGGGTTCCGAGGTCGGCGTGGTGTCCCTCGACGAGAAGAAGGTCGTCCGCAAGGGCCGCCTCGGCCCCGGCAAGCTCATCGCCATCGACACGCTCAAGGGCGTGCTCATGGACAACGACGAGGTCAAGGCGATGATCGCCGCCCGTCAGCCCTACGACCAGTGGTGCGCCGACAACCTCGTCAGCCTCGCCGCCGCGCCCATGCCCGCGACCGCGCCCAAGCCGGTCAACCTGCTCGAGCTCACCCTCCAGCAGATCGCCTTCGGCTGGGACCAGGAGCAGATCGACGACCTGATCAAGCCGATGGCCACACAGGCCGCAGAGCCGGTGGGCTCCATGGGCGACGACACCCCGTTCGCCGTCCTCTCCAAGCGCCCGCGTCTGCTGGCCGACTACTTCAAGCAGCTGTTCGCCCAGGTCACGAACCCTCCCATCGACTCGATCCGGGAGAAGATCGTGATGTCGCTGTCGACGACGCTCGGGCCCCGCCGCAGCTGGTTCGACGAGGACCCCGAGCAGGCCCGGCACATCCTCATCGAGTCCCCGGTCCTCTTCGACTCCGACATCGAGTCGCTGCGGTGCCTGTCCGCCTTCCCCAGCGAGACCATCCCCTGCACCTTCGAGTCCAACCGCGGTCCCGAGGCCCTCGACGCCGCCCTCACGGCCGTCTGCGAGGCGGCTTCCAAGGCGGTCGACTCCGGCAAGAGCGTGCTCATCCTCACCGACCGGGGCTGCGACGCCACCCATGCGGCCATCCCGATGGTCCTCGCCGTCGGCGCCGTCCACCACCACCTCATCAACGCCGGCAAGCGCCTCAAGTGCTCCATCGTCTGCGAAAGCGGCGAGGCCAGGGACGTCCACCATTTCGCCACGGTCGTCGGATACGGCGCGAGCGCGGTGAACCCCTACGTCGCCGTCGACACCATCCGCGAGGCGGTCGAGGCCGGGAAGTACGGCGAGATCACCGTCGACAAGGCGCTGGGCAACTTCCGCAAGGCCATCGAGAACGGCCTGCTCAAGGTCATGGCCAAGATGGGCATCTCGACCATCGCCAGCTACCGCGGCGCCCAGATCTTCGAGGCCGTCGGCCTCGGACAGGAGGTCGTCGACCGCTGCTTCTTCGGCACCACCAGCCAGATCGGCGGCATCTCCCTGCGGCACATCGCCGAGGACGCCCTGCGGCGCCACCAGTCCGCGTTCGCGCCCGGCGCCGACACCCCCACGCTCGACGTCGGCGGCAACTACCGCGTCGCGAAGGGCGGCCGTGGCGAATACCACGCCTACAACGCCCAGGTCGTCGGCAACCTCCACCGCTTCATCAAGTCCGGGAAGCGCGACGAGTTCCTCAAGTACATGGAGTCGGTCAACAAGCGGGACCCAGTCAGCCCCCGCGACCTGCTCACCTTCAAGTCCGGCACCACGCCCGTCCCCATCGACGAGGTCGAGCCTGTGGAGGAGATCCGCCGCCGCTTCACCACCGCCGGCATGTCCCTCGGCGCGCTCTCCCCGGAGGCGCACGAGTGCCTCGCCGTCGCCATGAACAGCATCGGCGGCAAGTCCAACTCCGGCGAGGGCGGCGAGGATCCGTCCCGCTACTCCACAGAGAAGAACTCCGCGATCAAGCAGGTCGCCTCCGGCCGCTTCGGCGTCACCCCGGCCTACCTCGCCTCCGCCCAGGAGATCGAGATCAAGATGGCCCAGGGCGCCAAGCCCGGCGAAGGCGGCCAGCTGCCCGGCCACAAGGTCACCCCGCTCATCGCGAAGCTCCGCTACTCCGTGCCCGGCGTCCCGCTCATCTCGCCGCCGCCGCACCACGACATCTACTCCATCGAGGACCTCGCCCAGCTGATCTACGACCTCAAACAGGTCAACCAGCGCGCCAAGGTCTGCGTCAAGCTCGTCGCCTGCGCCGGCGTCGGCACGGTCGCCGCGGGCGTCGCCAAGGCCTACGCCGACGTCGTCCTCATCTCCGGCCACGACGGCGGCACCGGCGCCTCGCCCCTGAGCTCGATCAAGAACACCGGCGGCCCCTGGGAATTCGGCGTCGCCGAGGCCCAGCAGACGCTCATGCTGAACGACCTCCGCTCGCGCCTGGTGATGCGGACCGACGGCGGCATGAAGACCGGACGCGACCTCGTGATCGCCGCCCTGCTCGGCGCCGAGGAATACAACTTCGGCACCGGCGCCCTCGTCGCGGCCGGTTGCGCGATGTTCCGAGTCTGCCACCTCAACACCTGCCCGGTCGGCGTCGCCACCCAGAAGGAGGAGCTCCGTCTCAAGTTCCGCGGCAAGCCCGAGAACCTAGTCGCCTTCTTCAACGGCGTCGCCCAGGAGATCCGCGAGATCATGGCCACGCTGGGCTTCCGCAAGCTGGACGAGATCATCGGCCGCACCGACCTGCTCACCCGCAAGGAACTCACCGAGTTCCCCGAGGAGCTGCGTCCGCGCATCGCCAGCCTCCAGCTGGACAAGCTGCTCTACCAGGTGGACCCGAGTGGTGTCGCCTCACGCATCCACACCCGCGAGCGCAACGAGCGCTTCGGTGACAGCTCGCTCGACGACAAGATCATCACCGACGCCCGCGTCGCCCTCCAGGGCAAGGGTGTCGCGCGCCTGAGCTACCGGATCAACAACGTCCACCGGAACATCGGCACCAAGGTCTCCGGCCAGATCGGATACCAGTTCGGCGACACCGGCCTGCCCGACAACTCGATCGACGTCACCCTGCGCGGCTCCGCCGGCCAGAGCTTCGGCACCTTCCTCGCCAAGGGGGTCCGCCTGAAGCTCGTCGGCGAGGCCAACGACTACGTCGGCAAGGGCATGAACGGCGGCGAGATCGTCGTCCGCCCGCCGGACGGCGTGAAGTTCCGCTGGAACGAGAACAGCGTCGTCGGCAACACCTGCATGTACGGCGCCACCGGCGGCCGTCTCTTCGCCGCCGGCCGCGCCGGCGAACGCTTCTGCGTCCGGAACTCCGGCGGCACCGCCGTCGTCGAGGGCGTGGGCGACCACGGCTGCG
>CAMASJ010000166.1 GCA_945860685.1 Akkermansia muciniphila
GAGTTCGTGAACGACCACCCGTTCCTCTGGGGTTCCAAGCGGACCGGCCCGGACCTGCACCGCATCGGCGGCAAGTACCCGGACGCCTGGCACTACAACCACATGGACCAGCCGACCACCACCTCGCCGGGTTCCATGATGCCGCGCTATTCCTGGCTGCTCACCCAGACCCTCGACAACAACTCGGTGGCCCCGCGGATCTCGGCCCTGCGCAAGGTCGGCGTGCCCTATCCGCAAGGCTTCGAGTCGACGGCGGTCGCCGACCTCCAGGCCCAGGCCGCACGGGTCGTGGCCAACCTCGCTGTGGGTGGCGTCAAGGCCAAGCCCGACCGCGAGATCATCGCCCTCATCGCCTACCTGCAACGGCTCGGCACCGACATCAAGTCCGCCGCGCCCGCCACCGCAACCGCCAGCAACTGAACCCATCCCATGATCAAGAACGTGCTCAACGACATCGGGGGCGTGGGACTCTACGGAGTCGTCTCCATCTGCCTCTTCTTCACGGTGTTCACCGGGGCCATGCTCTGGGCCTTCGCCCACCGCGCCGCCTTCCTCGCCACGATGGGGGAGATGCCCCTGCACGACGAGGACACCGTCATCAAGCCCGCCAACGGAGGAACCAACCATGAATGAGGAACCGAAGGACCCGCTGCTGCTCGACCACGACGCCGACGGCATCAAGGAGCTCGACAACAACCTGCCCAGCTGGTGGGTGTGGCTCTTCTACATCTGCATCGCCATCGCCTTCGCCTACATGGGCTACTACCACGTGCTCAAGTTGGGCCCGCTGCAGGCCGAGGAGTACGCCGCCGAAGCCAAGGCCGGCGACGCCATCAAGAACGCGGCCTTGGCACGGTTCGAGTCGGAGCTCGCCTCGCTCAAGCCGAGCGCCGACCCGCAGGTGCTGACCAACGGCCTGCAGACCTACCAGACCCTCTGCGCCCCGTGCCACCGGCCCGACGGCGGCGGGCTCGTCGGACCCAACCTCTGCGACACCTACTGGATTCATGGATCCAACTACGTGGACACGGTGAAGATCATCGTCACCGGCGTTCCCGAGAAGGGCATGCTCACCTGGCGTGGCGTCCTGAAGCCCAGCGAGATCCAGGCCGTGGCCAGCTACATCTACACGCTCCGGGGTTCCAACCCCGTCGATCCCAAGCCGTCCGAGGACAAGGCGCCCGCGCCGGTCCAGATGGATTTCGAATAGCGGTTCCCGCAGTTGAACGGCCCCGCCGGGTCGCCCTCGGGCGGGCGGCGGGGCCTTGCTTCCCATGAAAGACGAACCTGCAGAAGGCCGGATCTCCACCGTGGAGGTCCCGGATCCCCATGGCGTGTCGCAACCCGTCAACTGGAAGGATTACCGCGACCACCTCGCGACCGCCGACCAGCAGGGACGCCGCCGTTGGCTCTATCCGAAGAAGCCCTCCGGAACCTGGCACACGCGCCGCGCCTGGTTCGCCGCCGTCCTCATCGTGGTCATGTTCGCCGGCCCCTGGATCCGCATCCAGGGCAACCCCCTCCTGATGATCAACATCGTGGAGCGGAAGTTCTCGATCCTCGGCCAGATGTTCTGGCCGCAGGACTCCATCCTCTTCGCCGTGGCGATGCTCGTGTTCATCACCGGCATCATAGTCTTCACCACCGCCTTCGGCCGGCTCTGGTGCGGATGGGCGTGTCCCCAGACCATCATGATGGAGATGGTGTTCCGTAAGCTGGAGTACCTCATCGACGGGGATTCCGCCGAACAGAAGGCCCTGTCGGACGCGCCTTGGACGGCGCGCAAGATCGCCCGGCGCCTCTTCAAGCACGCCGTCTTCTTCGGTGTGTCCTTCATCGTGGGCAACACCCTCTTCGCCTACATCGTGGGCAGCGACCAGCTGTTGAGGATCCAGCTGGACGACCCCCGCAACCACGTCACCGGGCTCACGTTCATGATCCTGTTCTCGCTGCTGTTCTACGCGATCTTCGCGCGGTTCCGCGAGCAGGCCTGCACCTTCATCTGCCCCTACGGCCGCTTCCAGTCGGCGGCCCTCGACGAGAACACGATGCTGGTGATGTACGACCGCAAACGCGGCGAGTCCCGCGCCCCGTGGCGCAAGGGAGAGTCGGTTTCGGAACGGGCCGCCCAGGGCCACGGCGACTGCGTGAACTGCCGCCAGTGCGTGGCGGTCTGCCCGACCGGCATCGACATCCGGGACGGGACCCAGATGGAGTGCGTCAACTGCACGGCCTGCATCGACGCCTGCGACCAGATCATGGACCGCGTCGGCCGTCCGCACGGACTGATCCGCTTCGCGTCCCAGAACAGCGTGGAGAAGGGCGAGCCCCAGCGGTTCACCAAGCGCATGCTGATGTACGCGGTCGTGCTCGGTGCGTTGGTCACCCTGTTCCTCACGCTCGTCCTCACCCGGGCCCCGGTGGAGACCACCTTCCTCCGCGCCCAGGGCGCCCTCTACCAACCCGGACCCGACGGCACGATCGGCAACGTCTATTCGGTGAAGGTCATCAACAAGGCCCACCACGACATCCCGGTGGAGTTCGTTCTTGAGGGGGTGGAGGGCAAGATCCGTGTGATGGGCGCCAATCCGCTCGTCGCGCCGAAGGAGTCCTTCGTGCAGACATCGGTCATGGTCTACCTGCCCAAGTCGGTTCTCACCGGATCCGCCACGCGGATCAAGGTGGGTGTCTTCTCGGGCGGAAAGAGACTCGAAGCCCTCGGAACGACGTTCGCCGGTCCCCGCAACGACGAGTGAGGCCGCCGTCCGTCGCCCATCCCAAGCCATCTCCACCTCCATGAACCTCCAGGAAATCCGCCGCAATCCGTGGCCCTACGCCATCGTCGCCTACTTCGCGGTGTTCATCAGCGCGATGGTCTGCTGGGCGGTCTTCGCCATCGGGCAACGCCAGGACCTGGTCCGCACCGACTACTACGAGGAGGAACTGCGTCATCAGAGCCAGATGGACCGCGTGAGCCGGAGCGCCTCCATGCCCGCCCGGATCGGACTCTCCGACGCCACCGGCGGACGTTCCTTGGTGATCGCCCTGCCTTCGGCCCACGCGGGTCGCGGGGCCACCGGCAGCATCGAGCTGTATCGTCCCTCGGACTCCCGGCTCGACCAGCGGATGCCGCTCACCGCCGGCGTGGATGGTGTCCAGCGCGTGGACGCCGCCGGCCTGCGTGACGGACTCTGGAAGGTGCGGGTGCGCTGGACCGTCGGTGCGGACGAGTTCTACACCGATCGCGACGTCGTCGTCGGAGCGCCCCAGTCCTGATTCCCGCAGAGGGAATGGAGCCATGGAATACGCCACCCCATTCCTGCTCGGTCTGCTGGGAAGCCTGCACTGCGCCGGGATGTGCGGGCCGTTGGCGGTCGCCGTCTCCGCCTCCGGCGGCGGGTCCCATCCGGCGACGGGACGCCTGCTCTACAACCTCGGCCGCCTTGGCACCTACACCGTCCTGGGTGCGCTGTTCGGTCTCTTCGGACGCGGACTGGCCATCGCCGGATTCCAGCGCTGGCTCTCCATCACCGCCGGGGTGCTGATCCTCGCCGGCCTGGTGGCCAGCACCCGTCGGTCTCCCACCGGGCTGCTGCTGCGTGCGGTCGAATTCCTGAAGACCGCGTTCGGCCGCCTGTTGGGCCGGGGAACACTCGGGTCTCGGGTGTTGCTGGGATCGCTCAACGGCCTGCTTCCCTGCGGTCTCGTCTATGTGGCCTCGGCCTCCGCGGCGGCAACCGGGTCACCGCTCGTCGGCGCCGCCTGGAACCTGGCCTTCGGACTGGGAACACTTCCGTTGATGCTGGCCATCACCTTGGCCGGCGGACGGATGCCCTTCGTGTGGCGGTTGCGGCTGCAACGTTTCATCCCGGCCGGCGTGGCGGTCACGGGCGCGATGCTCGTGCTGCGCGGACTGGCTTTGGGCATCCCGTATTTGAGTCCGGCCTCCGGTGCCAGTGGCTTGGTGTGTCACTGAACCGGTAGCCGCGGCCACCTTGGCCGTGGAGTCCGTTGTCCGTTGTCCGTTGGCGACCCCACGCCATGGGTTGAGACGGCCTTCCGCGTCTCCGCGTCTCTGCGGGAGAATGTCCTCCGTGGATTCCCCGATCTGCGGATCCTTGGTGCGACCTGCCGATCTCCACGGGAATGAGAAGACCCACGGCATCGCTGCCGAGGGTCTTGTTCGAACGACGGAAAGTCCGTCGGACGGGGAGGCCTACTTCCCGGGTTTGGGAGGCAGGAGCTGCAGGACGTCCTGCTGGCGCAGGTACCACTCGCGCAGCGTGCGGGAGAGCATGGACTCCTTGAACTCCTTGAAGTTCGCGATATTCAGGGCGCCTTCCACCTCGTCCTTGAGCGCCTTGTTCAGGTCTCCCTTGGCGTCGATGGACCAGCCACGGTAGGAGCCGGTCTTGTCGTTGAGCATCTTGGCCGCGGCGAGGCGGGTCGGCGCGTCGTAGCGGAAGTCCACGACCTCGACGAAGCCCTTGTCGACCTTGCCCTTGATGCGTCGGGACTCGTCCTTGGCGGTCAACACCAGCCGGGCGACGTCGCCGATGCGCTGCTCGAACTTGGCCGTGATGTCCGCCTCCTCGAGGGTCTCGACCGCGGTGAGGGCGAGGTCGCGCGGCGCGTTCTCCAGGCGTTGGCACACCTGCTTCACCAGCTCGGTCTCGAGCTCGGCGAAGTACTTCTCACCGCGCTTGAGCATGATCTCCTTCTCCTCGGGCGTGAACGCGTACTTCTTCTCGTCGAGGCCGACGAAGTTGGTGTAGGCGGGCGTCTCCAGGAGCTTCTTCAACCGCGCCTGCAGGGCGGAGGCGGAGACCTTCTCGGCGGTGTTGACGCCCTTGGGCGCGTCCTTGAGTTCGAGCTTCAGGTCGAGCGGGAGGAAGGCGAAGAGGGCGCGGTCCACGCCGCCGAGACGTTCGAACTGGTCGTTGAGGTCCTTCCAGTGGGCCTTGGCGCGGTCCTTCTCGTTCAGCTCCCCGATGAAGTCGAACTGGTTCTCGATGCGGATCGAGCGGGCGCCGGCGCGGAACCAGCCGAGCATGTCGGCGAACGAGGCCGCGAGGCGCGCGGCGGCGCGGTCGGGCGAGAGGTTCACCTCGGCCACCGGGACGGCGTCGCGGGGATCCCGCGGGGCCTTCGCGCCGATGAAGGTCTCGACGAGGCTGTTGGGAAGCAGGCGGATGTCCTCGGCGAGCTGGCCGTAGGCGCCGATGACGGGCTCGACCCCGAAGTCGAAGCGCTGGAGGTCGCCCCAGACCCCCACCTGGTCGTCGGTGCCGAAGAGCAGCTTCTTGTCGCGCGGCTCGGTGCTGCCGAGGTAGCCCCACTGGATCGCAGCACGGTCGTGGGGCAGCGGGGTCTTCTGGGTGCGGATGATCCAGCCGGCCTGCACCGACGACTTGAACACCGGGTACTCCATGATGGAGGAGGTGGCGTAGCGGTTGGTGTAGGAGTCGAGCACGCCGTTGGTGACGTAGGACTGGAACCACTCGTCGAGCTCCAGGCGGTTGAGCGTGGCGGCGACGCTGCCGGCGAAATTGTGGCGCAGGCCGAGGACGTGTCCGACCTCGTGGGCGACCACCTGGCGAACGTAGTCCTGCGAGGTGCGCAGCGTGGCTTCATCGGTGAGGCCTTCCTTGGACAGCAGGTCCTCGAGGCCCTGGGCGTACTGCAGGGCGAACTCCGGCGCCTGGATCTGGCACAGGCCGTTGGCGGTCATCCAGGGGAAGCCCTGGGCGGCCTCGCCCTGGGAACCCGGGATCGTCGAGGACTTCTTGTCACCGGCCATCTCGCGCATGGCGCGGAGCAGGGTGCGGGCGCGGGATTTTCCGCTGATGCCGAACACCGAGGTCATGAAGGCCTGGCCGTGCTGCGACTCGCCGCTGCGCGGGTCGAGCAGGATGTCGGCGTAGGCGAAGCCGGCGCTGTCCCACGGGACCCACTGGACGATGTTGTAGCGGGGGTCGGGGGCGGTGACGCCCTCGGGTGCCTTCTCGGCCCGGATGACGTTGGTGCCGAAGGCGCGGTTCCAATAAAGGATGCCGTCCTTCACGGCCTCGACGTATTCGGCGGGCGTGTTCGCGCTGAAGTGGAAGACGACCGGCTTCGAGATGTCGAAGCGGGCCATCTGCGGCGACGGGCGTCCGGTGGTCTCCTCCAGCCGGGCCTGACTCTCGAAGAACCGCGAGTAGCGCAGGTCGGACGCGGGGGCCTCCTTGCCCTTGTAGGTGCCGGCGGAATACGGGGTGAAGAAGTACCGGACCTCGAACTGCTGCTCGAGGTTCGACTGGGACTCGCGGTCGCGGACCTGGACGCTCTGGCGGATGGTCAGCTGGTCTCCGTTCTTCTCGGCGAGGAACACGCGGGACTGCGGGATCTCCAGGCTCTCGTCGCGCGCGGACGAGTTGAAGTTCCGGCCCCCGATCCACATCTCGGTGTAGAGGCGGCGCATGCCCTTGTTGAAGTCGATGACCACCTTGTTGCCGTCCTGCTCGACGATGGGGAAGGTGGTCAGGAGCCGGCGGGCCGGGAGGTCCTTCGTCACGACGAGGCCGTCGGTGGCCTCGTAGAGGTCCACGCCGTCGTGGAACAGCTCGAACCGCACGACGCGCCCCGACAGGCCGGTCGAGGTGGCGGCGACGGTCTGGGGGATCCGCGAGGCCGACATCAGGTGCTCCTTGCCGAGGGCGGAGCGGGGGATCACGAGGGTGTTGTTGGCGCCGATGGTGATCTCCAGGGCGGGCTTCTTGGCCGACTGGGCCGCCAGGGGCGTGGCCGTGGCGAGGAGCAGGCCGAGGAGATGCCGGAGGAGGCCGGAGGTGATCCTCGTCGGCCGGTGGGCGGAACGGTTCGGGGAAGTCATGGGGCGTCGGGTGGGATTTCAGCGACCCATCCCGGACGGGCGAGGATTGCATTGGATTGGATTCCACGCCAGCGCTTCCCCCAATCCGGGGCAAAGTTCCACGCGGGGAGTGGGTTCTTCGCCCCGGAGCGCCCGCAGGAGTGGCCCAAGGCGTGGGCCCGCTCCTCGTCCCGTGAGCCGTCCAAGGGTGAACCTCCTGGGCGTTGTGCGTTGTCCGGTTCAGGTGTCTTGCCTGCGGGTAGTTCTCCTTTGGTCACGGTAAGCCGAGGCGATGCTGTAAGGAGACGATAGTTGCGTAAGGAGGTATGAATTTAGTAAGCTCCGACTGCATGACAAGGGCGACATCGATGATCACCTCCAAATGGCAAGTCACCATACCGGAAGACGTGCGCCGGGAAATCCCCTTCAAGGTTGGACAGAGGATCGCCTGGGAGGTCCAAGGAGACACCTTGGTGGGCCGCCGGGTCCGGTCGATCAGCGAACTGGCGGGCTGCCTGAAATCCGGCGCGCTCCCGGCCGATGAAGGGAAGGCCCCATCCGCCATGGCCGAGGCTGCGGTCGCCCGACACGAACGCCTCGCCCGTCAGAAGCCATGAAGGAGCTGCTGCTGGACGCCAACGTGCTCGTCCGCTTCCTCGTCCAAGACGACCCGGTTCAAAGTCCCGCCGCCACGGCGCTGTTCGAGGCGGCCGAACGGCGGGAGTGCCTGTTGCATCTCGACTGCCTGGCCGTAGCCGAGACGGTGTATGTGCTGATCGGCCGGTACCGCAGGAGCCGTGCGGATGTGGTCGAAGCCCTCCTGGCAGTCATCCACAACTTGGGAGTGGAGACGGCCGAGGCCGACCAGGTCACTGACGCGCTTCGGCGTTTCGGGGCCCTCAACGTGGACTTCGCCGACGCCTGGCTGGCGGCCCGCGCGGCGCATCTGGGTCACGGCATCGCCTCCTTCGACCGCGATCTCGACCGGTTCAAGGACTTCCGCCGGGTCGAGCCGAAGCGTTGACCGGAAAATCCGGACGAAGCCCGACACGATTCCGTGATGCTGATCGACCTTCCTTTGGAGGATTCCTCTTTGTGCTTGCCCGATTCAGAAGGAGTGGGAATTTTCTTCCAAGGTCCTTCGACCTTTTATAACCACCTCCACCGATGATTGCTGCCCTTCGTTCACGGTTTCTTGTCGTATTTATACTAACGGTCGGCTGTTCCTCCACCAAGGTCTTGGAATATGATGGCGCCAAGGTGGTTCATGGAACCGGAGGTGCCAAAGAAACGGTCGATGGAATTGATATTTGGAAAGTTGGGGAGCCGAACGGCGACTATCAGATTATCGGGGTCGTCGAAGACGAATACCTAGACAACGGAAGTCCCCTAGGTTCATTGGTGGCGGGCAACTCGTCCCGGTCCCGTATCGTGAAGGCTGCCAAAGAGAAAGGAGCCAATGGGATCATCTTCATTTCTCAGAACAGAACTCCAACCGGGTTCGCGGGACAGGTGAACTCCTCTGGAAACTTTTATGCAAACCGGAGATCGGCCGTGGCAAGGCAGGCCGCACTCATTCGCTATGTTAAATAGCTTTTGAAAGTCGCAGGCCGAGCCATCACTTTCAAATTACCCGGGTGGGCCTGAGGACCTATGGCTTCCTGCGACCCTGGGTGGCTCCACCTCGGCCTAGATGATTGATTCCCGGTAGGATTCCCAAGGGAGATCCGCCCATTGAACGTTCGGCGTCGAGTGTTGAACGTTGATCCTTTGGCCTTGACCAACTGGCCGGCGGGGCGCCGGCGGACCCATGCGACGCCCCGCCGTCGGCTCAGAGCCGGATGCAGACCGCCTTGGTCTCGGTGTAGAGCGAGAGCGCCTCCTCGCCCATTTCGCGGCCCCAGCCGGACTGCTTGTACCCGCCGAAGGGCAGGGCGGCGTCGAAGATGTTGTAGCAGTTGACCCAGACGGTGCCGGCGCGCAGGGCGGAGGCGATGCTGTGGGCGCGGGAGACGTTGGAGGTCCAGACCGCGGCGGCCAGGCCGTAGACGTTGTTGTTGGCGGCGGCGACCACCTCGTCGACTTCGGTGAACGGGATGGCGCAGACGACGGGGCCGAAGATCTCCTCCTCGACGACCTTCATGCCGGGCTGGGTGTTCACGAGCACGGTGGGCTGGACGAAGTAGCCCTTGTCGCCGGCGCGGGAACCTCCGGCGAGCGGCTTGGCGCCCTGGGCCTTGCCGGACTCGAGGAAGCCGAGCACGCGGGCGAGCTGCTCCTCGGAAACGAGCGGGCCCATCTCGGTGTCGGGCAGGTGGCCGGGTCCGACCTTGATCTTCTTCGCCGCGGCGGCGACGCCTTCGACGACCTTTTCGAAGTGCTTCTTGTGCACGTAGAGCCGGGAACCGGCGCAGCAGCACTGGCCGTGGTTGAAGAAGATGGCACTGGCGGCGCCGGGGATCGCGGTGGCGAGGTCGGCGTCGTCGAGGATGATGTTCGGCGACTTGCCTCCGAGCTCGAGCGAGACCTTCTTCAGGTCGTTGGCGGCGGCGCGGACGATGATCTTGCCGACCTCGGTGGAGCCGGTGAAGGCGACCTTGTCGATGCCGGGATGGCCGGCGAGGGCGGCGCCGGCGGTCTCCCCGTAGCCGGTGACGATGTTCACGACGCCGTCGGGGAAGCCGGCCTCCTGGATGAGTTCGCCGAGGCGCAGGGCCGAGAGCGGGGTCTGTTCGGCCGGCTTGAGCACCACCGTGCATCCGGTGGCGAGGGCGGGACCGAGCTTCCACGCGGCCATGAGCAGCGGGAAGTTCCACGGGATGATCTGTCCGACGACGCCGACCGGCTCGCGCTGGGTGAACGCGTGGAACCGCGCGCCCGGGGCGTAGGGCACGGAGATCGGGAAGGTGCGTCCGTGGATCTTGGTGGCCCAGCCGGCCATGTAGCGGAAGAGGTCGATCGCGAGGGGCACGTCGGCGACGCGGGCGACACCGAGCGGCTTGCCGTTGTCGAGCGACTCGAGCGTGGCGAACTCCTCGAGGTTCTTCTCCAGGAGGTCGGCGAGCCTCAGCAGCAGGCGGCCGCGTTCGGAGGCGGTGAGCCGGGACCAGGGTCCGGTCTCGAAGGCCGCCCGCGCGGCGGCGACGGCGAGGTCGACGTCGGCCTTCTCGCCGGCGGCCACGTTGGCGATCGGTTCGCCCGTGGCCGGGTTGAACGTCGGGAACGACCCGCCCCCGAGGGCCTGCACCCACTTGCCGTTGATCAGCATGGGACGGGTCTT
>CAMASJ010000167.1 GCA_945860685.1 Akkermansia muciniphila
TAGGTCGTGAGCATCCTCATGATTCGAAGTCATGTGGTAGCACAGGCCGTAAATCCGTTCCTGGTGCCGCCGGACGAGTTCGTCGTAGGCAGCCAACTCGCCGGCCTGGGCTTCCCGGACCAGTTTGCGCACCTCCGCAACCTCATCGGCGGCCGACGTGGGACGGTTCGGCTGCGCCGACTCTGCGGGCGGTTCCATCAACAAGGCGACACTCACGGCTCACTAGCCGGCGAGCAAGGCGGTTTGGCGTGCCAAGAATCGGTTCAAGGCCACCAGTGCATCCGCCTCAGGGCCGGCACGGAGAATCGACAGGGACGAGTCCGCGGCGTTCAAGAATTCTCCGATGACCCGGCGGGATTCTCCCAACGCGTCCACCGAGTCCAGCTCTGCCCGAACTTCCGCGAAGCGTTCCGGCTGCCAAGACTCCAGCCATCCGGTGACCTTACGGCGGTCGGTCTCGCTGGAGCGTTCCAGGTAGACGATCAGCGGTAGTGTCACCTTGCCACTGGCCAAGTCGGTCCCAAGGGACTTGCCGGCTGCGGTCTCCGCCCCGAACAGATCCAGGCAGTCGTCGTAGATCTGGTAGGCCGTCCCCAAGGCGATTCCATATCGCCGGAGGGCGGCAGCCTCTTCCTGCGTTCCTCCGGCCAGCCTCGCCCCCAGGTCGCAGGAAAGCGCGAACAACTCCGCGGTCTTCATCTCGATGACCTTGTAGTAGTCCGAACGGTCCACCGACCAACGCCGACGTCGGTGGCTCTGGAGGATTTCCCCGGTACAGACCCGACCGCTGCTGGCGGCGACCAATCGGCACACGTCGTTGGCCGAAAGCTCCGCGGCCAACCGGAGCGCGTGCGCGAACAAGCAGTCGCCGAGGAGCACCGCCACGTCATTGCCCCACCGTGTGGCGAGCGTCGGCCGCCGGCGACGGATGCGTGCCTCATCCATGATGTCGTCATGGACCAAGGTGGCCAGGTGGATCATCTCGATGATCACCGCGATCGTGACCGAACTCTCGTTCAGCGTCCCCACAGCGCCACCAGAAAGCGCGACGAGGGTAGGACGCAGCTGCTTACCCTGGTTTTCCAACGCGTAGCGGGCGTACTCCGCGATCTCGGGCTCGAAGCCGGCTACCTGTTCCTCCAGACGCGCTGAAACGCGGTCCAGAAAGGCCCGGACCGGTGCCACGACCGGGTCCCAGTCTCCTGAGACCAACTCCGCGGCGAGGTTTTCTGTCATGAAGGGCGATGCAGACATCGACGTTGGCGAACACTATGAGTGCAGTCGGTGAAGGGTCAAACACCGCGTCCAAGGCATTGTGCGTTCCAGCATCGGGTTTCGGCGTTGAGATTGGTTGTCCGTCGACGATTCTTCCGTCCTCGAATCCAGCCATGTCTGCCTACGACCAATTCGTCCACGAGGCCCGGAACCAGTTCAACCGGGTCGCCGATTCCCAGCGCAACGCCATCACCACCGCCGGCGGCTGGATCGCCGACGCCCTCGCATCGGGACGTTTCCTCTACGCCTTCGGCACCGGACATTCCCACCTGCTGGCTGAAGAGGTCTTCTACCGCGCCGGCCACCTGGCCAAGGCCGTCCCGATCCTCGAGGAGACCCTGATGCTCCACCTGAACGCGATCGAGGCGACCTACCTGGAACGGGAAACCGGCTTCGCCGCGAGGATCCTCGAAAAGTACCCGGTCCAGACCGGTGACGTGATTGTGGTCGCCTCAAATGGCGGACGGAATGCGGTTCCTGTCGAGATGGTCCTCGAAGCCCGGAACCGCGGTCTTCGTACGGTGGCGATCACCAATGTCGACCAGACCTTCCGATGGCCCTCCCGGCATGCCTCCGGGAAGCGCTTGGCCGAGGTCGCGGATCTCGTGATCGACAACTGTGGTGTCGACGGCGACGCCGCGATCCAGATCGAGGGACTTCCCTGCCGCGTCGGCCCGCCTTCCACGATCACCGGCGCCCTGATCATCAACCTCATGGTCGTTCAGGCGATCGAGGACCTGGTGAAGAAGGGCGTCGACCCCGAGGTCTATGTCAGCAGCAACACCAACGGCGACGACCACAACGACCGCCTGCTCAAGAAGTACCGCTCGCACATCCGCCACCTATAACATCGGATCAGCGACCTCTTCGAATGGACCTGCTGGCCGGTCGTCCATCCGCCATCCACCAACACACCTGAATCCATGAAATCGCTTCGCGCCTGCCGACTTCTCGGCATCTCCGTCCTCCTCGCACTGGTTCCGGCGGGTTCCGCCGCCGAAGGCGACTGGTCCCAGTGGCGTGGCCCCCATCACAACGGATTCTCACCGGCTCTCTCCCTCCCGGCCAAGCTGGGTCCAGAGAACCTCGCCTGGAGCACCCCCCTCCCTGGCAAGGCCGGTTCCACTCCGGTCCTGTTCGGAGACCGGATCTTCCTCACCTCGCCAGATGCCGAGAAGAACCTCCTCCTCCTCTGCCTGGACCGGAAGTCGGGCAAGGAACTGTGGCGCCGAACGGTGGGCATCAGCGATCGCGAGGTCGGCCGGAACAACATGTGCGCCCCTTCCCCAGTGGTGGACTCCGAACGCGTCGTGGTCCTTTTCGGGACCGGCGATTTCGCAGCGTTCGACCTCGAGGGAAAACCCCTCTGGAGCCGGAACCTCGGCAAGGAGTACGGAAACTTCGCCGTCATGTGGCTCTACGGCGCCAGCCCGCTCCTGCATGAAGGCCGTCTCTACCTCCCCGTGCTCCAGCGCGACGAGATGCCCCAGGATTATCCCCGCTTCGACGGCAAGTCCTCCCGCGAGTCCTTCGTCCTCTGCGTCGACCCGGCCACCGGCAAGGACCTGTGGCGCCAGGTCCGCAAGACGGACTCGACCAAGGAAAGCGGCGAGTCCTACGCGACGCCGGTCGCCTTCAAGGGACCGAACGGTCCCGAACTGGTCATCGTGGGCGGCGACCACGTCTCCGGCCACAGGTTCGGCGACGGCGGGGAGATCTGGCGTGCCCGGCTCTATGAGAAGCGGGACGACTGGTACCGCATCGTCACCTCACCCGTGGTGGCCGGCGGTTTCGTCCTCGCCTCCGGCCCGAAGGGCCAACCGGTGGTGGCCTTCCGCGGGGGCGGTTCCGGAGACGTGACCCAGACCCACCGGGCCTGGGAGTTCCGGGAAGCTCCCACCGACTGGAGCACTCCCTGTCTCTACAAGGACCATGTCTTCGTGCTGGATGGACAGAAGCGGATCCTGTCGAAGCTGAACCCTAAGGACGGCACGAAGATCTGGTCCGGCAAGGTTCCCGGCAGCGGGCCGATCTGGGGTTCCCCTTCGGCGGCCGATGGCAAGCTGTTCTGCCACGACGAGAACGGGACCGTGTTCGCGCTGTCCGCCGGAGAGCATTTCGAGGTCCTGGGTTCCCATGCCTTCCAGGGCGAATCACCGTGCAAGGGCAGCGTCGCCCTGGCCGACGGCCAAGTCCTGGTCCGTACCGCCACGGCCCTCCACGCGTTCTCCGGGAAACTCCCGAGGAACTGAACGCGATGCTCCACCTCGAGGTTCTCTTCACGCCGGCGGAGTTCCGGCAGTTGTCCGAGACCGACCTGAGCGGGACGACCTGCGTCGTGTTCGACGTCCTCCGTGCGACATCGACGATGTTGGAGGCGCTGGGCAACGGCGCCGCCGGAATCCGGCCGGCCGCGGACATCCCCTCGGCCTTGGAGTTGAAGCGTCTCCATCCGAGAGCCCTTCTCGCCGGGGAGCGGGACGGCCATCGGATCCTCGCCGCCCTCAGCGGCGATACCGACTTCGACCTCGGCAATTCCCCACGGGAATTCACCCGGGAACGGGTGGCCGGAAGGGAGATCATCATGACCACCACCAACGGGACACGCGCACTCCACGCATCCCGTGGCTCACGGTCGGTGCTGATCGGATCCATGACCAACCTCGACGCCGTCGCCCGGCATCTGCTGCTGCAGTTGCCCGAGAGGCTGGTCCTCGTCTGCAGTGGAACCCTCGAGAACGCATCGTTCGAGGACACCTTCGCCGCGGGTGCCCTGGTCGACCGTCTCTGCGCGGCCTACGGCGAGTCCGCAGGCTCCAGACCCGACGACTCAGCGGCCATCGCCAGGGCCACCTACCGGATGCACGCAGGCGAAGGTGTGCAGGTGGCCCGTCACGCACGGAACGGCCGACGCCTTGCTGCCGAACCGGATCTCGCCGGTGACCTTCCCCTCTGCCTGAGCCCCAATCGCTGGGATCTCGTGGCCGGCCTCGTAGTCGATGGCGTTGTCCGCACCTTGCCCGGTTGAACGCTCCCGACGACACGTACGCCAAACGGCGTATCGACCCGATCCGCGCTTTGCCGTAGGCAGGCGTATCCGTGGCCCCGGTCCCCACATTCCGTCGAATCGGCCTTCGCCCCGTCGGCGTTCGGCTGGCGTTGGCGTTGTTTGTGGTGAACCTGCTTGGGGCCGACCTCCCGGTCACTGCGGACGGCCAACCGATGACGATTCGGTCCCCGGAGATCCTGGGACACGTGGGGTCGGGGAAGCCGGTCCGAATCGAGGCGGTGGTTCTGTTCCAGTCCCGTCCAAACCGGCTCTACTGCGTCGATGAACTCGGGCCGGTCCGGATCCTTCTCCAGTCCAGTTCACTGCATCCACCTGGGGAACGGATCGAGATCACGGGGCGCGCCGCCGAATCCGAGGGCCGGACTTGGATCCAGCAGGCGTCGGTCCGGCCGCTCGGAACCAGCCCGCTTCCGGATCCGATCGACGCGGGTCTCGAACAGGCACACTCCAATCGCCTCGACGCGATCCGGCTTCGGGTCCAGGGACGCGTCGTGGGGCATCAAACCGCCCCAACGGTGGGACAAGGACGGGAGTCCGTCCTGCTCGAAGACGGTACTGCCCCGTCCCAAGGACTGTTCCATATCCGACTTCCCCATGGGACCGGCGTCCGCGAGCGGTTTCCCATCGACGCCGTGCTCCGCGTCACCGGGCTTTCCATCGTCGAGGTCAGCACACCGGACCATCATGTTGTTTCGATCTATCCGTCCCGGCTGGAGGAGGTGGAACTGATCGACACCCCGTGGCTGGACAAGGACAAGCTGAGAGTCGGCGCCGCGCTGGCGTCCGCAGTCCTCCTGCTTGGGGGCATCTGGCTGCACGGGCAACGCCGGCAGATGAAGGTCGTCCGGCAGTCGGAGGAACGCCTTCGGGCCTTGGGCGAACATTCCTTCGACGCCACCTGCGTGCTCGACCGGGAAGGTTCCGTCCGGTTCATGACCGCCGCCGCACGGCGGTTCCTCGGATCGATGAAAGGAGAAGAAGTGGCCACCCGAGACGGCTTCTTCTCCTCGGTGCATCCGGACGATCTGCCACGGCTTTCGCAGGCCCTGCAGGAAGTCTTGGATCGTCCTTCGACGCCGAAGCGGATCACCGGCTACCGGATCCTCGGCCCCGACGGAGGCATCCGTTGGGCGGAATCCGTCATCACCAACTGCCTGAGCGTCCCGGGTGTGGAGGGCCTCGTGGTCAACCTCCACGACATCACCGAGCAGTCCGAGGCGTTCCAGGCCCTCGCCCGCGCAGCCGAACTCCAGAGGCACATCGCCGCCTTCGCCACGTCGCTCTCACCGCTCTACGAGGAGAGGGACGTGCTGCGCGAGGTCATCCGGAAATGCATCTCCCACCTCGGCTTCGCCGACTGCGTGATCTACCTGCTCGACGCAGAACGCCAGGTCCTGGTCCAGGCGGCGGCGCTCGGACCCAAGGACCTCGACGGCTTCGAGGTTCGGGATCCGATCGAGATCCCCGTGGGCCGGGGCATCGTCGGGACGGCAGCCGCGACCGCAACGACCATCCGGGTCGACGACACCCGCACCGATCCCCGGTACATCGTCGACGATGCGGTGCGCCTCTCGGAGATCGCAGTCCCCATCGTCGCGGACGGCACCGTCCTCGGCGTGATCGACTCCGAGCATCCGAACGCCGGCTTCTTCACCGAGGACCACGCATCGATCCTGGGTTCGATCGCCTTCCTCTGCGCCAACAAGATCGTCCGAGCACGCACGGACCGCCGGTTGCAGGATCTCAACCGGGAACTGGAACGCCGGATCGGCGCACGCACCGCGGAACTCCGGGGCTCCAACGAACGCCTCACCCTGGAGATCGGCGAGCGCGCCCGCGCGGAACTAGTCCAACGGGCGCTCTTCGAGATCTCCGAGGCCGTCCATTCCGCCGAGGACCTCCCGCATCTCTACCAGAGGATCCACACGACCATCGGCACCCTGATGCCGGCGAAGAACTTCTACATCGCGCTCCAGGACCCGGGCTCCGGGCTGGTGAGCTTCCCGTACTTCCAGGACGAGGCGGATCCGCCACCGCCGCCGAGGAAGGGCCGGCGTGGAATGACGGAGTACGTGCTGCGCACCGGCCGGGCGATGCTGGTCGGGCTCGAGGAGATCCGGCTGCTCAAGGAGTCCGGGGAGTACGAACAGTCAGGCCACCCGGCCGCGATCTGGCTCGGCGTGCCACTCCAATTCCAAGGCGCGACGTTCGGCGTGATGGCGGTCCAGGACCACGGCAATCCGGCGGCGTTCGGCGAGGAGGACAAGAGGCTGCTGAACTTCGTCGCCGGCCAGACGGCCCTCGCAATCGAGAGGAAGCGGTCCGGGGAACAGCTCCGCGAAAGGACACGCAGGCTGCATGAGTCCGAGGAGCGTTTCCGGCGGACCTTCGCCGCACTGCCGTCCAGCGTCAGCCTGGTCCGGCTCGACGACCTCCGTTTCGTCGAGGTCAACGACGCCGTCGTGGCCTCCACAGGCTACAGCCGGGAGGAACTGCTCGGACGCACCACCCTCGAGCTGGGGATCTGGGCCCGGGATGAGGAGAAGACGGAGTTCTTCCGGCGGCTCGCATCCGACGGCAGCGTCCGGGACATGGAAGCGTCGATGCGCCGCAAGTCCGGCCACGTCGACGTGGTCATGATCTCCGCCGAGACGCTCGAGATGGATGGCGTTCCCCACATCCTCACGTTGTCGATCAACATCTCCGAGCGGAAGCAGGCCGAAGAGGAACTTCTGAAGTCGTTGGCGCGCGAACGGGAACTGAGCCGCCTGAAGAGCGAGTTCGTCTCCCTGGTATCCCACGAGTTCCGCACTCCGATCGGCATCATCCATTCCTCGGCAGAGATCCTGGAACGCTACATCGACCGGATTCCCGCCTCCGAACGGCTGGAGCACCTGAAGACCATCCAGGGACAGTCGTGGCGGATGGCCAGCCTGATGGAAGCAGTGCTGGTGTTCGGTCGGGCCGATGCGGGGAAGCTCGAGTTCCAGGCCATGGACTTCGACCTGACGGCTTCGCTCCAGCGTTGGTTGGACGAATACGTACGGGCCGCCCAGGTGGAATCCCGGATCCGCACCCGCCTGTGCGAGCTTCCCCGAAAGGCGTATGGCGACCCGGACCTCCTCCGGCACATCTTCACCAACCTTCTGTCCAATGCCGTGAAATTCTCCCCGCCCGGATCCGAGGTGCAGGTGACCCTCGAGCGCGATGGCTCTGACGCGGTCCTGACCTTCCAGGACCACGGGGCCGGCATTCCCGAATCCGACCGTGCCCTGCTGTTCACCGCCTTCCACCGGGGCGCCAACGTCCGGCACGTCCCCGGCACCGGACTCGGGCTGGCAGTGATCCGGAGATGCCTGGATCTCCACCGGGGAAGCATCCTGATCGACAGCACCGAAGGGAACGGCACCTGCGTGACGGTCCGGGTCACCCTGTTTCCCGAGGCCCCCCAATCCCCATGAACCTCACCGAAAACAGCACGCCCCGCATCCTGGTGATCGAAGACGAGCCCCACATGCTGCGGAACCTCACCACGATCCTACGCATCGAAGGATTCGAGCCGATCCCGGCCGACAACGGGATCCGTGGCGTGGAACTGGCCCGCAGCCAGGCCCCGGACCTCATCCTCTGCGACCGGATGATGCCGGGGATGGACGGCTTCTCCGTCCTGGCTGAATTGCGGATCACGGCCAGCACCGCCGCGATCCCGTTCATCTTCCTCACCGCACGGGGCGAGCGGGACGATGTCCGGGCGGGCATGACCCATGGCGCCGACGACTACCTCACCAAGCCGGTCAAGGTGGACGAATTGGTCGCGGCGGTGCGCACCCGTCTGGCCAGGAAGCGCGAGGCCATGGCGCCCGATGCCGGGGCCACGCATCGCCCTACCAGTCCGGCGGAGCTCGTGCGTCTGGGGATCTCGGAGCGGGAGGCGGACGTCCTCTACTGGCTCATCGAGGGCAAGGGCAACGCGGACATCGCCGCGATCCTTGGCATCGCGCCCTCGACCGTGAAGAAGCACCTCGAGCACATCTTCGAGAAGCTGGGGGTGGAGAACCGGACCGCCGCGATCATGACCGCACTGCAGGCCCCACGTTGAGCGGTGCGCGGGATTCCCCGGCGGGACCGGAAGCCTCAACGACGGCGGGCGGGACCGAAGAAGTAGCCCTTCCCGATGCGAACACCCTTGGTCTTCCGCTCGGAAAGCGGTCCCAGCTTCGCCTCGTCGAAGAGGGCGGTGTAGGTGTAGTTGAAGCCAGGCAGCTTCACGCGCTCGACCTTCTTTCCGATGAACCGCTCGATGGCGGCGACCTGCGGGGCCTCGCCCGCGGCGAAGAGTGTCAGGGCGTCGCCGGTGGCCTGCGCGCGGCCCGTGCGTCCGATCCAGTGCACGTAGTCCTCCGGATGCTCGGGCACGTTGTAGTTGATCACGTGCGAGACGTCCGCGATGTCGAGTCCTCGGGCGGCGATGTCGGTGGCCACCAGAACCTCGTAGCGGCCCGCCTTGAATCCGTTCAACGCCTCCTCACGCTCCTTCTGGGAACGGTCGGAGTGGATGACCGCCGCCTTGTGCTGGTTGCGGCACAGCAACGCCTCGACGGCGTCCGCGTCCCGACGGGTGCGACAGAACACGATGGCGCTCTCCCAGTGCACCTGGTCGAGCAACGCCAACAGCAACGGCTGCTTCTGCAGCTCGGCCACCGGGTAGAGCACGTGCTTCACCGTCTCCGCCACCGACCGGCGGGCGCCGATCTCGACGGTGACCGGATCCTTCATCGCCCAGGTGATCAGGGTCTCGATGGCCGGGGGAATCGTCGCGGAGAACAACGACGTCTGACGCTCCTTGGCGCACTTCAGGATGATCCGGCGGACATCCGGCAGGAATCCCATGTCCAGCATCCGGTCGGCCTCGTCGAGGACGAGGAACTTCACCCCGCTCAGGTCGATCGCACCCTCGCCCATGTGGTCGAGCAGACGACCCGGCGTGGCGATGATCACGTCCATGCCTGCCTTCAGGTCGTCGCGCTGCTTCCCGTAGCCGACGCCGCCATAGATGAGCCCGGTACGCAGCTGGGTGAACTTGGCGTACTTGACGAAATTCTCGTGGGTCTGGACCGCCAGCTCACGGGTCGGCTCGAGCACCAGGCACCGCGGACCCGGACCGTGGGCGCCGAGTTTGCTCAGGATCGGCAGGGCGAACGCAGCCGTCTTGCCCGTCCCGGTTTGCGCCGATCCGATCACGTCGCGGCCGTCCAGGATCTTCGGAATGGCCTCCGACTGGATCGGGGTCGGCTCCTGGTAGCCGAGCTCTTGCACGGCATCCAGGATCGACGCCCGCAGACCCAGTTCGGAAAAAAGCATGGCCGAAAATAGCGAAGACACCCGGACGGAGGAAGTTGGAACTTGGGCGGAATCAGCCCGGAATCGCGATCTCCTCCTCGTGTTCCGCCCCGATCTCCTGTTCATCCGCCTGGACGGGTGCGAACCGCTCGCTGTTGAAGCCCAGTTCCCCGTTCAAGCCCTGGCGGAGCGACGGGTCCCGCGGATTCACCACCTCCTCCAGCAGCACCCCGATCTCCCCGTCCTTCTTCCCGGACTCGTGACGGAAATAGCTCCCGCGTCCGATGTAGACCGCACGCACCGTGTAGACCGACCCCTTCTTCGGGAAGTCGACGAACAGCTTACGGGCCTCCGCGGGGAACTCGTCGTTGATGCAGATGACTTTCTGGCCTTTGACAAACATAGCTTTGCTGGTGCGGACGATCCGGGAAGG
>CAMASJ010000168.1 GCA_945860685.1 Akkermansia muciniphila
GCAGGGCTACGGCTGCGTCGCCCGCATGCAGGAGGAACTGCTCGCGTTCATGGAACGCCACGGGTTCGAGACGCTCGGGGATTTCCGCGGCCGCAGCCTCCCGTACCTCACCACGCATGCGGAGCTGGTCCGGCTCCAGGCGGCGAGGAAGGCTGCGGACCGTGAGGCCGAGGCCGCACGGGGCGTGCGAAACGACACCGACTGGACCGGTGACGAGTTCGTCCGGCAGTCGGACGCGCTGTCCCGGGGCTGATCACACCGTCATCTTTTTCCCGCCATGGCATTGCTGATTCGAAACGGGGAGATCGTCACCGCCGACTCCCGGTACACCGCGGACATCTGGTGCGAAGGGGAGACGATCACCCGGATCGGCAAGGATCTCCCCGTGGTCCCGGGAGCGACGGTGGTGGACGCCGCGGGTTGCCACGTGTTCCCGGGGTTCATCGACCCGCACGTCCACATCTACCTCCCGTTCATGGGGACCTTTTCGAAGGACACGTGGGACACCGGCAGCCGGGCCGCCTTGGCGGGTGGGACGACCACGCTGATCGAGATGGTCTGTCCCGGGCGTTCCCAGGGCACGTTGGAGGGACTGGACATCTGGAGCTCGAAGGCCGAGGGGCAAAGTGCCTGCGACTACTCGTTCCACATGGGGGTGACGCGGTTCGATGACGGGACCGCGGAGGAACTGCGTGAGGTGGTCCGTCGGGGTGTTTCCAGCTTCAAGATCTTCCTGGCCTACAAGGGTGCGTTCGGGATCGACGACACCGAATTGTACCGGACCTTGAAGCTGGCGAGGGAGTTGGGAGTGGTGGTGGCGGCCCATTGCGAGAACGAGACCCTCGTGGCCGAACGTGGCCGCGAACTGCTGGCTGCGGGGCTGACAGGTCCCGGACAGCATCACGAGAGCCGTCCGCCGCTGGTGGAGGCGGAGGGGGTGCACCATCTGATGACCTTCGCGGAGATGACGGGTGCGGCAACCTACATCGTGCACCTGAGCTGCCGTGAGGCGTTGGAGAAGGCGGTCGCGGCGCGTCAGCGAGGCGTGAAGGTGGGCATCGAGACACTCATCCAGTACCTGCTGCTCGACAAGTCGTACGCCGAGCGGCCCGACTTCGAGGGGGCCAAGTACGTCATGTCACCGCCGCTTCGGGACCTCCGGAACCAGGAAGTCCTCTGGGCCGGCCTGCGCGACGGACTCATCCAGACGGTGGCGACCGACCATGCGCCGTTCGACTTCGTCTCGCAGAAGTCGATGGGCCGCGAGGATTTCACCCGGATCCCGAACGGGATTCCGTCACTGGAGGACCGGGTGAACCTGCTCTACACCCATGGCGTCCGGCGGGGGCGGTTGGACCTGAACACCTTCGTCGACGTGGCCAGCACGCGGGCGGCGAAGCAGTTCGGGTTGTTTCCGCGCAAGGGGACGATCCAGCCGGGTGCCGACGCCGACCTGGTCGTCTTCGATCCCGCCTACCGCGGAACGATCTCGGCGGCGACCCAACAGATGAACGTCGACTACAGCGCGTTCGAGGGTTGGCAACTCGAGGGACGTGCGCGCGTGGTGACAGTGCGGGGCGAGGTCGCGGCGCGGGACGGGCGCTTCGTGGGGACGGCGGGCCGTGGACGATTCCTCAGGCGGGATCCGGACCCATTCTGACACCCCGGCCGGCAACGGTTCACTGACGCTCGTATTCGCCCTTCGAGGTCTTCTTCAGGACGGTGAACCCCGCCTTCTTGGCGTCGGTGATGGACAGGGGCTTCAAGTGGGTTGGCGTGCTGAAGCTGCTGATGATCCGACGGACCGGCTTGCGGCAGGCAGGGCAGGCGTTGAGGGCCGGGGCGGTGACGGGGCGACGGAGTGTGAACTTCCCGCCGCACGCGGCGCAGTCGCCGTCGCACAGTTCGTATTCGTAGAGGGGCATCGAGGTTTCGGAATGGGTGGCGCCGGACTCAGGGGAAGGTGACCGCGCCGTTGCCCTCGTCGAAGTAGAGCGCGCCGTCCACCTCGGTGGTCTTGAGGTACTGGCTCCATTCGAGGAACCCGATGCGACGCCGGGCCTCGTGGCGCTGCTCCTTGACCACCGGCTTGTGGTCGCCCTGCACGAAGGCCTCGCGGAGCACCCGGCCGTCGACATGCTGGGGAATCGCGATCCCGAGGACCTCGAGCACGGTCGGGGCGAGGTCGATGTTGCCGCTGGGCACGTCGCTCACCACGCCCCGCTTCAGGTCGGGTCCCGAGGCGACGAGGGTGTTGTTCATGTCGTACCGGCTGAGGGAACCGTGGGTGCCGCCGGGGCGGCCGCCTCCGTTGGAGACGAGGAGGCCCGGGATGCCGGCCTCGTTGGCGTTGTCGCTCCAGCGCATCGAGACGACGAAGTCCGGGCTGCCCTTCCCGGCGCCGTTGTAGCGGACCAGCTCCATGGGGAAGGTGCCCTCGATGGGAATGCGGGAGAAGATGGTGCCGGTGAAGTCGCACTGCTGGAGGACGTCGGCGGTCTTCCGGATCACCGCCTCGTCGCGGTCGATCACGTAGATCAGCGCCGAGCCGGCGAGGTTCACCACGAGGACGTCGCCCTTCTCCGGGTTGTCGTTGCGAGTGGACGCGTTGAGCTTGGCGTTCTTGAGCGCCGCGACGATGTCCGCCTCGCGGTCGATGTTGGTGAAGCCGTGGTCGGAGACGACGAAGATGTCGGTCTTCTCACGCAGTTGCCGGTCGTCGAGTTCCTTCAGCAGGTCCCCTAGGTGGCGGTCGCTGGTGGCGATGGCCTCGAGGGCCTCCTTGGATCCGACGCCCTTGGCATGCTGGGTCAGGTCGGGATCGCTCAGCCAAAGCACCGAATACTTCGGCACACCCTTCTTCCAGAGGCCCTTCACCAGCGCGCGGGTCGTCCAGTTGTCGCTTCCCACGTTCGGCGTGGCGAAGGAATCCGGGAATCCCTTGTCGTCGTTCGCCCTCTTCAACGTGTCGCCGGCGGCGCGGGGCATCGAAAGTCCGCGACCGAGGGTGACCGAGTTCTTGTGCGCCTCGGTGTCCGTCTTCCGCACCCCGCGGTCGTGGAGGAGCGTGACCGACTTCGTCCCGGCGATGTAGGTGTGGTGGCCGGCGTCCTGGATGATCTCGGCGACGGTGTCCACGGACACATACTTGCCGCCGGTCAGGAGGTCGCCGCGGCGGATGGTGTCGAGCACCTCCGAGGCGACCGGCGAGAGGAAGTTCAGCTCCTGACGGTAGTCGCTGTTGGCGATGATGCCGCTGCGGCCAGGGTGGGTGCCGGTGGCGAGGGCGGTGCCGTTGACGATGGTGGTGCTGACGAAGGCCGGATGGTGACGGCGGAAGAAGACGCCGTTGGTGGCGAGGGAATAGAGGTTCGGGCAGTACTGCGGCCGGATGTAGTCGGGCCGCATGCCGTCGAACACGACCATCACGACGTGTTCCGCCGCCCCCTTGGCCTGCGCCTCGGTGATGGCCAAGGAGCTGGCGGCGGCAATGGCGGCGGCGATCGGTGCTAGCTGTCGGAACGTGTTCATCTCGGGCCTGTAAGCCGATAGCAACGGGCATTTCAGTGGCCCAGCCAAGGGAAAGTTGGGTGACGGAACCACGACGCGGCCACATCCTCCGCTCCATAATGACCGACTTGGTTGTCCAGTCACCCCAACCGCTCGAACCGATCGAAAAGCCGTTCGTCGCCCGGATTGGACGTCCCGCCGAGCGGCCCTCCCCCAACGCCTTGCGCTGGAGTGGTGTCGCCGTGGATCCCTCGCTTGAGTCCCTAGCCGAGGAACACGGCGCCGACGTGGCCTGGGTGCCTGCCGACCGGATGCTGCGGGACCACCGGTTGGTGGTCATGGACATGGACTCGACGCTGATCGCCATCGAGTGCATCGACGAGATCGCCGACATGGTCGGGGTGAAGCCGCAGGTGGCGGCCATCACCGAGGCGGCGATGCGTGGGGAACTCGACTTCCCCTCTGCGTTGCGCCGCAGGGTCGCCTTGTTGGAGGGGCTCGAGGAAGCCGCCCTCCAGCGCGTCTACGACGAACGGCTGAGGCTCTCGCCCGGTGCCGAGGCGATGTTGGACGGACTCCGTTCGGCTGGCCTGAAGACCCTGCTGGTTTCCGGTGGTTTCACCTTCTTCACCGAACGATTGCAGCGACGTCTGGGACTGGACCGGGCCTTGGCGAACGTGCTCGAGATCGAGGGCGGGCGTCTCACCGGGCGTGTGCTGGGCGAGATCGTGGACGCCGAACGCAAGGCGACCGAGCTGCGCCGGATGTGCGCGGAGCTGGGGGTGGAGCCACGGCAGGCCATCGCCATTGGCGACGGTGCCAACGACCTGGCGATGATGGCGGCGGCGGGAGTCGGCATCGCCTTCCGTGCAAAACCGGTGGTGCGGCGGCAGGCCACCCATTCGATCCGGTTCTGCGGGTTGGAGGCCGTGCTGCAGTTCTTCCGGTGAAGGGTCCTCACCCGCCGGCGTGCTTCGGGATCACCAACGGATTCCCAACTGCGAGACGGCGACCTTCAGCGCGGTCAGGTTCCAGACGTAGGTGACGTGACCCGCGCAGGTCGCGGCCAGACTCCGGCCGTCGGGTGAGAAGACCAGGCTGGTGACGCGCTGAAGCTCGGGTGGCCGGATGCGCGCACTGATCGAACCCTCTCCGGTGGACAACAGCAGGACCTCGCGGGAACCCAACGTGACGGCGAGGGTGCCGCCATCAGGCGACCGGGTGAGGTTCCCGAAGGTGCCGTCGGCATCGAGCAGCCTCTGCCAGCGCACCGCTCCGGAGTCCATGTCCCACCCCACAACCCCGTGGCCGTAGGCCCGAACGACGAGCCGGAGCTCCGGAATGACGACGATGTCGCCGGGGATGCCGAGGGCTGTTTCATCCGAGGGGAAGTCGGACGGCACCGGGAAATCGTCCCATTCCGATTCCGCCATCCAGACCGGCAGGTCGGCCGCGTCGGTGCCTGCGGCCCAGTGCCCATCGGGCGAGAGGAACGGGAATTCCAGGACGCCATCGATGGCGGTCCAGGGTTGGCCGGGTCGGCTGAAGGCGGCGCCGTTGGTGGAAACGATCCAGCAGCGGCCGTCGGCGCCGATCTGCGCCTGGCCTGGGTGTGGGAGCGGGTCCGAGCGGACGATGCTGGCGTTCCAGCGGCTTCCGTCGGGGGAGAGCTGTAAGCCGAGTTCCAATCGCCGCTCGCCGGCGATGGCCCAGAGCCCCTGGCCGTTCTCGGTCCACGAGATGGCCTGGCCAGCCGGGGCGGGCCATTCGAGCACCGGCATCCCACCGCGGACCGCGTGGAGCCGGATGGCGTCGAAGGACGCGGTGGCGATCCATTGCCCGTCCGGGGAGAAGGCTGCGGCTGCGGGACCAATGTTGTCGTCAGTGTCGATGGGCGGCGGCGGTTCGTGGCAGACGGTCCATCCGGTCGGCGGGATGAACTCGAGCAGCTCGAAACGTTCCGGGTTGCGCCAGCCGATCCAACGCCCGTCCCGCGACCAGAGGATGCCCACGCCCCAACCGCGGTGTTCGGCGAGCAGGGTGCCGGTGGACCAGTTCCAGATGCGCGCCTGACGGTCCCGGGCGGCGGTGAGCAGCCACGCGCTGTCCGGGGAGAAGGCCACGCCGTACATGACCCGTTCGTGCCGGGCGAGAACCCTCAATGGACGGTCGGGTTCCGCGACCTTCCAGATGTAGGTCTGGAAGTCGGAAGCCACCGCGAGCAGCGAGGCGTCCGCGTTCCACATCACGTGCCGGGCCTGTTCCGCCGGCGGAAGGAGGATCCGGTGGGCGACGGAGTCGGTCCGCAGGTCGACCAGGGCCACCTGGTTGGTGTCGGAGTCGTGGGCGGCGATCCAGCGTCCGTCCGGGCTTGCCACGAAGCCGTCCATCATCAGGCCGATGGGGATGCGCCGACGGGGGGCCTCATGCCCCAGCGGGATCAGTTCCCCGGACCGGTCGTTGCGGCCCACCGCCAGCCAGCGTCCGTCCCGCGTGAAGTCCCGGGCCATCCACACCGGGTCGAGTCGCACGCTGACGACCGGCGGTCCGCCGGATACCGGCAGGACGTGCATCGCGTTCGAGGCGTCCCGCGCGAGCAGCCACCGGGCGTCGCCGCTGAAGGGGTCGACATAGTTCAGGCCGAGCCCGGGAGCCGGCGGGTCGAGCCGGCGGAGGCGGCTGCCGTCGAGGGTCCGGACGACCTCGATCGAGCCGTCCGTGCGGGCCTGGGCGAAGAGCGTCACGGAGTCGTCGAAGATCCCGCGGCTGTGTCCGCCGCCGGGCGTGTGTTCCCAAGTGCGGACGGTGCGAAGCGCCGGGATCATGAGGGCGGCGATGGCCTCGTCGCGGAGTTCCGGGGAGCCCGGCCTCAGCGCCGCGGCGCGTTGGAGGACGTCCAAGGCGGACTTGCGGCGGTCGGGCAGCGAGGAGAAGCGGGTGGCTTGGGATTGGGCGAGCAGCAGGCCGAAACGGTCCTCCTCGGAACGCCGCAGGTTCTCGCGGGCCTGCCGTTCCTGGGAACGGACGACGGTGAGCGCCACCGCGACGATCCCGAGCATCACGACTCCGGCGGCCGCGGCACGGCGGGCGGTCTTCATGCGGCGCTCGAGGTTCCGGAGACGACGGACCGACTGCCCGCCGCGGAGCAGGGCCAGCTCGGAGGCCAGGATCGCGGCGTCGGCGTGCCGGCGTGCCGGGTCGTTCGAGCAGAGCTGGAGGATGATCTCCAGCAGTTCCCACTGGGCCTCATGGCCCGGGGCGGTCCAGTCGGGCGGCGAAGCGGGGAATCGGGACAGTTCGTTCCCGGTGGCGGCCTCGTACAGCACCTTGCCCAACGCGAAGAGGTCTCCACGCGGGCTTCCCGGTCCCTCGGGTGGGATGTAGCCGGTGGTGCCCACCAGCGTGGAACCTTCCCGCGCCTCGCCCACAAGACCGATGTCGGCGAGGCGGGCGCGGCCGTTGACGAAGATGATGTTGGAGGGTTTGACGTCCCGGTGGACGAGGCCGGCCCCATGCAGCCGGCTCAGGCCCTCGGCGATCGCCAGACCGGCTTCGACGCAGTCCGCGACGGGAAGCCGCCCGGCGCGCCTCAGGTCGGACCGGAGGGTGCGGGGCTCGTAGTCCCGCGAATACCCGTCGGAACCCGCCTGCGCGTCGACGGCGGGATCCACCGGATCCGCGAGTTCCATCACGTAGTAGAAGAATCCCGCCTCGTCGTCCCGCCCCACGTGGAGGACCTGGACAAGCCCGCCCGAGGTGCGGGAGATCGGCTCGTACCGACGGATGCCGGCGAATTCGCGCTCGTAGGGGACGGGCGTCTCGAAGGCGTCGCGGCGCACGATCTTCACGGCCCTGGGCGTGCCCATGATGTTGAAGGCCAGCCAGACCTCGCCGTAGCTGCCGCGTCCGACGATGCGGACGAGCCGGTGGTCCGGGATCGCCGGCGCGGGACGTGAGAAGGGGTCGTGAGGGTTCACCGTGGGTCGAGTCTCTCGCGGGCCTTCTCCAGTTCCACGCGCAGGCGTTTGCCCACGCGATGCTTGGCGAGATAGACGCTCATGGCGGAGGTCTGGAGGTTCGCCGCGACCCGCGCAAGCGGGACTTCCTGGAGCACATGCATCTCGTACATCAGGTACTGCTTCTCGGCGACCTGCCCGCGGACGGCTGCCAGCGCGCTCTGGAGCAGGTGCGACTCCCACTCCTCGAGCCACACCCGGTCCAACGGCGACGGGTTCGGATCGCAGTGGTCCTCCTGCTCGCCGGTCCGCGTCGGCGATTCGGCCATGGCCTCAAACCGTTCGGACCAACGCGCCTGCCGGCGGCGGACGTCGATGATCCGGTTCTTGGTCACCACCAGCAACCACGACTTGAACGAGCCGCGCCCCGGTTCATACCGGAACTCCTTCACGTTCCGCGCGAGCGAGATCATCACCTCCTGGACGACGTCCTCGGCATCCGCCTCCGACAACCCGGCCCGACGGGCGAAGGAGAAGATGAGACGCCAGTATCGCTCGAAGAACTCCCGCCACGACCGGTCGTCGCCGTTGTCCTGAAGACGTTGGAGAAGGCTGGCACGCGTGCGGAACGTCGGGTCCTCGTTCGGGTTCATGGGCACCGATCGTGCCGGTCCGGCGTGACCCGACCAACCGGCGGCCGACGCCCGTGAGCGTGGGAGGCCCTACCAGACGCCGAGGGTCCCGAGCACCGCGCGGGTCCGTGGGACCTCGTGGGTGCGGAGCAGGTCCGTGCGTCCCAGCGTGGCCAGCACGGCGAAGAAGGGTTCGGCGCTGCGGACCTCGTCCTCGAAGCACTCGAAGGCGTGCGGCAACGCGTGGCACGTCGGGAAGCCCAGCGTCCGGAGACGGAACGTGTTCAGGAAGACCCGCATCTGGTGGCGGATGCGCGTCGCGGAGTCCCCGAGGTTCCGGTAGTAGAACCCGAGACCCGGATCGATCCAGAGCTTGGTCACGCCGTTCCGCTGGGCCGCTTCGATCTGTCGCGCGAAGTGGTCGTGCAGGCTCGCGGCGGGATCCGCACCCAGGTCGAGGTCGCCGACCTGTCGGACGTTGTCGCCCTGGACGTGGCACAGGATCACCGCGGCGTCGTGGTCGGCCACCATCCGGAACATCTCGTCGCTCCGGTCGTTGCCGGTGAGGTTCAGGACCGCGGCCCCGGCCTCCAGGCAGGCGCGGGTGACGGTCGGATGGTAGGTCTCCACCGAGACCAGATGTCCTTCGGAGGCCAATTGGCGCACCACCGGGAGCAACTTGGAGTTCTGGGCGGCGTCATCGACCCGGGCCGCATGGGCCAACGTGGATTCGGCGCCGATGTCCAGCAGCGCGGCGCCTTGGGCGGCGAGGACCCTTCCGCGCCGGATCGCCGCGTCGGCCGTGAGCACGACGCTTTCGCGGTACCACGAGTCGGCCGAGAGGTTGATCACGCCCATCAGTTCGGGACGCGCGTTGCCGTCGAAACGGCGGCCGCGCAGATCGAAGGAGGCGACCCGGGCCTTCAACGATTCCGCATGGGTGGTGGCCAGTTCGGCGAGGTCTTCGAGACGCAGCATGGGCGCAAGTTGGGGTGAACCGGTCGCGCGTCAACGGCTTGAGACGGGCGCGGATGCCAGCAACCGCTTGAGGAACCGTCCCGTGTGGCTGGCCGGAGTCGCGGCGACCACCTCGGGCGGGCCCTCGGCGAGGATGCGTCCGCCACCGGCGCCGCCCTCGGGACCCAGGTCGATGACCCAGTCGGCCACCTTGATGACGTCGAGGTTGTGCTCGATGACGACCAGGGTGTTGCCGGAGCTGCGCAGCTTGAAGAGGACCTCGAGCAGCTTCGCCACGTCGGCGAAATGCAGGCCGGTCGTCGGCTCGTCGAGGAGGTACAGGACGCGTCCGCTCTGACGACGGGACAGTTCCGCGGCCAGTTTCAGGCGCTGGGCCTCGCCGCCGGAGAGCGTCGTCGCCGACTGGCCCAGCCGCAGGTACCCGAGGCCGACCTCGGCGAGCGTCAGGCAGGGGGCATGCAGCTTGGGAACCGCGCGGAAGAAGTTCACCGCCTCGTCGACGGTCAGCTGGAGGACGTCGGCGATGTTGAGTCCCTTGTAGGTGATCTCGAGCGTCTCCCGGTTGTACCGCTTCCCGGTGCAGGCCTCGCAGGTGACGTAGACCGGCGGCAGGAAGTGCATCTCGATCTTCAGCACGCCGTCGCCCTCGCACTTCTCACAGCGTCCGCCCTTCACGTTGAAGCTGAAGCGTCCGGCGTCGTAGCCGCGCACCCGGGCCGCCGGCACGGACGAGAAGAGGTCGCGGATCTCGTTGAACATGCCGGTGTAGGTGGCCGGATTGGAACGGGGTGTGCGGCCGATCGGGGTCTGGTCGACGACGACGCACTTCTCCAGGAGCTCCAGGTTGCGGATCTCGCGATGGGCGCCGGGCCGTTCCTTGGAGCCGTACCACTGACGGAACACGGCGCGGCGAAGGATGTCGTCCACCAGCGTGGACTTGCCGCTGCCGCTGACCCCGGTGACGCAGGTCATGGTCCCCAGCGGGATGCGGACGTCCACGTTCCTCAGGTTGTTCTCGGTCGCGCCGAGGATCTC
>CAMASJ010000169.1 GCA_945860685.1 Akkermansia muciniphila
CTCGCGCCGGACGCCACTATGAGGCGGTGCTGGCGATCGAGCCCGCCCATCCCCAGGGGCCTGCGATCCGCGCCTGGCTCGCCTCCAATCCCGCCCGCTGACATCGGACAGGTCCGGATCGAATCCGGCCGGGGGAATTCCGATTGCCCGTACCCGGTGCGCCCCGCGGAATGAGGCCGCACAACGGACGTCGATGAAACCGCCTCCCATCCCCGAAGCCGGAGCCCTCGCCCAGGCGAAGTTCCACTGCCCTTCCTGCGGCGCCGAGGCCACGTGGAATCCCACCCGACAGGCCCTCGTCTGCGCCTACTGCGGCACCGCATCCCCGGCGAAGCTGGAGGCCGCACCCGACGGCGGAACCCTCATCCGCGAACACGACCTCGTCACCGCCCTCCGTGCCGTTCCCGATTCCGCCCGCGGCTGGGACACCTCCACCACCTCGGTCCGTTGCCAGAGTTGCGATGCCATTTCCGTGTTCGACGCGGCGCACGCGGGACGCCGCTGCGACTTCTGCGGCTCCGCCGCCCTGGTCCCCTACGAGGAGATCAAGGCCGCCTTCCGACCCGAAAGCCTGCTGCCGATCCGCATCAGCGAGACGGACGTCCGCGACCGCATCCGCGACTGGTACGCGAGCCGTTGGTTCGCCCCGTCGGCCCTGGGGACCAAGGCGCTGACCGACACCGTCCATGGCGTGTACCTGCCCTACTGGACCTTCGACGCGCAGGCCGACGCCCATTGGACGGCGGAGAGCGGCTACCACTACTACACCACGGAGAGCTACGCCGATTCCAACGGCCAGCAGAAGACCTGTCAGGTGCGCCACACCCGTTGGGAATGGAGTTCGGGGAGCCTCTCCCACTTCTTCGACGACGAACTCGTGCCGGCCTCGAAGGGCGTGAAGCCGAAGCTGCTGCGGAAGGTGGAGCCCTTTCCCACGAAGGAACTCGTGCCCTACGACTCCGGGTTCCTCGCCGGTTGGGTGGTCGAGCGGTACCAGATCGACCTCGTCACCGCGGCCGGCGCAGCCCGGGAACGGATGGAAGGCGAGTTGCACGGGATGTGCGCCCGCGAGGTCCCCGGCGACACCCACCGCAACCTCAACGTGGACGCCCACTGGAGCCGGCAGACCTTCAAGCACATCCTCGCTCCGGTCTGGCTGCTCACCTACGACTACCATGGCAAGAGCTACCAGGTGGCGATCAACGGCTACACCGGCCAGATCGCCGGCGAACGGCCGTACAGCTTCTGGAAGATCTTCTTCACCGTCGTGGGAGGACTGCTGCTCCTCGGCCTGATCTTCCTGATCAGCGGCCGCCGCTAGCCCCGTAGCCGCGGCCGCCATGGCCGCGGTCCCCGCCTCCCCCAATTCAACTTCATCAGCTCCAGTCCGTGCCCTGGTGGGCATGGCTACCCACGTAGCCGCGGCCACCATGGCTGCGGTCCCCGCTCACCCAAATCAACTTCATCAACCCCAGACCGTGCCTTGGCGGGCACGGCTACCCAAGTAGCCGCGGCCGCCATGGCTGCGGTCCCAGCTTTTCCCCCTCAACGAAGATACCCTGCGGTTCCTGGCTCGATCCATTCCCGCTTCGGAGCCTCCAGACGCTCGTACCGCTCCACCTCCGTTTCCAAGACACGGAAGTAGCGCAGCCAGAAGTCCGGTGCCCGAGAATCCAGGTCCCCATACCCCAAAGCCAACGAATCGGTGTACGGCCACTCCGACCACTCACCGATCCACCCCTTGCGAACCGGGTTGTCCCGGATGTATCCGCAGATCGCGGAGAACCGCTCGGGAAACCTCTCGTCCGGCCGAAGCACCTGGTCGTGGGCCTGTGACTGGAAACGGAGTGGCGCCAACCGACTGCCCAAGCGTCCCCGGAGATACTGGATCGCCGTCAACTGCTGCGTCCTGGCTGCGAGTCCGACCAGGACCAGATGCAGGTGATCCGGCATCAGACAGTAGACCGGGCAAAGGCAAGGTTGCCGGTGAAGCACATGCAGCAGCTGCTCCCGGAAGAACCGAAGGAATTCCGGCGTCAGCCAACCCGTGGCCCGATCCGTCAGCGTGAAGGTCCAGAAGACGGAACTGCGCCCACGGTAGAAATGTGCCGGTAGCCGTGGGAGATTCCCTCGGCGAGGAGGAAGCGGAGAGGATTCGGCCATGGGATGCGACCCAAAGAGCCCTCGCGATACGGTTCCAGACCACCGGCAAGAGGCGCTCACCATGGCATTGGAGAGATCACCTCGATCCGAGGCTATCCGTGCCTTGGCAGGCACGGCTACCCCGGTAGCCGCAGCCGCCTTGGCTGCGGTCCGGATTCCGGCATTCCGACCTGATCCGCTTCCAATCCGTGCCTTGGAAGGCAGGGCTACGGCCTAGAGGCCACGACCTGGTAGGAAACGACGGCCTCGGCCCGGCCCGTCGGGACGACGGCGGGGACGGCGGTCGGGGAGGCCTGCGGCGGGGCCACGGGGGCGATCTCCTCCGCCTTCATGCCCCGGGCCCGGGACTGGGCCGGAGACTCGGTGCCGAGATCCTGGAAAAGCCCCGTGTACTCCACCCCCTTGGCCAGGTCGACGAACTGCTCCCGGCGCGCCTGGACCATCACGATCTCGGTTCCGAACGGCTCGGTGATCCGCAGCCGCCAGCGGTTCTCCGCCGCGCCCGGGATCCGGAACGGCTCGCCCTTCCGGACCCGGTTGTCCGGCTGCCAACGGTTCGGGAAGATCTGCGTCTGAGTGGCGTCGGCCGCGACGATGAACACCCGCACGAAGGCGTCCTCGCTCGACTCGATGGTCAACACCGGCAACTCGTTGGTGACGTACACCGACCGGTCGAGTCGGGCCTTCACCTGGAACGGATTCGGGGCCGGCGGAATCCGATTCGGGGCGATCCGGAGGGAATCCAACGTCACCGTCGCCCCGCCCGGGGCGTTCGTCCGGTTCGCAAGGCTCAGGGAATCGAAGATCGAAGTGTTCCGATTGGTGTTCGCCGCAGAGGCCGGAGGAACCGCGGCGGCGGGAGCCGATCCCGATGCCGGCAACGCGCCCAGCAACAGCGGCTGTTCGGTGGCACCTTCGGACTGCGGATTCTGGGCGCCCTGGGGCAGACCCTTCGAGGCTTCGACCACCTGCGCGGCGACCGAGGCGAAGACATCGCGGACGGGCGTCCCCGGGGAACCCTGCAGCGCCTTCAGCAGCTTACCGGTGAAGAGGCTGTAGGGACGTCCGGTATAGGAGACCTGCTTCGACTCGCAGGCGCCCAGCCAGAGCAGGGTCTTCCCGCCCGCCTGCTTGGAAAAGGCCTGTTCTCCGACGCCGGGAATCAGGGCCGCTTCCGAGGCGGCAAAGCCGAGGTCCAGGACCTTCGGACGGAAATCCGGGTTGCCGCCGAGCGAGCGGGTCAACGCGCCGGAATGGCAACAGTCGAGCACCACCACCTGACGCCGGGCCGGCGATTCGGCGAGCCATCCGTCGATGCGCGACTGCGGCAGGAGCTGTTCCCAGGCGAGCGGTGGCTTGGGCAGCCGGGCGGGCACCAGCGCCTTGTCCACCCGGCGGGCCGTGACGGTGGTCAGGTTCGGCGTCAACGCCCCATGGCCGCTGAAGTAGAAGACGACCTGGTCGTCCGGAGCCACGCCGCGGATCAGGGTCTCGCGGAAAGCCGCCTCGATCGCGTCCGACCCGGCCTCGCGGTCCAGCAGCACCCGGATGTTCGAGGCGGGCACGCCGAATCCCTTCTGCAGGAACTGGGCGAAGGCCTTCGCGTCCGCCACGCAGGAACTCAGGTTGGAATCGGGGCTGCCGTAGTCGTTCACGCCCACCACCAGCGCATGGACGGCGGCCGACACGGGAAGGGCCGCGGCCATCGCGGAGAGGAGCCCGAGGCACAGCGGACGCAGGAAGACGTTCATCACGGGAAGATCGGAAACGGGAATGGGCAGGACGGGGCCGCGGTCACTCCACCTTGCCGAAGGCGGGGAGCTTGTAGGCGTCGAGGCGCGCGGCGTACTCGTTGCGCATCTTCTGGATCTCCTGCGTGCGCCGGTCATGGGCGTCCGTGAGCTTCTTCCAGATGAGGTCCACGAGCCCGGGCGCCATGGCGGCGAGCGGGAAGAGCTTGGGCTTGTTCTCCAGGTCCAGGACGGACTCGGCGGAGGTGATGAACCGGCTGTACGCCTCGTTCGCGGCGAGCTCCCGGCGCTGGTACACTCCCGAGGCGTCGGGCTTGCGTCCGGATCGGATGGAATCCTGGACGTCGAGGATCCAGAGGTTCACCGCGGTCTCCGCCTCGCCGTATTTCTTCTCCAACGCCGCGCGGGCCGGATCGGTGGTGGGGATGCGGTCGCGGACCTGTCGGACGTAGAAGGAAGACGTGTTCCGGATCTTGGCGATGTCGGCCTCCCAATCCCCGCGGTCGACGTCGATGGAGGCCGCAGGCGAGGCCGGCGCCTGGCACCCGGAGCCGAACCACGCGACAGGGGAAACCGCGAGAGCGAACGCAAGCACCTTGGATCTCACTTGGAAAATGAGCCGGGAAACCGCCCTCGGTTGTCACGCGGAAACTCGGAAAGGAGAGCGGGACCGTGCACACGTAGGAGACGACGCCAGGAGTCTCACGCCCCCAAGCCACGACGTGCGACCGGAGAGGGCACCTGGGTTAGGCCAGAGACTCGTCACCTCGTTTCCAACCCGTGCACCTGTAGGAACGACGTCAGGAGTCTCACGCCTCCCAGGCCACGACGTACGACCGGGGAAGGCGCCGGGCAAGGCCAGAGACTCGTCACCTCGTCTCCTACACCGTGCACGTGCCACTGCACCTCACTTCCCGGTGTCGACGCCTTCCAGCACCACCCGGAACCCGGTGTAGGCGTCGCGCTCTGTCGGACGCTCGCGGTGACGACACGAGGACCAAAGGGAGTCCGGCTTGGACTGATACCACGCCCCACCCCGGCGCACCCGGGTGGTGTCCTTTTCCTTGTACAGGTCCTCCACCCATTCCAGGACGTTGCCGCCGAGATCCTGCAGGCCCGCGGCGTTGGCCGGGAATCGGCCGACCGGGGACGTGGTGGCGAAGCCGTCGTCGTATCCAGGTATCGACTCCCAATCGAGATTGCGGAAGGCCTCGCCGGTGGCGCGGTCCGCGTAGTTCCCCACCGGGGAAGCCGGCGGCCAAGTGGAGCCGAAGGGCCAGACGTTCTTGGTCTTGCCGTCGAGGTCGGAGGGCGACCAGGCCATGTTCTCCTTCAGTCCCACCGCCCGGCTCCATTCGGCGTCCGTGGGGAGGCGGTAGCCGGCGGTCTTCGGGATCCGCTCCTCGGAATGTTCCTTCCGCGTGAGCCATACGCAGAACAACCGCGCGTCTTCCCAGTTCACGAAGGTCACCGGGCAGGTGTTGGTCGGGGTCACGGCCAGTCCGTTGGACACCGGATTCTTCCACGCCGCATCGGTGCCGGGATTCGCGGCGGCGAAGGCGGCGTAATCGCGAACCCGCGTCTCCCACACGCTGAACCAGGCCTTGGTTCCCGCCACCGGCACGAAGCGCATCCTCAGGGAGTTCTCGTACGGGCTGTCCCGGGTCGGACTCAGCTGGAGCCTCTGGGCAAGCGAACCGGGCGCCGGGGATTCCGCCTCCTCAGCCGGCCTGTCCACGGCCTCCGGGGCCGCCTCCCGCCGCGGCGCCGGCTCCTGGGGCCGCGGCGCCGGCGCCACCGGATTGGTCACGGCCGGGACCGGTTCCGGCCGTGCGACGCGGTCCCGGCGGATCAACAGGGAGTCCAGGATCGCCGACGTCCGCTCGGACTGCTGCTGGTCGCGCCACCAGTTGAGGAAGTCGACCACGTCGTCGGTCTCGACCACGGGCTTTCGGAAGTGCCGTTCCAACCGTCGCACCAACTCCTCGACGGAACCGGCTTTGGACGCCGCCAGCGCCTTCTCCACCGAATCCAGGGTCTCCTTGGAAAACGTGGCGTCGTGATCCGCCTGGGCGTTGCGGGCGAGCTTGAGCGCGTCCTTGCGCCGTTTCTCGTTCGTGGCGGCCTGCTCGCGGATCTTCTGGGCCTCGGCCTCGGCGGCGACGCGGGCTTCGGCGAGGCGCCGGGCCGTCCGCGGATCCACCGCCAACGGGATCTGTCGCGCGATCTCCCCCTCGGTCCACGGCTCCTGGGCCACGTTCCGGTTCACCCTCGCCCACTTCGCGGTCTCCACCGCGACCCACTGCGCGACGTCGCCCAGCCGGATCAGGCCGTCCGACGGACTCCCGCCGACGCCTCCCTTCAGCGCCTGGACGAAATGGTGGGTGAACACGCCCTGCTGCAGCTCGTCGGATTCCCAGCTCAGCTGCTTGGCGCTGCACGAGCCGAGCACCGCGAAGCCCTCGGCCTTTCGGAAGCTCTCCTGCAGTCCCGCGGTCGCGGTCTCCGCCCCGCGGGTGCCGCCCTCGACCGCCTCGCGGCAGGCGTCGAGCAGGAGGATGCGCTTCCGGGCCGAGGCTTCCTGCAGACGCTGCTTCACCAGGTTCAACGGGATGCCCGTGGTGGCCGCCTCCTCGCGCAGGCCATTCGACGGCATCAGGTACTGGCCGCCGCCGTCTTCGAATCCGTGCGTCGCCACGGAGACCACGATCAGGCCGTCCTCCTGCGAGGCTTCGGCCTTGATCTGGCGCAGCGCGCCGAGCAGGGCGTTCTTGTCGGCGCCCACGAACCGCACACCCGCCGCCTTCAGCGCCGCCAGCTGTTTGTTCCCACGCTGGGAACGGGGCGTCCCGGAGATCGCCACCCGTGCCCGGTCGACGGGGACCAGCTTCAGCTCGAGGGTGAAGAGGTGGGCCAACGCCACGGCGTCGTCGGGGGCGTACTTCAGCGAGCCGAGGTTGGAGCCGGCGTCGAAGGCGCCGACGCCGACGAACAGGCCGGCGGATCCGCCCGCGGAGATGGCGTTGGTTCCGCGGACCACGTCGTCCAAGGGCTCCGCCGCCATGCCGCGCTGCTGGGCGCGCAGGACCGGGAGCAGCGCCGTCGCGAGAAGGATCGGAAGGACGAGACGTATCATGTCGGCTGGGAGCCGAGTCTGGAAAGGCCTGCCGCCGCCGACAAGCAGCAGAATCCCGGTATGGCCCCTCCCAGGTAGCCACGGCCGCCATGGCCGCGGTCCCCGCTTTCCCAATCCAATCTCATGAACTCCAGTCCGTGCCCTGGTGGGCACGGCTACACAGGTAGCCGCAGCCGCCATGGCTGAGGTCCTCGCCTCTCCTTCGTCCCTCAGGGGCTTGCTTGACTCCACCCCTCCCCTTGGCTTTGGGCCTGCCTGGGGCATACTCCGCGGACGCAATGAGCAAGATTGTCGGCATCGACCTGGGAACCACCAACTCGCTGGTCGCGATCGTGGACAGCGGCATCCCGTACGTGATCGCCGATCCCGACGGACAGCGGCTGACGCCGTCCGTCGTCCACTTCCCGGCCGCAGGTGCGCCCCCGGTCATCGGACACCCGGCGAATCGCGTGCGCGCGGTCCGACCCGAACACACCGTGTACTCGGCCAAGCGCTTCATGGGCCGCCGGGGGGTCGACATCGCCCGGGAGGAGATGGTCGTCACCTACCCGGTCCGCGCCGACGGCAACGGCCAGGCCGCCTTCCCCATTCACGGCCGGGACTGGTCCCCGGAGGAGATCGCTGCGGAGGTCCTGAGGAAGCTCAAGGCCGACGCCGAGGCGTCGCTCGGCGAGACCGTGACCCGGGCGGTCATCACCGTGCCGGCCTACTTCAACGACGCCCAACGCAACGCCACGATCCGCGCCGGCGAGCTGGCCGGGTTCACCGTCGAACGCATCGTCAACGAACCCACCGCGGCCGCCCTCGCCTACGGCCTCGACAAGCTCAAGGAGCGCTCGAAGGTCGCCGTGTACGACCTCGGCGGCGGCACGTTCGACCTCTCGGTGCTGGAGCTGAACAACGGCGTCTTCCAGGTCCTTTCCACCAACGGCAACACCCGGCTCGGTGGCGACGACCTCGACCGGGCGCTGACCACGTTCCTCGTGGGCGAGATCGCCAAGGCCGGCGGCCCGGACCTTTCGAAGGCGGGTCCCGCCGACCAGCCGCTCGTGGCCCGCATCCGCGAGGCCGCCGAGAACGCCAAGATCCGCCTCAGCACCGAGGAGGAGGTCGCGGTCCAGCTCCCGTTCCTCACCGCCTCGTTCAGCTTCGAGCTGCGGCTCTCGCGGACGAAGCTGGAGGAACTCACCCGCTCGATCGTCGAACGCACCCGCGTCCACTGCCTGCGTTCGCTCGCCGACGCGAAGCTCGAGGCGAAGGACCTCGACCAGGTCATCCTCGTGGGCGGACAGACCCGCATGCCGCTGGTGCGCCGGCTGGTGGCCGAGTGGTTCGGCTGCGCGGAGTTCTCGGAGCAGCGCGGCGACCTGCGGCTCGGGGAGGAGTTCCACCGCACGAAGGGGCCGCAGCTCAACACGTCGCAGAACCCCGACGAGGCCGTGGCCCTCGGGGCGGCCATCCAGGCGGAGATCCTCCGCGGCGGGTTCAAGAACCTCCTGCTGCTCGACGTCACGCCGCTGTCGCTGGGACTCGAGACCTTCGGCGGACTGATGAACGTGATCATCCCGCGCAACACCACCATCCCGGTGAAGGCCGGCGAGATGTTCACCACCGCCGTGGACAACCAGCCCAACATGCGGATCCACGTCCTGCAGGGCGAACGCGAGCGGGCGAAGGACAACTGGAGCCTCGGCGACTTCCTCCTGGAGTTCGAACGGGCGCCCAAGGGCGTGCCGCGCGTGGGGGTGCAGTTCGAGATCGACGCCAACGGCATCCTCCACGTGCTCGCCCGCGACGTGAAGACCGGCCACCAGAAGGTGGTCCAGATGCGCTCCGCGGTGGACGTGGCGGACGAGGACGTCCAGCGCATGGTGGAGGAGTCGGTCGAGCACGCGTTCGACGACCTGAAGGCGCGGCAATGGATCGAGGCGAAGATCCGGGCTGGCGAGACGCTGACGGCGACGCGCAAAACGATGGCCGAGTACGACGCCGACCTGGACGACGAGTACCGGAAGCAACTGCACGAAGTCCTGGAAGCGGTCGAAGCCGTGTTGTCCGGAGAGGAACCGCGGACGAAGACCGGCGACCCGGTGGCCCTGCGCGCGGCGAACGCCCGGCTGGATGATGTCTCCAAGCCGCTGGCCGAGCATGCGATGGACAAGGTCATGGAAGCCATGCTGCGCCAGCGCGGGGCCCTGGGCGGCTCGAAGCCGAACTGATCAACGAGGCGGGGACTCGATGGGGCGGAGACCGTCCTGCGATGCGGGGAAAAGCGCGAGCGGACTCGCGCACTCCACGACGCTCGCGCGACCCATCCAACGGACCACTGGCCACGGACCACGGACATTCCTCAGTGTCCTCCGTGCCTCTGTGGCAGACGTCCAGGAGGGTTTCGATCCAAGGTGGGAGAACACCCGAATGGAAGTCGATCGTCCGCAGCCTGGCGGCCGCGGCTACCGGAGATCAGGAATCGCGAATCCTAGAACGGCCAGCGGATGCCGGTGACGACCTGGAACCCGTTTTCCATTCGCAGCAGTCCCTCGCGGTTGCCTTCGGCGAATCGCGTCTTCCCGAGCGTCATCCACTGCACGCCCACGTAGAAGTCCGCGTCGGGGTTGGTGTGCCACAACAGCATCGCGTTGGCGTAGGCGCCGGCGTTGACGTCGGTTTGCCCGATGGCGCCGAGGTTGTTCGCGCCGGCGACGCCGTTGACCCAGACCGTCTCGTCGAAGCGGTAGTCGCCGACCACGATGCCCATCGCGGCAGCGGCTCCGGCGCTCACGGCCCAACGCCCGCCCAGTTCGCGGTACAGCTGCGGGCCGAGACGGAGATTGTAGAGCCAGGCGTCGATCACCCGGGCGCCTCGGACCTCGCCCGGCAGGACCTCGTCGGGCAACGCCACCGCGGTGTCGCCGAGCAGCGGTCCCACGCCGGTCACGCCGCCCGAGTACGGAGCCTGCGGCAGCTGCAGGCCGCCGGTGTCGAAGGCATGCACCGTCCGCCGGATGTTGCCGTTCAGCGTGCGGAAATCGGAAAGCACGATG
>CAMASJ010000170.1 GCA_945860685.1 Akkermansia muciniphila
GAGCAGGACCTCACGCGCCTCGGACCAACCGGAATGCGCCGTCCGGACCTCCAGCTCGATGCGACGCTGGATGTCCTCGATCTCGATGCGGGACTTCTCCTCGCGGCTCTTCGCGGCCTGGACCCGCCCCTTCGTCTCCCCGAAGTCGAAGATGTTCCACGTCATCTGTCCGCCCACCGTCCAGCCGTTCAGGTCCTGGGTTAGGTCCCGGACGAAGTTGCGGCTCTGCCCGCCGTACCCGGCCGTTCCGGCGAGGGTCGGATAGTAGTCGGACTTGGCCTGGATGAACTCCTCATGGCGGAGCTTCTCCCCGGCACGGGCGGCAGCGATCTCCGGGCGGTTCGTCAGCGCACGCACGATGGCGGCGGACACACCCACCTCGAGCGGTTCGTCCTGCAGGCGCCCGGACACCGAGAGCGGGATGTCCTCGCCGACTTCCTTGGGCACGTCGAAGCCGAGGAGGTTCGCGAGGTTGTTGCGGGAGTTCCGGAGCTGGTTGCGGGCACGGATCAGCGGCGGACGCGCGTTCGCCAGCTCGACCTCGGCCCGCAGAACGTTGAAACGGGGAACGGTGCCGGCCTCGAATCGGCGCCGGGTGTCGGCCAGTTCACGGTCGAGCAACTGGATCGAAGCCTCCTGCACGCGGATCTGCTCGGCGGCGAGCAGGATGTCCTGGTAGGCGATCCGGACGTCGAGAAGCGTGTTCGCCACCAGGGCCTTGTAGGAAGCGAGGGCGGATTCGCGGATGATCGCGGACGAACGACGGCTGGAGCTCAGGCGTCCGCCGGCGAGGATCGGCTGGGTGACCACCAGATTCGCGTTCCAGCTCTGGTTGTTCTGGAACGAAACCGCCGGAGCACCCGGCGCGAACGCCACCTTCTCGATCCGGTTCTCGTCGATCTGCTGGTAGGCCCCCGTGGCGGCGAGCCGCGGACGCGAGACGGCCGACTGCTGGATCGCCAAGCCATGCGCTTCCAGGATCTCCTGGCGTCCCTTGAGAAGGGCGGCGTTGCCCTTCAGGGCCAGCGACAGGGAATCGCCCAAGCCCAGGGCGTTGGTGGGCCACATCGGCGCCGCGGCGGCATGGACGGCGATCAGCAGCGCCGGGAGAATCAGACGGGTTCTCGGTTTCATGGGAATCACGGTTGGGAAGTTCAGGGATTGGCGGCGGACCGGGCGACGCGCTCGACGAAGACGTCAACCTGCTGGCCGACATAAACGGGGAACTTCGGGCGGTCGAACTCGTACACGATCTGAAGGACGCGGGTGTCGACCCGCTCGAGGCTGTCGCCGGTCAGGCTGCGCTTCGGCACGACATACGGTTCGAAGCGCACGAAGCGCAGGTCCATGCGGAGTTCCGGATGGCCCTTGAGCGAGGCCACCGCCGGACGGTTCGGTTCCACAAGCACCGCGTTCTGTTCGTCCACCTCCGCCCGGACCTGGAGCGTGTCGGTGTCGCCGAGGAGCATCAGGGTCTCGCCCGAGGCGCCCGCGGTGGCGAACTCGCCCTCGCGGATGTTCACCTGCAGCATCCGGCCGTCCCGGGGAGCGCGGACGGTCAGCAGCCCCAGTTCGGTCTTCGCCTGATGGAGCTGCGCCGCGGCCACGGCTTCGGCGGCGTGTTGGGCCGCCACACGGGCCTTGGCTGCGGCCAATTGGAACCCGCGACGCTTCACCTCGTCCTCCGTCGCCACACGGTCCTTCTCCAACCGCGTGAACCGCGCCAGCTGGTCCGTCCAGTCCTCCACCAACGCCTCGTCCACCTCCGCCTGAGCCCGGATGGAGGCCACCTGCGCCTCCTGGGCCGATATCCGTGCGACGACCTCGCGGGAATCCAGCTCGAATAGTGGGTCGCCCTTCTTCACCGCGTCACCGGCGCGGACCTTGACCGCGATCACCAGACCCGACCGCGGACTGGCGACGCGCACGTTCTCACGGGCGGCCTCGATCAGGCCGGTCGCCGCCACCGTCGACGGATACGGAGACCGGGCCGGGGCCGACACCGGTCCCGGATCGGGCGGACGCTGGCCCTGGAGCCGCACCAGTCGCACCGCGGCGACAACGCCGAGCACCGCCAACCAGAAGGAAACACGCTTGAAGAGGATCATTGTCGGAAAGGTTCAGTGGGTCATGGAAACGAACTCGCCCAAGGCGGCGCCATCGAGCACCCGGGTGACCCGGCCGTCCTCCATCTCGGTGATGCGGTCGGCGTAACGGTAGGTCCGCGGATCGTGGGTCACGATGATCACGCAGCGACCGGGCGCACGGGCGACGCCGGAGAGGATGTCCATGATCTGGTGCCCCGTCGCCGAGTCGAGGGCGCTGGTCGGCTCGTCGCAGATCAGCAGGCGCGGCTCGTGGACCAGTGCGCGGGCGATGGCCACCCGCTGTTGCTGTCCGCCGGAAAGCTGGGTGGGACGCTTGTTCTCACGGCCCTCAAGGCCGACCTGCTTCAGGAGTTGGGCCGCCTTCTCCTCGGCCGTCCGGCGGCCGGCTCCGTTGAGAAGCAAAGGCACCGACACGTTCTCCACCAGGGTCAGGGTCGGGATCAGGTTGAACTGCTGGAAGATGAACCCGATGTTCGACCGCCGGAACCGGGTCACCGCGCCTTTGCTCATGCCGTCGAGGCGGGTGCCGAACACCGAGACGTCGCCGTCATCCCAGTCCAGCGTGCCGGCCACCACGCTGAGCAGCGTGGTCTTGCCGCAACCCGACGGGCCGACGACGAGATGCATCTCGCCCTCGGCGGCCGAGAAGTCGATGCCCTTGAGCGCGACGGTCCGGGCGTCGCCGACGCCGAAGGTCTTGATGACGCCGCGGACACAGACCGCGCCGTCGGCATGAGGGGAAGCGGTCGGGGTCATCCGCGGAAGACGATGGCGGGTTCGAGACGGGCGACCTTGCGGATGCCGAAGAGCGCGGCGAGGACGCAGATCACGAGGACGGCGCCGAAGGTCTGGACGAGGTAGAGCGGCACGAGCTTGAACGGCGGTTGGCCGGACTGGGCGACCGCCAATCCGAACAGCGCCGTCAGGCCGAGGCCGAGGCCATAGCCGATGACCCCGACGGTGATGGCCTGGAAGAGCAGCATTCCCGCGAGCAGCCCGTTGCCGGCGCCCATCGCCTTGAGGGCGCCGAGGTTCTTCAGGTTCTCGAGGACGAAGGAGTAGAAGGTCTGCCCCGAGACGGCCACGCCAACGATGAACCCAAGGATGATGGTGGTCATGAAGGATGCCGGGATACCCGTGTTGCGCCAGATCCAGGCGACCGTGGAACGCTCGAACTCGGGCACCGTGTAGGCCTTCATGCCGGTCTCCGCCGCGATCCTCCGGGCCACCTCCTCGGCCGGGATGCCCGGCTTCGGTTCGGCGAGGATCATGGACAGCATCTTGCGCTGGCGGGGCGCATACTGGAGGGCCTGATCGTAGCTGGTGAAGACGTAGGGATAGCCGAAGAAGTGCCGTTCGGTCTTGCAGACGCCGACGACCCGCGCCTCCCGGTCGTTGATCTCGAAGGTGTCGCCGACCTTGAGGCTGCGCCCCAGTCCTGCGCCCAGCCGCGTCGGCTGTGCCGCGAGTTCATCGACCACCACGGTGTTCGGCACCCGGAGCTGCGAGATGTCGCCATCCACCATCACGGCAGGCCGTCCATAGAGCGTTCCGCCATGCAGGCCGATCAACTGCACCTGCTTGTCCGATCCGTCGGCCGCGCGCGCCTTCATCACCCCTTGGAACAACGGCACAGCGAAGTCGACGCCGTCCACCGAGCGCACCCGGTTGACGTCGGTGTCCCGCAACGCCTTGGTCTCGTTCACCTGTTCGACCCGGGATTCCACGACCCAGATCGAGGCCCGCATGTTGCGCATGTGGCTGGTGGTCCAGGAAAGCAGGCCCTGGAACACGCCGTTCTGCTGCGTCATCAGCAGCGACGAAAAGGTCAGGCCGCCGACGAGCATGATGTACTTCGCGCGGTCTCCGAGCAGCATCTTTAGGGCGAGCAGGTACATGGTTCAGTTCCTTCCCTTCGCGATCCGACGTTCCGCGGACCTGGTGACCGTAGCCGTTCCCGAAGTCCCCTTCATCTTGGCCGCTTGGGCTGCCAAGCGCCCGGCCCTAAGACCACGGAGACCGGCGACGGAGAAGCCGGCGATGCTCTCCGCCAGGACGGAAACCGCGGCCGAATCGAGCCGGAAGTCGGGAAAGAGGCGTTCCACCACCGGACGGCAGTGTTTGTAGAAGACGACTTGGGCGGCGACGCTCATGCAGAGGAGGCGGATCTCCTCCCGGTTGAAGTCCTTCCCCACGATCTCCCCCACCGCAAGCGACAGCATCTCGGCCTCGGGCCGGATGAAACCGTCCACCAACTGGTCCAAGGCCTCCGTGGGCTCGATCATCTCGCGCGCCATGATCCGGCCGTGAACGGCACACGGTCCCTCGGCCAGGACGCGGGCCAGGAAGACCTCCACGTACGCCCGGAGCCGGTCCTCGGCCGCCCCACCCGACGCCGCGAGCCGTCCGGCCATCTCCGAGGTGAACGCCCCGCCGGACTGGACGACGGCCCGGTAGAGACCCGCCTTCCCGCCGAAATGGTAGTTCACCGAAGCGACGTTGGTCCCCGCCCGACGACAGATGTCCCGGATCGTCGCCGAACGGTACCCCTGGTCCGCGAACACCTCCGCGGCGACCCGCATCAGTTCGGGCCGGGTGCCGGCCGATTCGCTTGGGGGTTTTGAACGCACGTTTCAAACAACCGTTTAACCACGCCTCCCCGTGGTGTCAAACAGGTGTTTGAAAAGAAGCCGAAGATCGTGATGCAGCGCCGGCGCATTGCCTCCCGGCGCGGTCCGGCCTAGCTTGGTCCCAAGGATGATTGGAGAGATTCTCGAGAAGCTGTATGTCGCCGTGGTGGTCCTGTCCCTCTTCGGGGCCTCCATCTTCGTGCACGAGTACGGCCACTACCTGATGGCCCGGATCCGCGGCCTGCTGGTGCTCGGGTTCTCCATCGGCTTCGGCCCGAAGATCATGGCGTGGACCGATCGCCAGGGCGTGGAATGGGCGCTCCGTTGGATCCCGGCCGGCGGCTTCGTGAAGCTGCCTCAGATGATCACCTCGGCTGCGATCGAGGGCGATTCCGGCACGCGCGTCCCACCGGTCTCGCCGTTCTCCAAGATCCTCGTTTCTCTGGCCGGGCCGTTCATGAACGTCGTCTTCGCCTTCCTCGTGGCGTCGCTTGTCTGGCAAATCGGACTGCCGGTGCCGGTCAATCCCCCGATCGTCGGCTACGTGGAACCGGGCTCCGACGAACAGGCCCAGGGCGTGCGCGAAGGGGACCGGATCCTCAAGGTGGACGACCGCGCGGTCCGGAGCTGGCAGGATGTGCAGCGCTTCACGGTGCTCGCCCGTACCAACCGGCTCGCGGTCCAATTCCAGCGCGGTGAGGAACGCCGCACCGTGACGCTCAAGGCCGAGGTCAACCCGGCCTTCGGATTCAAGCTGCTGAACCTCGATCCGAGGGACCATCCCGTGGTCCAGGAACTCGTCGCCGGCGGGGCCGCGGAACAGTCCGGTTTCAAGGTCGGCGACCAGTTCGTCTCGTTCTCCGGCGTCCCGGTCGTCGGACAATCCCAGCTCGTCGAACTGATCGGTTCCCGCGCTGAAAAACCTTCTGAAGCCGAACTGCTGCGGGACGGCAAACGCATCAAGATCCAGGTAACCCCCCGATTCGATCCCAAGGCGAAGGTCGGACGCATCGGCGTCTCCCTGGCGCCGAGCCGGGTCGTGGTCTTCCAGGTACAGCGCCCCGGCCCCACGCCGATGGAACAGGTCGGCGGCGTGCTCGAGCAGATGTGGGACGTCGTCAACGCCCTCCTCCATTCCAAGGAGACCGGCATCACCCCCAAGGACATGAGCGGACCCGTCGGCATCTTCGGGAAGCTCGCGGCCGACGCCCGGGTCGACATCCGGCTCGCGCTCGGCTTCATCGTCATGGTGAACATCAACCTCGCGATCCTGAACCTCCTCCCGATCCCGGTGCTCGACGGCGGCCACATCACGATGGCGCTCTACGAGATCGTCACCCGCCGCCGCGTCAGCGTCCGGTTCCAGGAGACGGTCACCGCCGCCTTCGCCGTGCTCCTGCTCAGCTTCATGCTGTACGTCTCTTTCTTCGACGTCGTGAAGCGCGGGCCGCTGTTCCAGGCGCTCTTCCGCCAGGAGTCGGTGGTCGAGAAGGCCCCGGAACCCGCCCCCTGAGCCGACACCCTTCCCGCGGCCAGGCCCATCCGGTTGACGCCGACCCTCCCCTTCCCGTCTAGTCCCCCCAGCATTCATGAAGTATTGCGCCTCATTGTGGAGCTTCTCCCGCCGTCCCACCCGTGAAGTGGTCGTTGGCGATCCCCGGAACGGCGGCGTGGTCATCGGCGGCGACCACCCGGTGGTGAAGCAGTCCATGCTCACCTGCGACACCATGGACACCGAGGCCTGCGTCACGCAGACCCTCGAACTGGTCGACGTCGGATGTCAGATCGTCCGCATCACCGCCCCCACGGTGAAGGACGCCGCCAACCTCGAGAACGTGGTCGCCGCGCTGCGCGCCCGCGGTTGCCTCGTGCCCATCGTGGCCGACATCCACTTCAAGCCCGAGGCCGCGATGGAGGCCGTGAAGTGGGTCGAGAAGATCCGCATCAACCCGGGCAACTACGCCGACTCCAAGAAGTTCGCGACCCGGGAGTACTCCGACGACGCCTACGCCTCGGAGCTGGCCCGCATCGAGGAACGGTTCACGCCGTTGGTGCTCGAATGCCTCCGGCTCGGACGCGCGCTCCGCATCGGGACCAACCACGGTTCGCTCAGCGACCGCATCATGAACCGCTACGGCGACACGCCGCTCGGGATGGTCGAAAGCGCCCTCGAATTCGCCCGCATCTGCCGGAAGAACGGATTCCACAACTTCGTGTTCTCCATGAAGTCGTCGAATCCGAAGGTGATGATCGAGTGTTACCGCCTCCTGTCGGCCCGGCTCGAACAGGAAGGTCCGGACTGGAACTACCCCCTCCACCTCGGCGTCACCGAGGCCGGCGAAGGCGAGGACGGACGGATCAAGTCCGCCATCGGCATCGGTTCCCTGCTCTGCGACGGCATCGGCGACACCATCCGCGTCTCGCTCACCGAAGACAGCCCCCGCGAGATCGCCGTCTGCAACGAGTTGCTCGCCCAGGTCCCGACGCTGGTCTCCTCCGCCCCGGTCGCCCCGGGCCTGACCACGTCCGCGCCCCCTTGGGACCCGTTCGTCTTCAAGCGCCGGGAATCCGACGTCGCCGACCTCGGCGACGTCCGCTGCGGCGGCAACGAGACGGTCCGCGTCGTCGTCACCCGCGCCGTCTTCGACGCCGTCGCCCCGCGCATCGCGGCCAAGGCCGACGTCCGGCCCGAAGCCGTCCTCGAGGACCTCAACCTTGTCGAACTCGATCCAACCTCCCCGATCTCCATCGAGAAGATCCCCTGCGACACCCAGCTGGTGACCGTCCGCGATGGATTGTCGATCCCGGTGATCACCGCGTTCCGCCTGCTAGTCGTGCAGCTCGCCCGACTCGGACGCCGCAACCCGATCCTGCTCAAGGACACCCTGACCGACGCCGCGTCCACGGAATCGCCCCAGTCGGCCCTCCTTCGGGCCTCGGTGAACATCGGCTCGCTCCTGGCGGAAGGCATCGGCGACGCGATCCTGGTGCGGGGCGAATCGGGCTCCGGCCAGTCGCTTCGCCTGGCGTTCAACATCCTCCAGGCGGCCGGATGCCGCTCGTTCAAGACCGACTACGTGGCCTGCCCGAGCTGTGGCCGGACCCTCTTCAACCTCCAGACGGTGACGGCGCGGATCAAGGCCCGGACCGGCCACCTCAAGGGCGTGAAGATCGCCATCATGGGCTGCATCGTGAACGGCCCCGGCGAGATGGCCGACGCGGACTTCGGCTACGTCGGTGGCGCCCCGAACAAGATCAACCTCTACGTCGGCAAGAAGCCCGTGAAGTTCAACATCCCGGAGGAGGAAGCCGTGGACCGCCTCGTGGACCTCATCCGCGAGCACGGCAAGTGGGTGGAAGCGGAGCCCGCCGCCGCCGCCCCAGTCTGAGGGACTTCCGGGGATCGCAACACCGATCCCTTAGGACTCCACGACACGAAAGCCGCGATTCACCGTGGAATTCCGCCGCGACCGACTCATGAAAAACGCCCTGCTGCTGCCGTTCGCGATCCTCGCCGCGGTCGCCGCGCCATTACCGTCAGCCCCGCGCCCGCCGGTGGAGGAGTTGCGTTCGTTTCAGTTCGCCGACACCAATCTCATGGCCGAACTGGTTGCCGCCGAGCCGGACGTCATCAGTCCGGTGGCCCTGGGGTGGGACGCCGCCGGGCGAATGTTCGTGGCCGAGATGCGCGATTACCCGAACGCCAACCACGGCGGTTCCCTCCGCCTCCTCGAAGATCGTGACGGGGATGGCCACCATGAATCGGCCAAGCTTTTCGCCGACCGGCTGAGTTTTCCGAACTCGGTTCTGCCGTGGAACGGAGGCGTGCTCGTGACCGCCGCGCCGGATCTGTTGTTCCTCAAGGACACCGATGGCGACGGTCGCGCGGACGAACGGCGCGTGCTTTTGACGGGCTTCGGCACGGGCAACCAGCAGCTGCGCGCGAACGGCCTGACCTGGGGATTCGACGGCTGGGTTTACGGCGCCAACGGCCGCAGCGACGGCCAGGTGCGCCGTCCCGGATCGACCAACGCAGTGTCCCTGCGCGGGCGGGATTTCCGGTTCCGACCGGACAGCGGCGAAATTGAAACGCTGGCGGGACGGAGCCAGTTCGGCCTGGCGATGGATGAATGGGGCCGGCGGTTCCTCTCGTGGAATACCATTCCCGTCCGGCACGAGGTGATGCCGGATCGTTACCTCGCCAACCACGCCCTGGTGGCGGGCGCGGAGGTGTTGGCGGACCTGCTGCCTCCCGGCGACGGCGGCGAGGTTTTTCCGCTGACGTCCGCCCCGCGAACCTTCAACAACGAATCCTCCAGCCACTTCAACGCGCTGTCGGGTCTGACCCTGTTCCGCGGCGAAGCCCTCGGTGCAGACTATCGCGGGAATGCCTTCGTGGGCGAGTCCCTGGCCAACCTGGTGCATCGCCGCGTGCTGGTGCCGGCGGGGGCGAGCTTCGAGGCGCGGCGCGCGGAGGAAGGCACCGAGTTCTTGCGTGGCGGTGATCCGTGGTTTCACCCCGTGAACTTCGCCACCGGACCCGATGGCGCGTTGTATGTCGTCGATTTCTATCGCGAGTTCGTCGAACATCCCGAGTGGGTGCCGCAAGAGATCCGCGACCAGGTGTCCTGGCAGACGGGTCGCGATCATGGTCGCATCTGGCGGGTCGTCAGAAGAGACGCCAGGCCGATCCGGTCCGGTCGCGCTCCGAATCTGGCCGCGTTGAACGACGCGGCCCTGGTGGGGCTTCTCGAGACCACGAACAGTTGGCAGCGGGAGACGGCGCAGCGGTTGTTGATCGAACGTCGGTCCGCTCCGTCGATCGAGCCATTGCGGGCCATGACGCGAAGCGCGCGACTTCCGCTCGCGCGTTTCCTTGCCGGTCAGGCACTGGCGGCCCAATCGGCGCTCGACCCATCCACCCTGGCGGGAGCGTTGAAGGACGCGCATCCCGCGGTTCGCGCGAAAGCCCTGGAGCTGGCCATGAACCGGACCTGGCCGGGGTTGGCCGGAATGCCGCCCGAGATCGCCTCGGCCATCGCCGCGGCGGCGGATGATCCGGGCGCGCCGGTCCGCCTCTGGGCCGCGCTGGCGTTGCGAGCGGTTCCGGAGAGGACACTTCGCGAATCGGCCCTTTCCAAGTTACTGGACCCGGAACGGGATCGCTGGGTCCAGCTCGCGGCCATCAGCAGCTCGGCGGCGGTGACGCAGGAGCAGGCGGCGCGATGGCTGCCCGGCCCGGCGTCAAACCTAAAACCCGCCCCGAAGCCGACGACGGCGGATCCGGATCGCCAGCGGGTGGTGGAGCGATTTGCCCCCGCGCTCAAGTTGTCCGGGAATCGTTCAA
>CAMASJ010000171.1 GCA_945860685.1 Akkermansia muciniphila
CAACTCGCGGCCGGTGGACTCCTGGCGTCGGATGCGACCTCCGTGTCCAACCGATTTCAGGGCCGGCAGATGCTGATGCAGTTGGCCCGGACCGAAGGATCTCTGCAGACCAACGCGTGGCAATTGCTCGCCACCTTGGGAGATCTGGAGACGTCGAACTGCATCGAACTTTCCCGAATCCTGACCAATCGCCCCTCGCCCGGACTGGACCATGTGCTCTCCGCTGCCGAGTTCGCCCGTCGTGCGGACACCAATTCCGTGACCGAATGGATCCCCCGTGTGATCGGCTCCGCACGGGCCAGCAAGGAATCCGCCGCCTTCGCCGCGGCGTCCGTCTGGCTCCTGGACCGTGGGCAGCAGGAGGCGCTGATCCAAATGCTTCCCCTGGAGGAAACCCTGAAGTCGGGCACGCTCTTGCCGTTTCTCCTTCAGGCCTATTCGCAGTCTGGGGATTTCCAGAAGATCCGGGAAGTGGTCGAGAACCCGGATGCGGCCTTGAATCCGTTCGAACGCGCCTTGTACCGGGGGACGCTGTCCCTGCAGACCGGCAAGAATCAGGACGCCGAGACCCACTGGATGGAAGCCCAGAACCTGGCCACCAACCGCTTCCTGCTGCGGCGCTTGGCGGACACCACAACCGGTGCCGGATCCTGGCGGATCGCTGCGTCCACTTGGCAGCGGCTGATTCCCATGGTCCCGAACCGGCTCGAAGCCGCGGCTGGATTCCTGAGGACCGCCCAGCGGTCGCGGGACACACGTCTTTCCCTGGATGCACACAAGAAGTTCCTCGAGGTCGTGCCCAACGATTTCGGGATACGGACCGAGGCGGCCTACCTCCAATTGGTCCTCGGCGAGAAGCCGGAGCAGGTCATGGCCGAGCTTGATCGCTTTCCCGAAGAGCTGAAGAAGTCCGATCGGATCCAGTTCCTCGTCGGTTTCGGCCAACTGCGTTCCGGCAAGGAATCGGACGGATTGGCGACCCTCGAGCGTTCGAGCGTGGATTGGTCGCTCCTCGAACCCCGTTGGAAGGCGCTCTACGCCGCACTCCTCTCCGCGAACGGCCAACGCGAAGCGGCACGGCGCTACGGCTCCATGGTCAAGCCCACCGACCTCACTTCCAGCGAACGGGAGTGCTTCAGCGGTTGGGTCCCCGGCCTCCGCTGATGCCGGATCCGACACCATCCAGCCCGACCACGCCCCGAGGCCGCGGACTCGCGGTCGCGGCGATCGTCGCTGGCCTGACGGGGCCATTTAGCTTCGGAATCGGTCCCCTCTTGGGCCTCCTGTTGGGATCGGTCGCCGTGGTCCGGAACCGTCGCTCCAGACGCGATCCGCGGACGGAGAAGCTGGCCGTCGCCGGCATCCTGACGTCGGTGATTTGCCTTCCTTTGGGCATTCTGGCGGCCCTGCGACTGTTCCTCCGCTGAGGTGGGCTCCGTTCTTCAGAAGGGCATCCACCCAAGGTCGAACACGCGGTCGACCAGCCAACCGCAGGCCGTCACCGCAATCAGCAGGGACCCGACCGGCAGGAGAAACCGCCGGTAAAACGCATGGTTCCGCAGTTGATAGGCGACCGGCAGGAACACGGCCACACAGGCCAACTGCCCCGCTTCGACGCCCAGGTTGAAGCACAGCAGGGGAACCACGAGATCACCCCGCTTCAAACCCAATTCCCCCAGGGCCCCGGCGAATCCGAATCCATGGATCCAACCGAACACGAGGGCGACGGTCGCAGGTTGTCCAATCCAGACCGCACGGAGCCGGGACACCCACCCTTCGCCGCCGGCTTCAGACTGTCCGAATGCGTTGGCCGCCACGGCGACCAGGATGCTGCCGGCGATCGCCGATTCCACCCAGCGCTCCGGCAGCCGCACCCATCCCGCCGCGGCGAGACCCAACGTCATCGAGTGGGCCAGCGTGAACGCGCTCACGATGCGCACCACCGGGACCACCGCTTCCCGGCCATTATCCACAGTTTTCCAGCCCGACTCGGACCGCCTTAGAACCGCAGGCAACAGCAGCGCAAACAGGAACGCCAGATGGTCGTACCCAGTGCGGATGTGATGCACCCCTTCGCGGAAAAAGCCCATCGCTCCCGACACGCTTCCCTCCTCCGCCATCGCGAACTCGGCCATGGATCCAGAAGGTCCGACGACAGCGGTCTGCATCCCGGATTCGTCCTCGAACTTCACCAACGCCCGATGCAACGGGTCGCGGACCGCGAACAGCCCGTACTCCAGCCGGATTCGGTTCCCCGAGACTCCGTCGATCCTCCGGTCGAAGCGCACGTAGCCGCCCTCGGCACGCCGCACGGCCGACGACCCTTCGTCCACCACGGCCAACGGGTCCGCCCCTGCGGAGAACTTCACCGTCCGATCCACTTCCCGGAGGAACTCCGACTCGCGGGACCGGATTTCCTCCCAGACCACGAATCCGTCCGCGTTCGCATCCAGGTTGAGCAGGTCGTCGATGTCCCGGACCGCCACCTCGAACCGGATCCTGAGGGTCGCGTTGGTGTGGTGGAGCTCCAGATATGCCGAACTGGCGTTGTGGCCGCGGACGGTCGGCACCCAAAGGAGCAGTCCAAGCAGGAGGAGGATCACCGGGACTCCTCCGGGCTCCATCCGATGGCGGGAGCTCGCCCGTCGAGTCGAGATGGTTCCGGTGACCGTTGGCATGCCGGCCCCAAGTCTGGATACCCTGTCCACCCATCGCCAAGGCATTCCGGTCTTTCCGGTCCGCCGGCAACCACACCGCCATCCGACGGTTCCCGCTCAAGTCCAAGGAGAACCCTGCCGATGCAACCGATGTCATGGATCTCTCGCTCTCGGGCTTGGCCTCAGGAATGGACTGGAAGACGTTGGTCGACCAGTTGGCCCAGGTCGAACGCGCCCCGCAGTCCCGCCTGCGGATCGAGCAGAACAGGATCGAGAACCGCAACAACGCCTTCGGGTCCATCAAGACCCAGTTGAGCGTGCTCAAGAACCGTGTGGATACCCTCAAGGATCCCACGTTCTTCGACAGCCGCACCGCGTCCAGCAGCGATTCGACGGTGCTCTCGGCGACGGTCGGTTCCGGGGCCGCGATCGGCACCTACGCCTTCAACATCAGCCAGCTGGCCACGGCCGCCCGCAAGCTGGGCGCCTCCGATTCCGGCGCCGCGCTTGCCACCACCTCCGACGTCTCCGGCATCACGCTCTCCTCCGCCGGCTTCTCGACCGCCGTCACCGCAGGCGACTTCACCGTCAACGGCAAGCGGATCACCATCGCCACCACCGACACCCTCAAGGCCGTCTTCGACAAGATCGACGCCGCCACCGGTGGCCAGGTCACCGCCAGCTACGATCCCGGGACCGACCGCATCGGCCTGACCGCCACCTCCGGCGAGATCGTCCTCGGAAGCGCCACGGACACATCGAACTTCCTCGGCGTCGCACGGCTGTACAACAACGGCACCGGGACCGTGAACAGCGCGTCGTCCCTCGGAGGCGTGAAGCTCGGAAGCACACTCGCCACCGCGAACTTCGCCACCGCCGTCAGCGACGGCGGCTCGGGTGCCGGACGCTTCAAGATCAACGGCGTAGAGGTCTCCTTCAACGCGACCACGGACTCCGTCCAGAACGTCATCGACCGCATCAACGCGTCCTCGGCCGGGGTGACCGCCTCCTACGACGCGGTCAACGACCGCTTCTCGCTCACCAACAAGACCACCGGGGACGTCGGCGTCGCCCTGGAGGATGTCACCGGCAACTTCCTCGCCTCCACGCGCCTCACCTCTCCGTCCTCCACGCTCGAACGCGGCAAGGACCTGCAGTACACCGTCAACGGTGGTGCGACCCTCGTCAGTCGCTCCAACATCATCACCGAGGACTCCTCGGGGCTCACCGGCATCACGGTCAACGCCCTTGCGGAGGGCTCCACCGCGACGGTCACCGTCTCGTCGGACACGTCCCGCATCCGCAGCGCGATCAACAGCCTGATCGACGACTACAACCGGGCCCAGTCCACGATCGATTCGCAGACGGCCAGCTCCACCGACTCCGCCGGCAAGGTGACCGCAGGCACCCTGGCGGCCGACGGCGAGGCCAGCGAGATCGCCACCAAGCTGCGCTCCATCCTCTTCAACCAGACCACCGGCCTCGCCGGGAGCCTCACCTCGCTCTCGAAGATCGGCATCGACAGCAACGGCGACGACAACTCGCTGTCGGTCGACGACTCCGAGGTCCTGGACGACGCGATCCTCAACAACCTCTCGGAGCTGAAGACGCTCTTCACCGACAGTTCCAAGGGCGTCGTCACCAAGCTCTCCGAATACATCGAGAACACGATCGGCGACGACGGGACACTGATCGCGAAGCAGGACGCCTTGACCGAGCAGTCGAGCGACATCGACACCCAGGTGTCGGACCTGGAGAAGATCGTGCAGTCGAATCGGCGGCGCCTCATCGACAGTTTCGTCCAGATGGAAACGGTCCAGTCGACCTTGAACCAGCAGCTGAAGTACCTGCAGCAGCAGCTCGGGATCAAGTGACCTCGCGGCCCGCCCTGACCGCATCGTGGTCCGGCGCGGATCCCACCTCGTCTAGGCAAGGCATGGCGGATTCAATCGGGGAAGAAACCGTCCTCACGTCGATTCTCGAGGACGTGAACGGGGCCACGGACCTGGGAGCGAACTGGCGGCCACGATCCGGTGTCGGATTCATCCTCGGGGAAACTTCGGGTTCCCCTCGTTCCCTGCGGCTTTGCGCCTTCGCGTGCCGATCCCTTCCGGGTCGTTGGCTCAGAACCGCTCCGGCACGCCCTCTTCCATCACCCGCACCTTGCTCGCGATGCGGTGCTCATGGGCCAGTTCCTTGAGCCATCGGGGCGGTTCCTCCAGGTCCTCGAAGGACAGCTTGAAGGTGCCGAAATGCATCGGGACGAACCATTTCGCCCCGAGGTCCTGGAACGCCTTTACGGCCTCGTCCGGGCCCATGTGGACCGTCCGGAAGGTGTCCGGGTAGTAGGCACCGATCGGCAACAGGGCCACCTCGGGCCGCATCCGCTCCCCGATCTCGCGGAAGCCCGGGAAGTAGGCCGAATCCCCGGCGTGGTAGAGCCGACGTCCGCGGTACTCCAGAACGAAGCCGCCCCAACCGCGCTTGCTGTCGGCCAATGTCCGGGCTCCCCAGTGGTGCGCCGGCACGAGCGTCACCCGCCATTCGCCGTGCCCGAAGCTTTCCCACCAGCGCAGTTCCACGATCCGGGAGAAGCCCAACCGCTTCGCCAGGTTCCCGCATCCCCAAGGCATGACCGCGATCGCCGGAGAGGGAAGCTTCTTCAGGGTCGGGCGGTGGAAGTGGTCGAAGTGCGCATGCGTGAGCAGCACCAGGTCGATCGGCGGCAGGTCACGGATCCGAAGCCCGGGCCGCCGCAGGCGTTTCAGTAGGAAGAGCCAGTTGGCGAAGTTGGGATCGATCAGGGCGTTCAGTCCCTCGAACTGGACGAGGAACGACGCATGGCCGATCCACGTCAGCGCCATCTGGTCCTCACGCAGCGTCGGGAACGTCGGCACCTTCACCGAACCCGTGGGACGCGCGATCAACGCCTTCCAGACCATCTCCCGGAAGAAGGTCCGGGGATTGAAGTGATTCGACGGGGTGAGGTCCTTGAACGACCGCGGAATGCGCCTCCGGCGGTGGCCCGCAGGCTTTGGCGACTCTGGGTCCTTGCTCATGAACCGTGGTCAGCTTGCTCTTTCCGCCCGGCGGAGGCAAGTTGGCCCGGCCGGAGTTTTCCCGGCTTCACGGACGCTTTGGGTCTGGCTTCGTCCGCCCGCTTCCAGTAGCCCGGGGGACGTGACCCGATTCCGCACCATCGAGATCTCCGAACCGGCCCCGGGCCTCGAGGGGCTCCGATTCGTCACCGTCCACAGCGCTGCGTTGCGGGGACGTGGCGACCTCACCGTCTGGTGTCCCGAGGCGACGTCGGCCCGATCCCCCCTGCCCCTCGTCGTGCTGCTGCATGGTGTCTACGGCAGCCACTGGGCCTGGGCCCTGAAGGGCGCGGCACACCGGACCGCGGCACGGTTGATCGCCTCGGGAGCGATCCCGCCGATGGCGTTGGCGATGCCTTCCGACGGACTCGCCGGCGACGGCACCGCCTACCTGACCACCCCCGTGGCCGACTACGAGTCGTGGATCCTGGACGACGTACCGGCCGCCGCGGCGGAGTCGACTTCGGCCGTGGACCCGGCCGCTCCGTTCTTCCTGGCCGGTCTCTCGATGGGCGGATTCGGGACGTTGCGACTGGGCGGACGGCATCCGCGGCGGTTCCGAGGACTCTCGGCCCATTCCGCGGTGGTTTCACTCGAGGACCTGAAGCCGTTCCTTGGGTCCGCTCCGCCGTGGACCGAGAAGGTCGAGGACCCGGAGGTGGGGAACGTCCTGACCCGCGCAGGCGTCGAACCACCGCCGATGCGGTTCGACTGCGGCCTCGACGATCCGCTCCTCGAGTCCAACCGCGCGCTCCACCGCCGACTCGAAGCCGCCGGGGTTCCCCACCGTTACGAGGAGTTCGAAGGCGGCCACACCTGGCCGTATTGGGAGAGTCATCTCGTGGAAACGCTGAGGTTCTTCGGCGGGATCCTGGAGGGCCGTCGGACGGAAGACCGCTGACGGCATTGAATCCCGCGTTCGGGTCCGCTATCCCACCCATCCACGAAATGAGCGAAGTCCTCGTCATCGGTCACCGGAACCCGGACACCGACGCCATCTGCTCGGCGATCGCGTACGCCGAGTTCAAGCGCCGGACCGGCATGCACGACGTGGTCGCGGCCCGCTGCGGCGACTGCAACGACCGCACGGACTTCGTGCTACGGACCTTCGGCGTCCCCCCGCCCCGCTTCGTCGCCGACGTCTCCCCGCAGGTCCGCGACGTGATGGCCAGCAACGTCATCTCCGTGCCTCCGCGCACCAGCATGTTCGAGGCGCTGTCGGTGATGGACCAGCGCAACATCCGGGTGCTCCCTGTCGTGGACTCCGAGCGCCGATGCAAGGGCCTCCTCTCGGTCTTCAAGGCGAGCAAGTTCTTCTTCCCCTCGCCCAACCGGATCTTCGATTCGCGACGCATCGTCGCCTCGGTCCGGGGACTGAACCGCACCCTGGGCGGGAAGATGATCTGCGCCTTCGAGCCCGATGCGGAGGAGGACCTGGTGCTCATGGTCGGCGCCATGAAGCCGAGTTCGTTCACCGCCCGCCTCGGCACCTACCACGCCGAGAAGCTGGTGGTCGTGGTGGGCGACCGCGAGGACATCCAACGCACCGCGATCCAGGGACGCGTCCGGATCCTGGTGGTGACCGGCGGCCTCGACATCTCGGAAGAGATCCAGTCACTTGCCCGGAAGAACGAGGTGACCGTCCTGCTCTCGCCGCACGATTCCGCGACCACCGCGATGCTCTGCCGGGCGGCGATCCCCGTGGAACGCCTCCTGCGTGAGGACTTCCTCACCTTCAAGGCCGATGAACGACTCGAGGTCGCCCAGCGCATCGCCGCGCCCTCCCAGTTCCAGGCGTTCCCGATCCTCGACGAGGACGGGCGGATCGTGGGGATGCTCTCCAAGTCGGACTTCCTCAAGAAGGTCGAGCGTCGCCTGATCCTCGTCGACCACAACGAACTGAGCCAGGCGGTCCTCGGCGCGGAACAGGTCGAGATCATCGAGGTCATCGACCACCACCGCATCGGCGCCTTCACGACCCACCAGCCCATCCTGTTCCGCAACGAACCGGTCGGATCCACGAGCACCATCGTCGCCGACTGCTTCTTCCGTCAGGGAGTCGAGGTTCCCAAGTCCATCGCCGGCCTGCTGCTCGCCGGGCTCGTGTCGGACACCCTGAACCTGACCTCTCCGACCACCACGTCGAGGGATGCCGAGATCCTCTCCCGCCTCGAGAAGATCGCCGAGGTCGACGCCCGTGCGTTCACCGAGAAGCTCTTCAGCTCCGGTTCCGTGCTCACCTCGAAGCCCGCGGCGCAGGCGATCACGACCGACTGCAAGGAGTACACGGAGCGAGGACACCGTTTCTCCGTGGCCCAGATCGAGGAAGTCGGTTTCGAGCAGTTCGAACGCCGCAAGGCCGAGGTGGCCAAGGCGCTGGAGGAATACCGCACCGGGAACGGCTACCTGTTCTCGGCGCTGCTCGTCACCGACGTGGTGGTCCAGAACTCGATGCTACTGGTCGCGGGGCCGGCGAAGTTCCTCGACACCATCCAGTATCCTGAGCCCGAGACCGGCATCTTCTCGATGGTCGGCGTGGTCTCGCGGAAGAAGCAGCTCCTGCCCTTCCTGACCGACTGCATCGGGCACATGAACTGATCCCCGAGGCTGGTCCCAGGTCAGGGCGCCAGGCCCAGCCTCCGGGCCACCTCTGCGGAAGTCAGCCCCGTGATGAGCACCGTCTTGTGCGGCTGAGTCAGCCCGCGCACCAGTTGGACATCCCGGCGGGGAACCTCCAGCGATTCAGCGACGAACTCGGTGACCGCGGCGTTCGCGGCAGAATCGACCGGTGGCGCAGTGACCCGCAACCGCAGCTCGGAGCCCGACAGTCCCGCCCATTCCGTGCGGGAAGCCCTGGGAACGACCTTGAGGGAAAGCAGCACGCCTTCACGGGATTCCCGGAGGCAAGGGCTCATAGCGGAAGACGTTGGAACAGCCTAGGGATGGCGCCTTCGAGGAAATAGGCGACCGCCCAGTACGCGGCTGCGGCGACGACCGGCCTGAAGTCCAAGGCCCCGAATTTCAGCGGAAGCCATCGGAGCCAGGCGGAAAGCCGTCCGCCGGTGGCGTGGGCATAGTCCCAGAACGGAGATGTTCCGAGGTAGACGTGGTCGAGCAGGAAGCGCAACAGGCACACCGTGGCCAATGGCCACTTCAACGCAGGCAGGATCCCGGCGGCGACCACCAGCATCTGCTGCAGGCGATGTGCCTCGGAACGGATCGGAGGGAGCAGTCCCGCCGATGCCAGCCATCCCGAGATGGACACCCAGATCACCGCCATCACCGCCAACGCCGGCAGGGGCGAAAGAAGCACCGGCCAACGGGAAAACCAGCCCAGCTCCGCCCGGATGCTGCGGGTGAGCGGATCGGGATCAGGTTCATTCCGACGGAGGGAACCGAACACCCCGAGGATGAGATAGACCACCACGGCGAACTCCAACCAACTGAGCACGGAGTAGGAGAGGATTCGACCGAAGAGGTCGCTGCGGAAGGTCACTGCGACCGCGCCGGGCGACCAGATCGCGGCCTCGGCGAACTGGCCGGGGAACTCGTGGTGTAGCAGCGCACGGCCGCCCAGGAGGGCCAGCAGGCCTGGAAGCGCCAAACGGGAGCGCCCGGCCCGCCGCCCAGCCGGACGGAGATTGCTAGCCAAGGTCAGCGCCGGACGGGAGGAGACCGGCAACGCGCCGAATCCCCTCCATCCGAGCCACAAAAGAAGGCCGGCCAGGTTGACCATCCAGTCGAGCCACTTCATTGGAGGTCCGCCCGGTATGGTTCCAGAGGGCCGGCGACGACTACATCATGCGCAACAGCGTGTCCGCCATCTCGCTCGGGGTCGCGGCGACCCCGATTCCGGCGGCCCGGAACGCATCGAACTTGGCCTGCGCGGTTCCCTTGCCGCCGCTGACGATCGCGCCGGCGTGGCCCATGCGGCGTCCCGGAGGAGCCGTGGCGCCCGCGATGAAGCCGGCAACCGGCTTCGTGCCGTTCTTGGCGATCCACTCGGCCGCCTCTTCCTCGGCGGAACCACCGATCTCGCCGATCATGATGATGCCGTGGGTGTCCGGATCGGCCATGAACATGCGGATCACATCCAGATGCGAGGTCCCGTTCACGGGGTCGCCGCCGATGCCGACGCAGGTCGACTGGCCGACGCCGCGGCTGGTCAACTGGTAGACCGCCTCGTAGGTCAACGTGCCCGAACGGCTGACAACGCCGATGTGGCCCTTCTTGTGGATGTAGCCCGGCGCGATGCCGATGCGGCAGCCGCCGTGGGAATCCTTGCCCTCACCCGGGGTGACGATGCCCGGGCAGTTCGGCCCGATCAGG
>CAMASJ010000172.1 GCA_945860685.1 Akkermansia muciniphila
AGATGCCTTCATCAGGAACCGAATTGCCAAGATCGAGGTGGACTTGTCGGGATGGTGGGATGACCGCGACGACGCTGCCGACCGGCGGAGCGGCAGAAATGGTTTCATCTGGTTTGAGATTCCAGATTCCGTACCGGGCCTCATCGTCCAAGACGACATAGTAGGTCCATTGATAGGAGAAACCCTTACCATCTACTTTATTGACGATGTGGGTGTTCCCGAATTCCCGGGCGTCGGCAGACTTTTCGCGATGGATGGGCTTTTGCTTCAATGCGGCAGCCTTGTCCATCGCCTCTTGCATCGGGATCTGCCACCTCACGACCTTCGGGCGATCTCCCTCAACGGTGGCTTTCTGCAAAGCCTCGATGGCAATCTCCCTATAGGTCTCGAGCTGCGTTGCCGACATCTGGAGATACTTCGAACTGTTCTTGAAGCCGTCCTCAGATGTGTTTTCGGGCGGAAGTGCTTTCGTAAACTGAAAGTTGAGATCCAGCAAGTCCTGCAGGGCATGGTTGTATTCATAGTTCGCCAAGCGGCGAAAGGAACTATATGCCCCGACACTTTTCCCAACTTGGCCGGCCTTCTGCATTTCATTCCCCAACCAATCAATAATCCGGGCGCGATCATCGTCCTTGAGATGGTAGTCCGGTTCGTCAACTGGAGGCATCTCACTTTGGCTGAGGACGTCATAAATCTTGCTCCATCGGTTGAGATCACGACCGGAAAGGAGATTGGGATCCAGTTCGTCAACCCGGAGTCCAGCCTTGGACTTTTTCGGACCATGGCAGTCGACACAGGACTTTACGAAAAGCGGGGCGACGATCCTCTGATAGTCTTCAAGATTGGCCGTCGGAACAGGCCCCGCGGCGCAGACCAGGGTGGACCAGCGGACGAGTGCAATGACTAACAGAACACTGGAAAGTGGACGCCACCTTTCACACGAATAATGAGACGGGGTCGCAGAAAGACAGCCTCCTCGAGCACCCAACGCTCTACATTTCCTGATTAGCCTCCTTGAGCAGGTCATTCTGGGTGAATCTTCGTCGTGAAAATGACTACTTCGTCCCGGAGACTAGATTCAGGAGAATCGACAACTCCCAACCCAACCTCGCAACGACAGCGGATTTCACCTGATCATTTTCAGGTTCGCTGCCGCGAATGCCTTACCCATCTGGGCAAAGATCTTCGCGCTTCCAAAATAGTGATAGCCGCCATTCGAAGCACCTTTGAGTGCCTCCCTGTCCTTGACCGGAAGGACTTCCTCCAAAGCACGGTCGAGCTTCCCTTGATTCGCTTTGGATATGCCCTCGATCCGCATGTCGATCGCGGCATAGCGCATTGGAGAGTTTTGTTCATATTGATCGTTCGCATAGACGGCTAACACGTTCTTCCCCTTCTTCAGAATGCGGATCTGTTCCTTCTCGAGGACGATGGAGCCATAAACCGGCTTATCCTGCCACCAGATGTAAGTGTGCAGTTTGACGCCATTCAGGTAAACGTGAAACCCCTGTCTCGCCAAATTCGAAATGCGATAGGAATCGAAGTTCAGGTCGTCAATTTCAAACGTGGTGCGCATCAACAAGAACTCGTGAGATCCCCACTGGGAGGGAAACTTGTCCAAGGTGATTCCGCTGTGTTTCCAGACGCCCTTTCCAATGGGTGCCTTGCCTTGCTCCCAACCACTGTCATCGAAGTCCGGCATAAACCACTTCTCCATACCCGCAGGCAAGGTGATGTCACGGAATCTCCTATCGGTGTATTCTTCCAACTTGTCTGCCTTCTCGGTGGCATCCACCGTTGTGAAACGCCAAACCCGTTCCTCTGGCAGGGGCTTTCCGACCGGTTTCCAATAGTTCCCCCATTTCCATTCGTTGTCGAGAGTACCATCTCGCTTCAGCATGTGTGAGGTACCCACGATTTCATTATACTTATCCTGTTTGGGCTCTGCGGCAGCAATATCCTGATCCCAGAAAGGAGCCGTCTCCACAGCGATGACATTACCCTTGAACTCAGGCAGGTCGGCGGGTGCGGCCATGGCTTTGCGAAACACTTCGTTTTCGCTCTCGCCGCCCACTCCCAGAACGCCAATCACGAAGGGTAATTTGGGGGCCGAGAGATCCTTGCGCACATCGCGGATGAAGTGGGCCAGAAGGCGGGAGTATTCGTCGAATTTCCCGGGTTTTTCAGGACCAGGATAAGTGGTTCCATCGACCAGATCGTTGAAACCTTGGAGCCAAACAAATCCAGAAAGCTCAAACCCCTCCTTCTCATTGTATTCGGGGCAGACCCTTTTGGGATCCGCGAGCACCTTTTTAACATGATCAATCATCATTCTGAAGAACACACCCGAGGCGGCATTCTTGTCTTCCCGCCACTTCTTCCGCTCGTTGGCATTCGGAATTCCGTGCGCGCCTTGCGGATGTTTGTCCCACAGCTCTTCGATTTCCTTGGGCAACTGGTATTGGCCAGCACTGGGCGGACGAAATTCAGTGTTGAGTGACCTACCACCCCAAGCGGTCTTGATGATCAGGATGGGCTCATTGAGCTCCTTCTCCATGTAGATTCCAAATGTAAACTCGGGACCAATCTTGCCGCCATCCTTGGTGGGTTGTTCGCCACGCGCTCCAAAGCCGGTTGTCAACTTTCCAAGACCTTCGCCATTGGCACTACCATCGTAAGGGCCTGTCAGATAAGACATCCAAACCTTTTCACATACGTGGGGAGTTCCGTCAGGATTCCGCATCTCCTTGAGTATGGGCGCTGTCAGCGGATCCTTGCCGATGTAGTCAAACGTGCTGACCATGGCGTGGCCTTCCATATTGGACTGACCTGCAAGGATGAACACCTTGAGCGGCTTGGCAAAAGAGGTCAGAGAGGAGACACACAGCAGTGCTGCGGCTAGAACTTGCTGGATACTCATAGCGATCTACAGGTTCGGAAAACTGTCAGTCCAAAACGGGTTTGGCTCTTGTCTGGAGACTCGGAGACACCGATTCCACGGAAAGAATCAGGTCAACGTTCCATTTCTGCATCTACATTCTCAGATGGAATCGAGGGCGGGCGGACACTCTCTCTGCGGAATCGGCAATCGAGTCGAGTTGGTAGGGGCAGAAACGTGAAAAGGTCAGCGGGACTTCCCGGCTTGGCTGGGCGACCTGAACCTTCCGAGCATGCCCCCTGAAAGGGCCGCCTGTTCGTGGGCGGTGCGGCCGGCGATGGGTCCCGGACCGCGGGACTCAGGTGCCGAAGCAGCGGTCGCCGGCGTCGCCGAGGCCGGGGACGATGTAGCCCGAGCGGTTGAGGCGGCGATCCAAGGCTGCCGCGTACAGGGGCACGTCCGGATGGACCTCCTGGAAGCGACGGACGCCTTCCGGAGCGGCCAGCAGGTGCACGCAACGGATCCGCTTCGCACCTCGTTCCTTCAGGCCGGAGACCGTGGCAGCCACGCTGCCGCCCGTGGCCAGCATCGGATCCAGCACCAGCACTTCCGCCTTCTCCAGTCCGGCGGGCACGTTGAACAGGTAACTGTGGGGCTCGAGCGTGGTCTCATCGCGCCTCTGTCCGACGAACCCGACCGTGGCGTCGGGCACCGCTTCGAGGAACGCGGAGAGCATCGAGATCCCGGCCCGGAGCACCGGGACCAGCACCACCGGACGACGCAACACGACGCCGCGCGCAGCACTCACGGGCGTCCGGATGGCGATCGAACGGCACTCCAGATGCCGGGTGGCCTCGTAGGCCATCAGCCGTGAGGCCTCGGTCACCGCCCGGCGGAACCCGGTCGTGTCGGTGGACTGGTCGCGGATCCGCGTGAGTGCCGCCGCCAGGAGCGGATGTTGTACGAGGGTGATTCCGTCCATGGCGGCGATTCCGGGGCTAGTGGAGGTGGAGGGGCGAGATGAAATAGAGGCGTCCCTGCGGCAGCGGCGACTGCAGGGGGAATCCGAGGTCGACCTTCACGGTCTTCGCCCCGGACTGACCCAGCAGCGAGAAGAGTCCCGGGAAACGCATCGGAGGCATGTAGCTCACGAGGCGGGCCTGTTCGATGCCGGCCAGCGTCTTCGCGCGCTCGACCGCCACGTCGAAGTTGCCCAACTCGTCGACCAGTCCGATTTCCAGGGCTTGGTTGCCCGAGAGGATCCGGCCGTCCGCGAACTCCTGCCAGTTGGCGGAGAGCACGCGGCCGCCCTCGACGTTTTCCTTCTCGTTGAGGTCCGCGGCGTTGCGGCGGCCGTTGCGGACCACGGCCTTGAACCGGGCGTAGCTCTCGTTGATGAGGCCCTGCATGATCTTCTTCTCCTCGGGCAGTTCCTCCTCCGGCAGCTTCTCGCCGCTCATCATGTCCTTCAGCTTACCACTCTTGGTGATCTCCGGCCGGATGCCGACCTTGTCCATCAGGCCGCGGTAGTTGTAGCTGTGGAAAATCACCCCGATGCTGCCGGTCATGGTCAGTTCGTTGGCGACGATCCAGCGGCAGGGGGCGCTGACGTAGTAGCCGCCCGAGGCCGCCAGCGAGCCCATGGAAGCGATCACGGGGATGTCCTTGTTCTCCTTCTGGAAGCGTTCGATGAGCAGGTAGATCTCGTCGCTGGCCAGCACCTCGCCGCCCGGTGAATCGACCTTGAGGATCACCGCCTTCACCTCGTCCTCCGCCGCGCGGTCCAACTGGTCCCGCACCAGGTCCACCAGGGTGCGGTCGATCGACTCGATGTATTCGCCGGTGATCACCCCCTCGAGACTGATCACCGCGATCCGGTCCTGGGAATCGGCGTCCCGCACAACGACCTCATGCAGGTCGGACGCGGTGTGGGAACGTCCGTGGGCGAAGCTGTCCGGCAGGGAGAACTGCGAAACGGAGAAGAGGACGAGCACGCCGAGTCCAGCGACCAGGACCAAGGACAGCACGATCGCGAACCACATCCAGCCACCGCCACCGGCACGTTTCGGGGCCGCGTGCGGAATTGCGCCTGCGAAGGGCGGGGCGGAGGGCGGAGCCGACGGAAGCAGCGGGGGAACCTGCGGCGGGACCGGAGGAATCTCGGACGCGGGAGGGTTGTTCGGATCGATCGGACCCATGATGGCCGAAACTACGGAGAGTTCTGCCGAGGGGCAAGTTGGCACGCGGGGATCTGCGCAGAACGAAGGCGGGGCTCGCGCGGAGACGGAGATCTCGTTGAAGCATTGAAGCGTTGAATTGCAAATGGAGCGCCGGAGCCGATGGCGAAACAGTGATCGGCCTTTGGGGTACGGTTTCGAGGCGGTGAATGGGCGGGTTTCCTCGCCTTCCACAGCGGCTTGGCGGCTTGGCGGCGTGCCGGTGCCTTCTGGCTCGGCCCCTATGCGGCGTCCATCATCGCACGGACGCGACGGCATGCGGCTGCGATGTCGGAGGAGCGCAGGATGGCGCTGACGATGCAGACGCGTCGGGCACCCGCTTCGAGCACGGCCGGCAAGGTGGTCTCGTTGATGCCTCCGATCGCGAACCACGGCACGGAAACCGAGGAAGCGGCCCAGCGCACGTAGTCCAACGTGACCGGCCGCGCCGTCGGCTTCGTGCCCGTGGCGAAGACGGGGCCAATGGCGACGTAGTCCGCCCCGGCGTCCACGGCCCGACGGCATTGGTCGGGCGCATGGGTGGAAAGGCCGACCTCCAGTCCCGCCGGTTTGCCGGGAAGTCCGGAGACGTGCGTGTGGCCGGCGTCGAAGAAGTCCTCCTGCCCGAGGTGGACACAGGGCGCCCCCACGGCGACGGCCACGTCCAGGTGGTCGTTCACCACGAGTCGAACGCCGGCGCGATCGAGCACCGCGGCCAACGCCTCGGCCACCGGCAGGACCCGTTCGCGCGGCCAGTCCTTCGCGCGGAACTGGACCAGGTCGCTTCCGCCGTCGCAGAGCTGTCGCGCGATCTCCGACGGATCCCGGCCGTCGAGGTACGCCGTGTCGACGAAGGTGTAGAGGCGGCAGTCCGCCAAGGATCGGAGACTCATGCCTAAAGGAGATCGGGGATCAGCGACGACGAACGGTCGCGTGGTCCCTGAGCCATTGGAGGTCCGGCCGGCTTCCGGTGCCGGGGAAACCGCCTCCATGGCTGTTGTGGTGGTCCGCGGTCGAGGCCGGGTTGTTGAACCGCGCGTCGATCCAGCGGTGGGATTCCACGTGTCCGTCCGCGAAGGAGAAGTTGGACGAACGGCCGTGGTAGTTGCCGGGAACGTGATAGGCACCGGCCGCGGTCGCGCTCATGTGCACCCCGAAGAACGGACGGCAGACGCCGCGCGGATGGATCTCGCCGTGGACGAAGATCTCGGTGGGCGCCGTGACGTCGGAGGTCTTGCGATAGACGACGTAGTTCACGTCGTCGCCCAAACTGCCAGTGCCATAGGGCGTCGCATCCGACCAACCGATCCAGGGATTCTGGCCGTAGCTGCGGGGGTTGGTCTGGCGACGGCCGTTGACCATCTCGCTGAAGCGGTCGCCGGGGCACTTGAGGGATCCCTTCGCGGCGAGGAATGGACCGAGCAGCGAAACGCGGGGATCCACGAGGCTTGCCGCGGTGGCTTCCATCAGGTTGTTGCCGTCGCGTCCTTCGACCCAGTACTTGGGCACGTAGTTCGCCGGCGGGTTCGTCAGGTCCACCGCGGCGTCCCCCTGGCCGTTCGGAGGCCAGAAGTCCCGGAAGTCGGACGCGTAGACGAGCGACGCCGTGAGCATCTGCTTCTCGTTGTTCACGCACGAGATCGAGGTCGCCTTCTGCTTCGCCCTGCCCAACGCGGGGAGAAGCATCCCGGCGAGGATCGCGATGATGGCGATGACGACCAGGAGCTCGATCAGCGTGAACCCGGGCGATCGGCGCGAGGGAGCCGGGTGGACTGCGAAGGGAACCATTGGGACGACGCTAGGGTTCAGGACCCCGACTTCAATTCGGAAAGCAGCTGCTCCAATTCAGACTGCGGTCCTTCGTGGTGCTGCGCCACCGCGAGGTCCAGTGCGCGCTCGAAGGCGGCGACCGCCTCCGCACCGCGGCCCTCGGCCAGATGGCAGCGGCCGAGGAGGATCTGGACGACCATCCAGTCGGGACGGATCGCGAGGGCGACCTCGAGGTGCTCCCGGGCGCCCGGGATGTCGCCGGCATCGTAGAAAGCCTTGCCGAGGGAGAATCGCGCCAACTCGTTCCGCGGATGCTGCTCCACGAGGTTGCGCTGGCGGGCCAACGGATCGTTCATCCCTGCGATTACAGACTCCGTCCCCCGAGGTGGCAAACCCGCAGCGAGGCAAAAGAAAGGCCCTCCGGAACACACGTCCCGGAAGGCCTTTCACCCAAACGACCCTAACCTTACCGAGTTACCCAACTCGGCCTAAACCTCCCATGGCCATTGCGATGCCAGCCGTCGATTGGGGTCGATTCGAGGGGCGAATTGCCGGTCCGGCATCGCAAAACGGTTCCGGACGGCCGGCATTACGGCGGACCAGGGGCATGGCGCACGGCTCAGGCGGTCCTTCCACGCGGAGATGCGTGCGGTTCACACCCGAGGCGACTGCGGACCAAGCCGTTGCGGACTGGCGCTTGGGTTGAATCTGGTTCGAGGTTCGGGCAGGATACCGTCCATGCCCCGGAGTTGGAAACACCACGTGGCCGTGTTCCTCGCCTGCTTCCTGGCGGCCGGATCGCTGCACGCGGAGACGACGTGGCATCGGCTTCGGAGCCCGAACTTCGAGGCGATCACCGACAGCGGCATCGAGGCGGCGTCGAATCGACTCCAACGCCTGGAACACCTCCGGTCCAACCTTGGGCAACACTTCCTCGCGAGCCGTGCGACGCCGCGTCCGACCCGCGTCCTCTTCCTCGAAGGCGGCGCCGGATTCGCGCGACTGCGGCCCTCGGACACGAACGGTCCCGCGCAGGTGGACGGCCTCTACACGCACACGCCGTACGAGAACCAGATCGCGGTCAACATCGACGCCGACGACCGGTTGGCCGGCCAGATCACCCAACACGAGATGGCGCACCTGCTGTGTCGCGACGACCAACGTCGTTGGCCGCTCTGGCTGTCGGAGGGCGTCGCCTGCTGCCTTGAGACCGTCCGGCCGGTCGAGGACCGCATCGAATTCGGACTGCCTCCGATCCAGTTCCTCGAGTCGCTCCGCCAGAAGATGCTCTTCGACTGGGCGGCCCTGCTCTCGATGGATCGACGGGAGCTCTATTCCCTGCCCCGGACCTCGGCGGACATGGTCTATCCGCAGTCGTGGATCCTGTGCCACTACCTGCTCTTCGGACTGAAGCCGGCCGAGGCCGCGCGATTTCCCCGGCTGCTGGCCCTGATCGAGAAGGGCACGAACTCACCGGCGGCGTTCGAATCCGCGTTGGGATGGAGCATGAAGGACCTCGACGCCCGTGTCCGGCGTCACGCGGCCAACCCACATCTGCCCGTCCGCTTCTCGCCGTTCCGCAACCCGACGCCGGCACGCATCATGGTCGAAGCCGCCGAGGAAGGTGAGGGAGACGCCTGGATCGCACTGTGGCAGGTGGCGGTCGGCCGGACCGAAGAGGCCCGGCGCGAAGCCGAGCGGCTGGGTCGACTGCCCGGCTACTACCCGAATCTGGCCGCCGGCTTCATGGCCTTCGAGACCGGCGACCGCAACCGCGCAACGGAGCATTTCCGCAAGGCCGTCCTGGCGAGGCCGGACGCGCCGCTGGCCCAGGCGTATCTGGCCCGCAGCCTTGTTGAATCGGAACTCGAGCTCGGCCTGGTGCCACCCGACGCCAAACTGGACGAAGCCCAGACGGCTCTCCGGCAGGCAGTGGGGCTGAATCCCGCCCTCCAGCCTGCCTACGCGACGTTGGGGATCGTCGAGAACCAACGCGGCCGCCCCGACGCCGCCGCGGAAGCCCTCGCCAAGGCCATCGAATTGGATCCGCGCGACTTCGGCTCCCGGCTTCTCGCCGGATCCGTGCTCGAGCGCCAGGGACACAGGGAGGCGGCCGCCGTCGAACTGCGCGTCGTCGCCGAGAACAGCCGACGCCTGGAACTGGTCCGCGAGGCCAAGGAACGCCTGACCCAACTCGAGCGGAACGGCCGTTGGCCGAGGAATCCCCCTTCACAGTCCCCGTTGCCCACCGACCGTCCGATCCGCTGAGGCGACCCCATTCAGAAGGTACCTTCCCGCCACGCTTCAGCGCTTCAACCCTTCCACGCAGCGACGGAGCGGGAAGGAATCCCTGGTCTTGCGGTGGCAGCGGCGAACTCCGGCTGCAAGGCCATCCCCGCTCCCGCTCCGTCTTCACCTTGGCGCCTTTGCGGATTTGCGTGAGGTCGGTTCCCTCCCACTCCGCTGGGGCGCTCAGCGCCCGGCGCCGTAGCCGGAGACAGGCTTTCCGTCGTCGCCCAGCTTCCCGGCCGCCCAAAGCGTCCCGCGGGTCACGAGGTCGAGATAGACGGGATCGGCCATGGTCTTGTCGTAGTGGCCGATCGTGGTGCCGAAAACGCGGGCCTTGCCGTACTGGTGGACCCACACGTTCGCCTCGCCCCGCTTGGTCTCATGGCTGTAGCCGACCGCCAAGGGAGTCGCTTCCTTCTCGACCTTCTCGATGATGTACAGCTCCTCGTTGGGCGTCTGCCACACCGCCGGGAACCCGATCATCACCGGATGCGCCGGCTTCACGTTGGTCATCGGATAGGCGAAGTGCGAACCGTGCCGGTGGCTGGTCACGCCCACGAAGCGGAACCATTCGTTGGTCGGGGCGCGGTAGCAGTGCATCGCGCAGTGGATGACCACCGCCGGCACGCCCGCGCGGTGCGGCGCGACGATGCGCTCCAGCCAGGCCGGGTCCTTCTCGTCGGCGTAGCATTCGTTGTGGATCACCACGTCGTAGCCGTCGGCCCAGGAATCCTTCGCATACGCGCTCACCCGGTGCTGGGTGCCGTCCGCGCCGGCGTCGCGCACGAGCGTGAAGGCGATGTTGGCCCGCTTGGAGATGCCCTCCATCAGCGTGATGGCCTGGCGGTCGTACTCATGGCAGCAGCCGCCGGTCACCAACAGGGCCTTGAGCGAACGGGCCGCGGCGGTGCCGGGCTT
>CAMASJ010000173.1 GCA_945860685.1 Akkermansia muciniphila
GAACAGCCGGTAGGCCTCGGCCGTGGTCCAATCTGCCTCCTCGGCGGACACCACGAGGCACGAGCCGACGACGCCGCGTCCCAGCCAGTCCGCGGCGACGGCGAGTCCCGCCAGGAAGCCCGATTGGTCGCCCACGTGGGTGTCGTTGCGGGCCTCCGTTCCCAGCACCGCCGCGAGGTGGGAGGCGGGGGCGTTGAAGACGGTCTCCGGGAACAGCATCGGGCTCGCGGTCGAGGGATCCGCCATCGCCTCGGCGAAGAACCGTCGTGAATACTGGACGCTGCCGCCAAGCACGCAGAGCAGGATCCCGGTTCCCGGCGCCTGCGCGTTGACGGCGGCGGGGCCCAGGGCTTCGAGCGCGGCGGCGACGGTGTGTTGGGAGACGGGGCTGGAGCGTCGGAGTCGTGGATGCCCCATCCAGGGAAGACGCGCCGGCGGCGGCGGCACGCGCAGGACGGACAGCGCGCGGCCGTCCGGACGTTCGAGCCGGGAGGCCGTGACGTCCCTTCGACCCGCGAGCAGTTCTTTGAACGGTTCCACGCCCCATCCGGCGGGGGAGACCACGCCGCAGCCGTGGACGAAGACGCGGCTCACGGGGACCTCCTCAGCACGAGGCTCGCGTTGGCTCCGCCGAAGCCGAAGGAGTTGCTCAGCATGTATTCGACGCGGAGGTCTTGCGGACCGGCGAGGATCGGGAACCGGCAGGCCGGATCCGGCAAGGCGACGCCGCGTCCGGGCGGGAGCCAGCCTCCGTGGAGGGCCATCGTGCACACGGCCGCTTCCACGGCTCCGGCAGCTCCGAGCAGATGTCCGACGCAGCCCTTGGTGGAGCTGACCGGGACCTGCGCCGCGGATCCGCCGGCCCAACGCGTGATCGCGGCCGCCTCGGCGGAGTCGTTCAACGGCGTCCCGGTGCCGTGGGCGTTGAGGTAGCCGACGTCGGCCGGGCCGATCCCGGCCTGTTGGCAGGCCGCGGTCATGGTGGCCAGGGCGGCGTCGCCGGCCGGATGCGGCTGCGTCAGGTGGTGCCGGTCCGTGGCCGCGCCGTAACCGGCCACCTCGGCGAGGATCACCGCGCCGCGGGCCTGTGCGACCTCGAACGATTCCAGGGCCAGCACCGCGGCCCCCTCGCCCAACGCCAGGCCGTCGCGGGCGGCGTCGAACGGGCGGCAGGTCGTGGTGCTGAGCGCCTGCAGGGAGTCGAACCCGGCGAAGACCAGTTGGCTCAGCGCGTCGTAGCCGCCGGTGAGCACCCGTTCCACGCGGCCGGAGCGGATCCATTCGAAGGCCTCGCCGACCGCGTTGCTTCCCGAGGCGCAGGCGTTGGCGATGAGCGTGGTCGGACCCCGGAACCCGAAGGCGGCCATCAGGTCGAGGGCCTGCCGCTGAGGTTGGTAGTGGACCACCCGTGTCGCCTGGCCGCGGAGCATCGCCGGGTTCCTGGAACTGCGCCGGAAGAACTCCTCACCCAGGGCCATGCCGCCACTGGTCGTGCCCAGCACGAGTGGGAGACCCTCGAGCCCTTCGGGCCAGGCGGCCTGCGACCACGCCTCCTCGGCGGCGATGAGCAGCATCCGGCCGGCACGGTCCATCCGGCCTTCCTGCCGGATTCCCAAGGCGGTCGAGGGCAGCCGTTCCGGGAGGTCGACCTCGGCCGCGGACTTGGCGCGCTGCCGGGTCACGTCGAATCCCCGGACTTCGCGGAAGGCCGTGCGACCCATCCGGAATCCGTCTGCGTTGACCGCACGGCCGCAGCCCAACGCGGTCACGATGCCCACTCCGGTCACCGCCACGCGGACCGGGACCTCGGATCGGCGTTGGAAGGGGAAGAGCATCGGCGGTCAGAGGCTATGGCTCGTCCGATGGGAGTCAAACCGGCGCGGGACCCCGGCGGAAGGCGGGGACGTCCCCTTGCTGCTTGAATCCGGTCCCCCGCGGCCCCGGAATCCGGCGCGTGCAGTCCCAACGCTTCGACGTCGTGATCCTCGGAGGTTCCCTGGCCGGGGCGGCCGCGGCGCTGCTGCTGAAGCGGCAGCGGCCCGGGCTCCGCGTCGCCATCGTCGAGAAGTCCACATCCTTCCCACGCCGCGTCGGGGAATCCACGGTCGAGGTCAGCGCCTTCTTCCTCGGACGCGTCCTCGGGCTGACCTCGTTCCTCAACGAGACCCAGCTGCCCAAGCACGGGATGCGCTTCTGGTTCGCCAACGGCCGGACTGCGGGCCTCACGGATTCGAGCGAGCTGGGCGGACGCTACCTTTCCCGGCTGCCGGCGTGGCAGGTCGACCGGAGCGTCATCGACGAGGAGGTGCTCCGGCGGGCGGTGGCCGAAGGCGCGACGCTGTTCCGTCCGGCCAAGGTCCGCGACGTCGAACCTGTCCCGGGCGGGATGCAGAAGGTCTCCGTCGAAGGCGCGGACGGCGTCGAGGAACTCGAGGGCCGCTGGGTGGTGGACGCCACCGGCTTCACCGCGCTCATGGCCCGTCGGATGGGTTGGCTCCGCACCAACCGGGAGCATCCCACCACCGCCTGCTGGGCCCGCTGGACCGGCGTCGCCGACTGGGACGGCCTGGATCTCTCGAAGCGTTTTCCCGAGTGGAGCCGCGTCTGCCACGGCATCCGGAACACGGCCACGAACCACATCGTCGGCGACGGCTGGTGGGCCTGGTTCATCCCGTTGAAGGGCGGCGACACCTCGGTCGGGGTCGTCTTCGACCAGCGCCGCGTCACCTGGCCTGGCGGAAGCGAATCCCTGGGCCGCCGTCTCAAGTCCTTCCTGTGCGCCCATCCGGTCGCCGCGGAACTCCTGCGGGACGCGCAACCGGTCGAGGGCGACGTGCGCTGGCGGGCCAACCTCGCCTACCGCTGCGAGCGCACCGCTGCGGACGGCGTGGTGCTCGCGGGCGACGCCGCGGGCTTCATCGATCCGTTCTACAGCCCGGGCATGGACTGGCTGGGCTACACCGTGACCCGCGCCGTGGAGCTGGTGACGAAGTCCCTCGACGGCGAGCCGGTGGAACCCCTGGTGGCGGCGCACAACCACGACTTCGAAGTCAGCTATCGGCGCTGGTTCGACGCCGTGTACCGGGACAAGTACGCGTGGATGGGCGACTTCGAGCTCCTCCAGATCGGGTTCCGCCTCGACCTCGGCCTCTACTACATGGGGGTGGTTTCGCAGCCGTTGCGGGACGGCGCCCCTGCCTACCGCAACCCCGTGTTCAGCCTGCGGACGTCGGAGATCCCGTACCGGCTCATGTCCACCTACAACCGGCGACTCGCCCGGATCGCGGACGAACGCCGCAGGCGCGGGACCTTCGGACGCCACAACGACGGGCACCGCTATCTGCTGAACGGATTCCTGCCCGACAACTCGACCGGCAAGCCGGTGCTCGGGGCCGTGGCGGATTGGCTGCGCCTGGAGTTGCGTGAAGGGTGGCGGACCTGGTTCGGGCGCGGGGCCGAAGCGCCGACGTCGGAGGTGCCGGTTCAGCCCGCCGCCGTGGCGAGGTGATCGGCGAGGCGGACCTTCGAGACCTCGAGGCCCTCGTCGGCGATCGCGGCGAGGATCCGTTCCTCGTTCATGATGAACCGGTTCCGGCGGTACAGCAGGTAGTTCTCGCGCTCGCCGTCCGGGGTGAGGTTGATCGTGCAGAGGTTGGCGCCGGTCGCGAGGCCGCGGCGGTACCCGGTGCCGGGGCCGGCGATGTTCAGCGCGCTCACCGCGGGGATCACCCAGTCCGGACGCATCAGCCGCAACGCCGCCATGGCGTTCAGGGTCTGCCCGATGCCGGCGGCCGGCGCGGCCGTCAGCGGCGTCGATTCGCCGGGCACGAACGGACTCACGCTGCAGCCGATCAGGGGCAGCGACTCGGCCAGACGGAAGTTGCCCAAGGCCGCATCGGCGTCCATGCCGGGAAGCCCGCAGATGAAGCCCGAGCTGACCTTCCATCCGCGTTCCGCGAGCCAGCGGATGTGCGCGACGCGTTCCTCCAGCGTGCCCGGCGCCTGGAGCCCGCGGTAGCGCTCCGGATCGGCCAACTCGAACTTGATGATGTAGGTCGAGGCCCCGGCCTCGGACAACGCGTCGGTGATGTCGGCGGAAAGCGTTCCCAGGCAGACGCTGATCCCGAGCGGCGTCTCCTTGCGGAGCGTCCGCACCAGCGGCAACACCACCTCGCGGGCCGCGACCGGGTCCTCACCAGCCTGGATGTTGATGTCGGTGATGCTGGCCGGACGGTGGTGGACGAGCAGTTCGGCGAGGGCGTCATGGGTCGCGCGGTAGCGTCCGAGCGTCCGGTTGTCGCGCCGCATGCCGCAGTAGTGGCAGTTCTCGCGGCAGAAGTTCGAGACCTCGACGACGCCCCTCACGAACACGGACCGGCCGAAGCCAGCCCGGGCGGACGCGGCCGCGCGGGCGTGGAGGAGCTCCTGGGCCTCTCCTGAGGCCTCGAGATCCTCGGCGGCGGGAAACCAGCGTCGATGCACCATCCGGAAATACTGTGTGCATCCCCATGGGTGCAAGGTCGGGCTCCTCGGGAATCGCCGTCCGAGGAGAGGGCTCGACAGCCGCGGGCGGCAGCCGGGAGGCTTTGGCGTGTCCCGCGTCCGCGACCTGACCATCGCCGTGATCCCGTGCCTCGACGAGGCCGGCCGCGTCGGCGCCGTCGTCCGCGGGCTGACGGGGACCGTGTCGCGGATCCTGGTGGTGGACGACGGCTCCTCGGACGGCACCGCCGCGGAAGCCGAATTGGCGGGGGCGACGGTCCTGCGCCATCCGAAACCGCGCGGCAAGGGGGCCGCGCTGGCCGCTGGATGGCACCGTGCGCGCGAGCTGGGAGGCGAGTGGATGCTGATGCTGGACGGCGACGGCCAGCACGATCCCACGGAGGCCCCGGCCTTCATCGCGGCGGCGGAGACGGGGGCCCGCCTGGTGGTGGGAAACCGCATGCCGGGTTCGCGGGCGATGCCCGTGGTGCGCCGTTGGACCAACCGTTGGATGAGCCGGCGCATCTCGGCAATGGCCGGTCTCGAGGTGCCGGACTCGCAGTGTGGCTACCGCCTGGTGCACCTGCCTTCGCTGGAAGCCCTCGCGCTCCGTTGTCGCGGATACGAGATCGAGTCGGAGATGACCGTGGCCTTCGCGCGGGCGGGACATCCGATGGTCTTCGTCCCGGTCCGGGTGCGCTATGGCGGGGAGCAGAGCAAGATCTCACCGTTGCGCGACACGGCGCGGTGGTTCCGGTGGTATCTCCTGACCCGTTCCGCTCAGGACGGTCGCCTGTAGGAGAGCAGGATGTGGGCGGAATGCTCCGTCCAGACCCGGGCCGAATCCAATCCGGCCTCCTTCGCCAGACGACGCCACTCCGCGGCGCGCCATCCACGTCGGACGGAGAGCAGTCCGTCGTTGCGGAACTCCCGCGGCGCCCGGCAGGCCCGCAGCAACGCCCAGAGCATCGCGAGGAACAGCACGCTGCGCTGCATGTCGCAGATCAGCACCGCGCCCCGCGAGACCCGCGCCGCCTCCTGGAAATGCCGGATCACGTCCTCCTCGGATCCGAGGTGGTGGGTCATGGTCGAGGCGATCACCGCGTCGAAGTGGCCGTCCGGGAAGGGAAGCAGCGTGGCCGAGCCGACCATCACGCGGAGGTTGGGATTGCGGTTGCAGGCGTGCGCGGAGAGGTCGAGGTCGGTGAACCGCCATTCCCAGCCCCGTCCCGCGGACCATGCGGTGAGCGTCCGGCCGAGCTCGCCTTCGCCCGCGCCGATGTCGAGCACCGACATCGAGCGGCAGGTGGACTCCGGAAGCAGACGCGGTAGCCAGACACGGAACGGCCGCTCGAAGCGGGTGATCCGGTTGATCCGCTGCAGCCAGGCGTAGTGGGCCCGCAGCTCCGACGCGGTCCGTTCGGGCGCGTCGAAGTATTCGGCTTGCGCGCTACGCTCGCTCAAAAACATCGTCGGAACACAAACAGAATGCCCGATGCGCCACAAGATGAGCCGGCCTCAACCAGGGGAGGACCACGTTGGATCCCTTGGATCCGTCGTGGTGCGGCCACGGTCCTGGTCGCGCTCGCCGTGGGCACGGGCTCCTCGGCGGCGATGCGTTGGGACTCCCGGATTGCGGCCCCGCCGGGCTTCGGACGCGGCCTGCTTCACGGCGCACTCATGCCGTTGGCCTGGCCGACACTGCTCGCCGGCCGTGACCAGACCGTCTATGCCGAACGCAACGAGGGACGTCCCTACAAGCTGGGCTACTCGATGGGGGTCAACGTGTGCGGGCTCGCCTTCTTCGGATGGTTCTTCGCGCGGATCCGCAAGTGGACCCGGCGGGAGGCGGGACCGAGGACATGAAGGTCCATGACGTCGTCGTGATCGGCGGCGGCCCCGCCGGGAGCTGCGCGGCCACGCTCCTTGCCCGGTCCGGGCACCCCGTGCTGGTGCTGGAACGCGAACGTTTCCCGCGGTTCCACGTCGGGGAGTCGCTGCTGCCCTACAACACGGAGATCTTCGACGAACTGGGCCTCGGGCCGAAGCTCGCCGCTGCCGGATTCCCCGTGAAGCGGGGCGCGCAGTTCCACCTCGGCAACGGCGCGAAGGGGACGTCCTTCGTCTTCCGCAACGGCCGCTTCACCCGTCACGGCGAGGCCTACCAGGTCGAACGCTCCCGGTTCGACGAGATCCTCCTCCGCCACGCCGCCGAGTGCGGTGCGGAGGTCCGTGAGGGCGTCGCGGTCGAGTCGGTCGCCACGGACGCCGACGGCGTCACCGTCCGGACCTCCGACGGCGAGACCCACCGCGGACGGTTCCTGGTCGACGCCTCCGGACGCGGCAACCTCACCGGGAACCAGGAGGGGGTGAAGGTGATGAACCCCAAGCTGCGCAAGGTCGCGGTCTTCGCGCACTTCGAGGGAGTCCAACTGGATCCCGGGACCAAGGGCGGCGACACCGTCATCGTCCGCCAGGAACGCCACTGGTTCTGGCTCATCCCGCTGCGGGTCGACGAAGGCGGCTCCGGCCGCGTGAGCGTGGGCGTCGTGATGGACCGCGACGACTTCGCCGCGTCCGGCGAGACCGGCGAGGCGCTGCTCGGACGCCTCGTCGCCGAAAGCCCGCCGGTGGCGGAGAGGCTGCGGTCGGCGCGGCGGGAGTCTGCGGTGCATGTCACCAGCGACTTCAGCTACCGCAACACCCGCTTCTGGAGTCCGCGCTGCGTCCGGGTCGGCGACGCCGCGGGCTTCATCGACCCGATCTTCTCCAGCGGCGTCTTCCTCGCGATGTTTTCCGCTCGGGCGGCGACCCGCGCGGTGCGGGACTCGATCCGGGCCGGGGACGACGGCGCCGCGGCGTTCGCCGTGTACGAGACGCGCATCCGGTCGGCCCTTTCGATCTACCAGGAGATGGTCGACGGCTTCTACACGCAGCCGTTCATGGAGCTCTTCCTGGAGCCCCGGGCGAAGCTGGACCTCGCGGCCGCGGTGAACGCGGTCCTCGCCGGGGAACTGGAGGGCGGCTGGAAGCTGCGTTGGCGGATGTGGCTGTTCTTCCGCCTGGTCCGGCTCCAGGCGCGTTTCCCCCTGGTTCCCCGCTTCTCCCTCGCTCCCGCCGCATGAACGCCGGAGCTTCCGCGGTTCCCGGATGGCCCCTGCTGGGATTCGCCCTGCTCCTGGCCGGATGCGCCTTCCCGGGGCGCCGACTTCCTCCCTGGGACCTGACGTCACCGGGATGGACGATCACGGAGATGTCGGCGGCGTGGAGGCCTGCGTCGGATTCGCCGGAGTTGGCCGGTGAGCTGTTGGTCGCGCGGAACACGGACGGCTCGCGGTTGGTGCAGTTCGCGAAGCAGGGGGTCCCTGTGGTCGTGGCCCGATCCGGTCCGTCGGGTTGGGAGATCCGTTCCCCGTTCCGCACCGCGTCCGCCGCGGGGCGTGGGGCACCACCCAAATCGATCGTCTGGTTCCGGGCGACCGCGCCGAAGGAACTGCCGGAGGCGCCGGAGGGTTGGAAGGTCGTGGCGTCGGAACAGGGAGGCTGGATCCTCGAACGGCCTGTCACCGGCGAACGCCTAGAGGTGGCGCCGTGAGGCGCGGCTGGCTGTGGATGCCGGTGTTGGCGGTGGTCCTCGCGGGGCTGTTCCGTCTCCGCTTCGACACGGAACCGCTGGCGCTGCTGCCGTCCGACGTCCCCTCGATCGCCGCCCTGCGCGACCACCAGCGGCTTTTCCCGGGATCGCGCGAACTGGTGGTGACACTCGAGTCCGACGCGCCGGATCACCTCGCGGCCTTCGCCGAGGCGCTTTCGGCCGACCTGCGTTCGGCCCCGGACCTCGTCGCCGTCGCCCGCTGGCGTGCGCCGTTCCGCGATTCCCTCGCGGAGAACGTGGCCTGGATGTGGATGCAGCGGCCCCGTTCGGAACTGCTGGCGCTGATGGAACGCTGGGAGCCGCGGAGGTTCGCGGAGGAATTGGCCGGGGTCCGGGAACGGATGGCCACCTCGCTCGACCCGATGGAAATCGCCCGCGCCGGCTACGATCCCGCCGGTCTCCTGTCGTTCCCGGGCGCCATCCAAGGCGGTCTCTCCGGCGGCGACGGCGAGGATGCCGGTTTCGCCGACGCCACGGGATCGTTCCGGATCGTGCTGGTGGAACCGGTCCGTCCGGCGATGCCCTATCGCGAGGCGACGCTTTGGCTGGAGCGGGTGCGGCAGCGGATCGCCGCGGTGGAAGCGCGGTTCCGGTCCGCGAATCCCGGCGTGCGTCTCCAGGTCGCCTACACCGGCGGTCCCGCCTTCCTCACCGAGGTCGCCAACGGGATGGAAGGCGACCTGCAATCCTCGCTCGGCGCCACGGTGGCGGCCATCGCGCTCCTCTTCTGGTTCAGCCACCGCTCGCTGCGCCCGTTGGGTCTGCTGCTCGCGGGCCTCGGACTCACCTTCGTGGCGACCCTGGCCCTCGGTGGCCTGGTGCTGGGGACGTTGAACGTCATCAGCTGCGGCTTCGGCGCCGTGATGATGGGGCTCGTGGTCGACTACGGTCTCGTGGGCTACCAGGAGCTGCGGGCGAATCCCGGCCGGAGCCTGGCGGAGCTGCGCCGCGAGGTGCTTCCCGGGATCGCCTGGTCCGCGGTCACGACGGCCGGCACCTTTCTTTCCCTGGGTTTCGCCGGCCTGCCGGGCCTTGCCGAGTTGGGATACCTGACCGCCATCGGCCTGGCGGTCGGCGCGGCGGTGATGCTGTTCTGGTTCCTTCCTCGGGTCCATGCGTCGACACCGCCGGCTTCAAGCGGGACGCCGGCACCAGCCCAACCCGACGCTGCCGCGGGAAGGTGGGCTGCGGTGGCCACGGTGATCGTGGTCTCGGCCTGCGCCGCGATCCTGTTTGCGAAGGGTTGGCCGAGGACCGAAGGCGGTGCGGCGCCGCTGCGTCCCCGACGGAGCCCCGCCTACGAGGCGATGGCCCACATGCAGGAACGGCTCGGCGGAAACCGCGTCACCTCCTGGCTGTTGGTGGACGGCCGGGATCCGGTGGAGGTCCGGGATCGGATGACGTCCCTGCGTCCGGCGCTGGAACGCCTCAAGGCCGAAGGCCGGATCGAATCCTTCCGGACACCGTCCGCGTTCTGGCCCGATCCCGCCGCGGCCTCCTCGAACCGCGATCTCCTCCGTCCCCTGTCGGAGCGCGCCGCCCTGTTGCCGGAGACCCTGGAGGTGGCGGGGTTCGCCGATGCAGCTGGAGGACTCGTGCGGGGCGTCTCCGAAGTCTGGCGCCGTTGGGAATCGGCCGGGGTTCCCCTCTGGCCGGACAACGAAGGTGCCCGTTGGCTCGCCGGAGTGTTCGGGGCTCGGCGTCCGGACGGTTCCTGGGTCGGATTGGCCACGGTGGAGTCGGACTCGGAAGGCGTGACTTTGACGGGCCTTCCCGAGGGCGTCGCCGTGGCCGGGTGGGACCGCATCGGGCCGGATC
>CAMASJ010000174.1 GCA_945860685.1 Akkermansia muciniphila
CGGGGATCGAGAGGTCCCCGGAGAGGTAACGTCCGGTGACCGACTTCGGCGAGGCCATGATCTCGGAGGGCGTGCCCTGGGCCACGATCTCGCCGCCCCGGGTGCCCGCGCCGGGCCCCATGTCCACGACGTGGTCGGCGGCCCGGATGGTGTCCTCGTCGTGCTCGACCACGATCACCGAGTTCCCCGCGTCCCTCAGTCGGCGCAGGGTCTCCAGCAGACGCTCGTTGTCCCGCTGGTGCAGGCCGATGCTGGGTTCGTCGAGGATGTAGAGCACGCCGACGAGTCCCGCGCCGATCTGGGTCGCGAGCCGGATGCGCTGCGCCTCGCCCCCGCTCAGCGTGCCGCTCTCACGGTCCAGGGTCAGGTATCCCAGGCCGACCTCGATCATGAACCCCAGGCGCTTGCGGATCTCCGCCACGACCTCCCCGGCGACCTTGCGCTGGTAGTCGTTCAACACCAGTCCGCCGAGGAACGCGTGTGCGCCGACGATCGAGAGCGCGCAGAAGTCGGCGATGCTGTGGCCCGGCACAGGCGACTTGGGATTCCGGGCTTCGGAGTTCGGACCGGGAAGCGTGATCGCCAAGGCCTCGGGCTTGAGGCGCCTTCCGCCACAGGCGTCGCAGGGATGCAGCGTCATGTAGGCCTTGAGACGGTTGCGGGTGAACTCGCTTTCGCTCTCCTTGTAGAGGCGCTCGAGGTTCGGAAGTACCCCTTCGAACGGCTTGCTCGTCTTCTTCGGCGCACCTCCGGACATGAACCAGAACTCGACCTCCGCGGTCCCGGTCCCGTGCAGCAGCTTCTGCTTGAAGGTGTCGGACAGCTCCTTCCACGGACGGTCCATCGGCGTGGCGCAATGCGTCGCGACGCCCTTCAGCAGGCCCTTGTAGTAGCTGACCATCTTCTTGCCGCCCATCCGCCGGTACGGCTGCACGGCGCCGTCGTCGAGGGACTTGGTCTCGTCGGGGACGATCAGCGCCGGATCGAACACCAGCTTCTGGCCGAGACCATGGCAGACCGGGCAGGCGCCCTTGGGGGAGTTGAACGAGAAGTGCTGGGGTGTGGGCGTTTCGAAGGAACGGCCCGTCGACGGCGAAAACATCTTCGTGGAGTGCAACGTCTCGATCCACGGACCCGAGGGCTGGTCGGGATCCTGATGCAGCGTGCGGAGGCGTCCCTCGCCCCAGCGCAGCGCCGTCTCCACGGAGTCCGCCAGCCGCACGCGGACGCCCTCGGCCACGACGATGCGGTCCACGACGGCCTCGATGGTGTGCTGGGACTTGGCGTCGAGACGAATCGGGTTCTTCGGGTTGAGTTCCTGGATCTGGCCGTCGACGCGCGCGCGGACGAAGCCCTCCCGCTGGAGCCGTTCGAGCACGTCGCGGAACTCGCCCCGCTGCTCCTCCACCACGGGAGCGAGGAGCATCAGCCGGGTCCGTGGCGGGAGGAGCGCGATGCGGTCGACGATCTCCGAGGCCGACTGGCTGGACATGGGCATGCCGGTGTCCGGGTCGTGGGGTTGGCCGAGGTTGGCGTAGAGCAGCCGGAGGTAGTCGTAGATCTCGGTGGTCGTCGCGATGGTCGAGCGCGGGTTGGTGCCGCTGGTGCGCTGTTCGATGGCGATCGCCGGGGAGAGGCCCTCGATGTGGTCGACGTCGGGCTTCTGGAGTTGGTCGAGGAACTGCCGGGCGTAGGCCGAGAGCGACTCCACGTACTTGCGTTGTCCCTCGGCGAAGAGCGTGTCGAAGGCGAGGGAGGACTTCCCGGAGCCGCTGGGCCCGGTGAAGACCACGAGCCGGTCGCGCGGGATGACGAGCGAGAGGTTCTTCAGGTTGTGCTGCCGCGCGCCGACCACGCGGATGACGTCCTTCGACATGGCCGGTGAGGAGAGCACGAATGCGGCGGAAGGCGAAACGGGGAATCGGCAGGAGGAATCGTCGGTCTCCGCGCCAGGTCGGATCACTTTTGAGCGTGCGGGAGCGCTTCCAGAAACCGGGTGTGTTCCGCCACGACGGCTTCCCAGTTGGGCCGGGCGTTGGTCTTCACGAAATCCAGCGTGGCCCGGAGCCGTCTGCGGAACTCGTCCTCGGGGATCCGTTCGCTCAACTCGCCGCCGCCCCTCAATGGACGGCTACCGATCGCGAAATCCGCGGGAACGACGATCCAAGCTTTTTCCGAGAAGGTGCTGGGAGCCGGGCCGTGCCAGATCCATCGGGTCGGCTGGTCGAAGTAGAAGAGAACCAGCTCACCAGGATCATCCGGCCGCAGGCCCGGCACGTAGCGGTAGTGGTCCATCGGAACGTTGCCCAAGGATTCCTTGAGGAGATCGATCGACCCCAGGCTCGATCCGTTGGCGTTCGGATAGGAGTCGGATTTTTGGTCCGACATCTGGATGCGAACGGCCGCCTCGATCTGCTTGTGACAGGAAGGTCGACCTTCCCAATCAAAATAGAACCGCCAGTAGGCCAGCAGCGCCGCCAACGTGATCACGCCGATGACGGCAGCTCGGAAGAGGAGACGTCGACGCTTCATGCAGTCCCTGGCAGCGGCACGTCTTGGAGGAAGCGCGGCTCCAGGCGTGCACGGGTGGCCTGTTCGAAGGCGTGGCCGAAGCCCAGCAACGGACCTTCCGTCCAGCGGGCGCCGAAGAAGGACAGGCCGACGGGCAGTCCGCCCACATAGCCGGCGGGGACAGTCAGGTGCGGACAGCCGGCGATGGCCGGCAGGCTGGTGCAGCCGCCCACGTAGTGGTCGCGGTTGACCGGGTCGATGTGGGTTGGCGGTGCGCCGGACGGCGCGAGGAAGGCGTCCAACCGGTGTTGGGCCATCACCCCTTCGATGCACTGGTTCCGGGCGCGGTCACGACAGCGGTCGCGAAGACGCCGGTGTTCCGCCTCGGAAAGCTCGGGGTCCTTCTCGGCCTGGAGTAGGATCTCCTGTCCGAACACCGACAGCTCCCGGTCGGCGTGGGCGAGGTTGAAGGCGATCAGGTCGGCGATGGAACGCACCCGGACCGTTTCGTCCCGGGTGGCGAAGTACGCTGCGAGTCCCCGCCGGAACTCGTGCAGCATCACGCGGAAGTTGCCCTCGTGGATCGCCTCGTGGTTGGGGAACTCCACCGGGTCCACCAGCTCGGCGCCGAGTTCGCGGAGGACCCTGAAGTGGCCTTCGATGAGGCGGTCGACCTCGGGGTGGTAGCCGAAGTACTGGCGGGCCACGCCGATCCGCTTGCCTTGAAGCGAGTCTGCCTTGAGGAATGACGTGTAGTCCGTGTGGAGGTGCCCCGCGGCTTCCGCGGTCGCCGGATCCTTCGGGTCGATGCCGGCGAGGATCCCCAGGAGGGTCGCCGCGTCGGCGGCGGTACGGGCCATGGGGCCGGCGGTGTCCTGGCTTTCAGCGATGGGGATGATCCCGGACCGGCTGACCAGTCCCACGGTGGGCTTGAGTCCCACGATGGAGCAGGCGGCCGAGGGTGCGATGATCGAGCCGTTGGTCTCGGTGCCGACGGCGACCGGGCAGTAGCCGGCGGCGACCGCGGCGGCGGAACCCGCGCTGGATCCCCATGGCGACCGCGCCAGGGCGTACGGGTTGCGCGTCTGTCCGCCCGTGGCGCTCCAGCCGCTGACCGAGCGACCGGAGCGGAAGTTGGCCCACTCGCTGAGGTTCGCCTTTCCGAGGATCACCGCGCCCGCGTCGCGCAGGCGGCGGACGACGAAGGCGTCCTGCGAAGCGAACGTCCCCGCCAAGGCCAGCGAACCGCCCGTCGTGGGCATGCGGTCGGCGGTGTCGATGTTGTCCTTCACCAGCACCGGCATGCCGTGCAGCGGGCCGGTTGCGCGGCCGGACTTCCGCAGCGCCGAGAGTTTGCGGGCCCCGGCCATCGCGTCGGGGTTGGTCGCGATGACGGCATGCAGCGCCGGCCCTTCCCGATCCAAGCGGGTGATCCTTTGGAGGCAGCGCGCGACCAGCTGCTCCTCGGAAACAGTCCCCGAGGCCAGCGCCGACCGCAGATCGGCCAAGTTCCGATCCTTCCACGCCGTCCCGTTCCAGCCGTTGGAACGGCATCCGCCCGTGAACAGGCCCGCCAATCCGAGGGCGGCCGAGGCGGCGAAGTCGCGGCGGCTCCAGCCAACTTCTGGGAGAAGGGGATCGTGTTGCGGGTTCATCGAAGGCCTGCGCTGCACTCGCGGATCGAGGCGTCGAGGATCGCCAGCGCCTGCTTCCATTCCTCGCGTGAAAGGTTCACCGGTGGCGTCAGTGTCAGCATGTGGCCGCGGGTGGTCTTGAAGTTCAGTCCGCGTCGCAGCGCCGCGTACATGACCTCGTCGGCGAAGCCGTGGGGCGCGCCCGTCAGGTCCACCCCGAGCATCAGGCCGAGTCCGCGGACGCCGTGGATGACCGGGTGGCGTTCGGCGAGCCCGCGGAGGTCCTCGAGCGCCTCGGCTCCGAGGCGCGCGGCGTGTTCCGGGAGGCGTTCGTCGCGGAGGATGTCGAGGGTGGCGAGGCCGGCGGCGGCGGAGACGGGGTTCTTCTCGTGGGTGAAGTGGCCGAGCGAGGCCGACGCCACGGTGTTGAACTCCTCCCTGGCGAGCACTGCGGCGAGCGGCATCACGCCGCCTCCGAGTCCCTTGCCGACGACGAGCAGGTCGGGTGTCACGCCGAAGTGCTCGCAGGCGAACATCCTTCCGGTGCGGCCGAGGCCGATGGGGATCTCGTCGAGGATGAGCAGGGCGCCATGGCGGTCGCAGGCGGCCCGGATGCGCTTCCAGTAGTCGGCGGGCGGGATGGAAGGCGTGCAGCGCAACGTCTCGCCGATCACGGCGCCGATGCCGGGTTCGCGTCCGAGGACGTATTCGATGTAGTCCGCGCAGCTGAGGCTGCACTCGCGACCGCAGCGGAAGGGACAGCCGTTGGGTTCGCAGGGCGGGACGTGTTCGGCGCCGGGGAGAAGCGGGCCGACCCCTTCGCGAAACTGGGCCTCGCCGCCGACGGAGATCGCATCAAGCGTGGCCCCGTGGAAGGAGTCCCAGAGGGAGATGGTCTTGAAGCGGCCGGTGACGAGCCGGGCGAGCTTCAGCGCCATGCTCATGGCGATGGTGCCGGCCGGGGCGAAGAGCGTCCGGGTGAGTCCGGCCGGTGCGATGGTGGTCAGGCGGCGGGCGAGTTCGACGGCCGGGGCGTTGGTGTAGCGGCGCGTGCAGAAGCTGAGGTCGTCCAGTTGGCGCTTCACCGCCTCGATCACGCGCGGATGCGCGAAGCCGACCTGGTGGACGTTGTTGCCGTGGAAGTCGAGGTAGCGCCGTCCCTCGGTGTCCACCAGCCAGGAGCCTTCGGCGTGGGACAGGGCGTTGAGGCAGGGCGTGGAGAGCGACTGGTGGAGGAAGTGGGCCGCGTCGGCCTCCAGCAGCGCCCGGGTTCCCGGACCGATCCTCTCCGCGATCCAGCGGGCCCTCGGCGCCGCCGTGTTGACGTCGCCTTCCATCGCCCTCGGGTGGCTTGTGCTCATCGCCCGAAGGCTTCACGAACCGGCCGCCCAATCCAAGCCCCCGGGGCCTTGATCTTGAGCGCATGGAGGACCGTTGGCGCCGTGTCGTAGGTGTTCACCGGGCCGCGGATCTCATGGCCGCGGGCCACGCCGGGTCCGTGGACGATCCATGGGATCTCCAGTTCCTCGATGGTCGGACCGCCATGCTTGGTTCCCACGCCGCCGTGGTCCGCGGTGATCAACACGAGGGTGGAGTCGGCGATGCCGGCGTCCTTCAAGGCCTTCATCAGGTCTCCGATGAGGGTGTCGATCATGTCCACCGTCTTGAAGTACTGCGGCGACTTCCAGCCGAAGGTGTGGCCGGCGTGGTCCACGTCGTCGAAGTGCACGAACAGCAGGGTCGGCTTGTTGGTGCGGATCACGTCTGCGGCGGCCGTGGCGGTCAGGGGCGAGCCCTTGACGTGGGCGACAAGGTCGACGCTGCGGCGTTCCACAAGGCGGCCGAAGCCGTCCCAGTCGTGGACGACCGCGATGCCGGCCTTCCTCCGCGCTTCGCGGACCGACCGGAACATCGTCGGGAAAAGCCCGTCCGGTCCCTTCTCCAGGGCCGGGATCTCGAACCGGTTGGTCTCCCATTCGTTGGAAGTGATGCCGTGCTGTTCGGGGCCGGCTCCCATGATCATGGAGGCCCAGTTCGGGCTGCTCGAGGTGGGCATCACGCCGCGGGCGCGCAGCGTCCACGAGCCCTCCCGCATGAGGCGGTGCATCACCGGGGCGTTGCTGGGGTTGAAGGCCAGCGAACCGAGGCCGTCGCAGCCGATCACTAGGACGTGTTCGACGGCGGCCCTGGCGACGGTGGCGGCGAGCAGGAGGAGGATCGGCAGGAGTCGCTTCATGGGTCGTGCGGAAAACAAGAGGCGCCGGTGATCCTGAGGACCACCGGCGCCATGGCAATCAACCGTCGGTGACAACGGTGCGAAACCGTTCAGGGAACGGGATCCAGCTGGCCGCGGACCTCGCCGCCCGGAAAGCCGTCCGGCGCGGCGGAGTGGACGTTGAAGTACACGTTGCCGGCCGCCGCCGCGTCGAACAGTGCGGTCGAGGCGGCTGCGTTCCCGGTGTAGGACCCGGTGCGGCCCGGGGTGCCGTCATGGACGAGACCGAGCAGGACGCCTGCCGAGGCCTCGACACCGGCCGGTCCATGGAAGTGGGCGGCGGTGGTGTTGGCGCGGAGGTTCCTGTACTCGACGTAGTAGAACACGCGTCCGGCCTCGAAGGCGGCGATGCCCACGCCGGAGCCGGGGGTGACGACCGGGGTCGGGCGTTCTGCAGCGCCCGTGAGGGTGGCCTTGAACAACCGGACCGTGTTGGTGGCGCCGCCGGTCACGCGGAAGAACAGCTCGGTTCCGAGCAGCGGGAGCGTGGCCGAACGGTTCGTGGTGGTCAGGATGTTGACCCAGGCGTCGTTCAGGTCGCCGGTGGCCTGGAGGAGGAACGGTCCGACGCCGCCGGTCCAGCTGACGGTGACCTCGCCGTTGGCGATGGACGCCGACAGGACGGAGGCGGCCGGGGCCGGCGTGAGGAGCGGGGTTCCGGCGCGGTTGGCCTGGAACAGCGTGGCGACCTCGACCGCGGAGAGGGAGCGTCCCCAAATCGCGAACTCGTCGATGCTGCCCTGGGAGGAGACGCCGCCTCCGTCGGTGTAGGTGCCCGTGCCGTCCTGGCCGATGTTCAGTGCCAGGGTGGTGTCGGGTCCGGTGCCGGCGGGCGAGATGTCCCGCGTGTCGAGCAGGTTGCCGTCGACGTAGGTCGAGGCGACACCGGCGGGATCGAAGGCGACCACCACGTGGCGCCAGGCGCCGCCGTTGAAGAAGCCGCCGACGCTGTCGAAGTCCTTGCGGCCCGGACGCGGGTCGCCCTTGCTCCGGTAGTTCCACTGGATGCGGCCGTCCCCGTCGGTGGCGATGATCCAGCCGTCGTTGCTGCCGCTGTTCCAGTTCTTGTTGCCGACGAAGCCTGGATCGGCGGTCCAGGCGTCCAGCTTGGCCCAGAACGCGACCGTGAAGGCCTGGTTCGAGGTCAGGAAGTTGGAGCCGAGCGTGGCGTAGTTGAACGAGGAGCCGTTGGCGGCGCTGGCGAAGCCGAGGGAGCCGGAGCCGAGCCTGCCGGCGGTGAAGGTCGGCGCGCCGACCGGGGAGGCGTTGTTGCCGCTGCCCGAGACGTCGGCGTAGCTGCCGTCGAAGGGCAGATAGGTGCGGAGGCCCGTGCGGACCGTGGAGAGGTCGGGCAGGATCGCCGGGATGGTGACCACCGCGACGGAGCTGGTGACCGAGCCGCCGGCGTTGGAGGCGACCAGGACGTAGTTTCCGGCCTGTCCGGCGGTGACCGTGGACAGCGCGAGCGAGCTGTTGGTGGCGTTCGGAACGGGCGTCGTGCCGAGGTACCACTGGAGGCCCACGCCGACTCCGGTCACGGTCGAGGTCAGGGTTCCGCTCTGGCCGGCAACGACGGTCGCCGAGGTGGGCTGCGCGGTGATCGCCGGCGGCGCCACCTGGGTGATCGAGTAGAAGCCGACGTTGTCGACGCCGAAGTACCAGCTGCCGGTGCCGGCCTGCGCGAAGCGGAGTCGGACGCGGGACTGGTTGTCGGCCCCGGGCAGGCGGAAGATCTCCACGCGCTTGCCGTCGATCGCGTCGTCGTTGCCGCGAGGCGCGATGAAGGGCGCCAGGTCGGCGGCAATGGGGGCGGCGATGAACGATCCGTAGGTTCCGCCGGCCTGCTCGCCGGTCGTCGGATCGGTGTAGGTTGCGGTGTCATTCTGCGGGGCGTTGAAGGTGGCCACAGCGTCCACGGCACCGTCGGTGCGGATGATGTCAGCCGGGTCGAGGTAGTAGATGACCGGACGCCAGGACGTGCCGCCGTCGACGGAATACTCCACGGCTCCGACGCTGTCCTGGTTCTGCTCGTAGATGCTGTTGAACGACAGGTAGACGTTGGTCTTGCCGGTGAGGTTGTAGTCCGGGGAGAAGAGGTACTGGACCTGGCTTCCACCGCGGTTGTCGGACTCGGCGTAGGCGAACCGGTTGTCGGCCAGCTGGGTCACGACCTGGTTGTTGACGACCTGGAAGGAGACGGCCAGGCGGCGTTCCGAGTCCCACGCAGCCGACTGCACGCGGGCGCGGCTGATGGTGGTCCATCCGAGGTAGGAGTCGGAGCTTGGGTCATTGAGGTCGAACACCTCGGAACCTCCGGAGGTGTAGTTCACCTCGGACCATCCGGTCGGGAGCGTTCCCTCCTCGGCGGATTCGAACGTCTCGATCGCAATGGGCGTGGGCAGTGCGATGTTCTGCCAGGTGCGCACCACGAAGGAGAAGGTGTTCGTGGTGGTGGTCGGCGTCGGTGCCGTATCCGAGTAGATCACCGTGTAGGTGTTGGTCGAACCCGACGGCAGCAGCGCGGTCCGTTCCAGGGTCACCGTGGAGTTGGACGTCGTGTTGACGATCACTGGCGTGGTCGCGGCGCCGTTGAGAAGCAGGCGGATCGAGGCCGGGTTGACCGTGCGGGAGAAGTTCCCGAGGACGACCTGGATCGGCGTCGAGGGAAGCACGTTCACCGCGCCCGCGATGGGGGTCTGGGCGGTGATGGCGATTCCGGTGGGCTCGGGGATGGAGACGATGTTGGTGCCGCCGCGGCCAAAGGAGTAGATGCGGGAGATTTCGGAGGCGGAGACCTCACGGCGCCAGAGGCCGAAGTCGTCGATGCCGGTGTTGACGTGGTTCACGCCGCTGCCGCCGTCGGTGTACTGGCCGGTGCCGTCGTTGCCGATGTTGACCGCGAGCTCGGGGATGGAGTCGGTGTCCACCGTGCTGGGCAGGGTGTCGACGGCGGGACGGGCGTCCGTCTGGTTGATCAGCTCACCGTTCACGTAGGTGCTGATCTTGCCCGTGCGCTTCACGGTCATGGCGATGTGGGTCCACACGCCGGCGGGAAGGGCGCCTCCGGGACCGTCGAAGTCGCGGCGGCCGGTGGTTTCCTCCTTGTAGTTCCACTGCACACGGCGGTCGCCGTCCGTGGCGAGGACGTAACCGAGATTGCCGCCGCTGTTCCAATTCTTGTTGCTGAAGAACGAGGGGTCGCCGGAGAAGCCGTTCAGCTGGACCCACATCGCGACGGAGAAGTCGGTGGAATCACCGAACAGGACGTCGGGCACGTTGCCCAGGGAGACGTAGTTGCCCTGGATGCCCGGTTCGGCCGTATTGCTGACAAACACCGCTTGGCCGAGCGTTCCGGCCGCGAAGGTGGGGGTGTTGACCAGCGTGCCGTTGTTGCCCCGGCCGCTGTTGTCGTTGGGGTTGCCGTCGAACG
>CAMASJ010000175.1 GCA_945860685.1 Akkermansia muciniphila
TCTTCGACATGTTCGCGTACTGCTGTTGGAGCATGTCGCGGTTCTGCTTGGGCACGAACCCGGCCGAATTCGCTGCGGCCAGCGCGTTGGCCATCTTGAGGTTGCCGTCGACGTTGTTGGGAACGCCGAGCAGGTCGTAGCGGGTCGGATCCGTGATGTTGGTCATCGCCGCCCGTGATCCGCGGAGCATCAACGGAAGCGAACTCTGGAAGGAAACGCCGGTGAGCGAATTCACCTGCGTGCGTCCCGATTCGTACATCGCTCGGTAGAGGATGCCGTCCTTCACCATCGGGTCCCTCGGTGCACCGGTTTCCCAGTAGTTCTGGGAGTCGAAGTGGGACCTCGACTGACGCGGGTAGCCGACGCGGTGGATCATCGCGAGTTCGCCCGCGTTGTAGACCGGAGCGAGGAACTTCAGTGACGGATGCAATCCCGCGAACCCGTTCCCGAGCGGAATGGAGAACGGATAGTCGTAGGTGCCTCTGGTGGCGCCGGCGGTGGGGAACAAGGCGCGACCGCGGACATTCCAAGTTTGGGACGGATCGACCGGGATCTGAATGTTGTCCCGAATGACCGGTCCATAGGCGTCGTCGCCATGAGGGATAACGTTGTTGAGTCCGTCGTTGGCGCCGCGCAGGAAGATGAAGAGCAGCTTCTTGACGCGGCCATCAGGACCGGGACGGCCGATCGTGCCATCGGCGAGCGCCTTCTGGACGAACAGCGGGACGTTGGTGAGGCAACCCAAGGCGGCCGTCGCGGCCATGCCGGTGGTGGTGCCGAGGAACGACCTGCGGGAGAGGATCTGAGGCGAGTTCATGTTCATGGTCTTTCGGTGGTGTTCCGTTTTGAACTCACTGCTCCTGGAAGCGGGGGGTGGAAAGGAGCAGGGCGGCAAGGCCACGGACCCGTCCGTCGTAGTTCCGTGATCCGGGTACCAAGGTGGAGAAGGCGGAAGCGGTAGTGCCGTTGTCCGCGGTGTTGAGGAAGTCGATCGAGACCTTGCGGATGATTCCGAGGTTTCCGACACCTTCGGTGGGATAGAGCAGGCCGAGCAGGTAGTCGGTCACGGCCTCGGCCGAAGTCGCCGAGGATCCCAGCTTCACCATCACGAGACCGGCCGGATCGATGCGGCTGGAGCCCACGGAGTCCGCGGCGCTGCGGGCCGCGGGTGTGGTGGCGAGGTTGGCGCCGGCGAGGGCGAGGGACTGGGCGAATCGGAGTCGTTCCGCCAGTGTACCCGCGCTGATCCAGCCCGAACCCTCCTCTGGATAGCCGTCGGGCTCGGCCCGGTCGAACAGGCGCATCCGGCCGGCCCGGTTCAACAAGCCGTCCGAGAGGTTCGCCGGATCGGCCACCGAGGTGAACGTGCCGTCCGCGCGCCGCGAACGGAAGGCCCGCAGCGCGGCGATGCCGAACTCCAAAGGAGTGCGCACCTTGGAGGAGGACGTCAGTGAGGACTTGAACAGTTCTGAGGTGAGGATCACCTGCAGCACCTCTCGTATCTGCCCCTTCGGGCCTCCGTTCCTTGGCGATTCCCACGCCATCATGCAGGCGTGGACAAGGTCTTCCTCCGGGGTGTGGATATCGTCGCTGAAGTCGTAGCCATGGTGGAAGTCGTCATGCACCAGCAGCCGGCAGAGCTTCACCGACAGGTACTCCTGCGTGAAGGGTTGATCGGCCATGTGGGCGAGCACCGCGTAGCCGTCCTGGATGTTGTTGGTGCCGCTCCCGTAGGCGAGCCGCAGGCCATAGTTCCTTCCGGCCCAAGGCGCGCCGAATCGGGCGGGAACCGTCTTCGGGGCGTTGGTGAGGATGATCCCGTTGGTGCCCTTCTCGTAGAAGACCCACTTCACCCTTGGATCATGGCGTTCCGCCCGGTATCGGAAGGACCACTGCCCAACGATGTTGGTCAGGCTGTTGCGTTCGGTGGCGTTGGTGAGGGAGCCGTTGATGTAACGGGTGCTCCGGACGGCAAAGGGATTGGCGACCTGGTTCGTGTCCAGGTAGTCCACGGTCCATCCGGTCCATGCCCTGGAGATTTGGACGATGTCTCCTTGGTCGTAGCCGTTGTCCACGCCGAACGCGAACAGTTCGCACAGTTCCCGCGCGTAGTTCTCGTTCGCAATCCGGTTGGTCCGCGTGGCGGTGTTGACGTCACCTCGGGAACCCACTGTGTCGAGGAAGATGATCATCGCCGGGCTCTCGGCGGAGATCCGGAGAAGGTCGAGGAAGGTGCAGCGCGGGTTCAGGAACGCCTTCCGCCAGGCCAGGTTCTCCCGGAACTCCAGCTTGGCTGCCTCGCCGGGGGCCATTTCGGATGGCAGGCCGTTGTTGTCGAGGTATTCCGAGGTCTTGCTGTACTGGGTGACGAAATGGTTCTCGAGAAACTGTCGGACGACCTCCGCCAGTTGGCGTCGTGATTGAATGGCGTGGAGGAGATGCCATGAGCGTAGTGCGCCGATTCCGCCGGCGCCCAGTGCCGGGGAGGAAAGGTTCCGGAAGAACGGCGCCGGGGACTCGATTCCGCCGCTCAGTGGCGTCGTGACTGAGATTCCGCTTCCAGACAACCGGACCACCAGCCTGCTGTCTTCGCTGCTGGTCAGGTACCAGAAACTGAGGGTGTAAGTCTGGGCCGCACTCAGGCCGGGTACGATGTCCAAGTAGACCGAATCGGTTCCAGTGGTGCCGGCGGCGATCATCTCCAGGTGGAACGCCGCCTGGCCCGAACGGACATAGTCGGTAGTCCGCGCGGAGTTGGTGGTGTTGGCCGTGAGACGCCAGTTGGTCGTGCTGAGCGGGGACTCGAAGCCCCCGTTCGGCAGCAGGTTGGTCGCCGTGCCGTTGTCCACGGAGCCCGCAACCAGACGGAAATCGTCCAAATAGGCGTCGCCGGGACCGTCGAGGTAGACGTACATCCGCGACGACGAACCGTTACCAGTGACGGTCACTTTTCGCCATACCGGACCGGTGTCCGGTGGTTGGTCGAGTTCCTCTTCGATCCCTTCCGGGGTCAGCTGTTCCGAGACGTAGGCCGAAGTCCCGATCTGGCGTATCCGGTCCAGTTCGTCGGGGGTTGGTCCATATGCGATTCGGTTCAGGAGAGCGCCGGTCAAGATGGTTTCGTTGGGCAGAGGCGTGGCCTCGACCTGGTAGAAGCCGGACGGCCCGGAAACGGCATTGGTCCCAGTCCAGACGCTTCCCGACAGGATTCCCGATGCGTTCGACAAAGCGCCACCTGGGCTTTCCGAATGTCGGATCCGGTATTGCTGTACCGAAGGGGCGAGTTGAAAGCGCAGTTCGGGACGGCCGTTGGTGAATCCGAACCACTGGATGTCCGGAGTGATCTGCTGGGCGGAGGCCGCGAGGACTCCAATCAGGGTCGAAACGAGGGTCCGGGGAAGTTGCATCTGGGATAATGGGAGCGCGCTACCGGATACGGCCCTCAGAAGCAGAAACAGGACCGCCACCGATTCAATATTCCACGATGCGGCTTTCCGTTGCACCTCTGTTTTTGCCCTAGAGTCGATCCCGGCTGGTTCGTTCAGTACCCGATGAAGCCGGAAGGCCTACGGAACCTTCCGTGCAGCATCGGTTTGCGCCGCGGACGACCCGTCGGACAGCAGATCTGGGTACGGACGCCAAAGGCAGTATCCAAGGTCGTCCGGACGGCTCGCTCTGGTCCCAACCGCTCACGAAAGGTGTGGCGCACGTTTGTCTTCCGCGTGGAGTTCCAAAGGGTCCGCGTGGCTTCAACACATCGGACGGTCAATCATTGGTGGAACACCGGTGCCGATCGCTGCTGGAAACTCCCGAAGTTTCCCGTCCGGCGGCCGACGGCGCGGATGCGGAAGACGTCGTGCCCAGCCGGGAGATTGGTGACCGAGACGGCACCGCCAGCGGCACCGGGCTCCGTCGACAGCAGGAGCTTCCACTGCGAAGCGTCCATGGAAGGCGCGCTATCCACGACATGGCCGGCATCGGCGTCCGTCGAGGGTGTCCAAGTGAATCGCACCATTCCTGTGGTATTTCGGACTTGGAAATCTTCGGGAGCTTTGACCGCGGATTCGAGCAACGTCGGGTCCCCCATCAGGAATGCCAACCGCGCGTTGACCCTTCCGTTGAACTCCGCGGAGTCCGTGAGCAGGGCGTGCAGCGGGGCGCCGGCGTGAACCCGGTCGGAGATCCACGGAAGGAAACCGGCGGCGCAGCCTGCGACCAACACCGAGTCCCGCGAAGCGAGGCAGGTACGCAGGACGTCCTCGCCGTAGCCGGAGTACCACTGGGCCTGAAAGGATCCGAAGCTGAACAGGAATGCCGCCCTTGGAACATCGCCTTCCCTCTGCCAGGCGATGTTCCGTGAGAAATGGGAATGTCCCGGTCGGGCCGCCCCCGGGGCGCCGATCACCCCGAAGTGGGAAAAGTCGGTGTGGAATCCCCAGCGGACGGGACGTCCCGGCAGGAAAAGGTCGTCCAGCGGCGGGGTGGCTCCGGTCCGATTGTTCAGCCCCAGTCTTCGGGACAGCCGTCCCACGTTCTGCTCGACGAGCGGCGCCAGTACCCCGGCATAGCCGTCTACGGACGGACCGAACTGGAGCATTCCGCGGCGGAATCGGTGGATCTTCCCGAAGTACCGCTGGAGCAGCGCTATCTCGATCGAACGCGCATCTTTGGGCACCCCCGGGATCCCCGCATGCGGTTCGTCGAAGTTGTTGAGCCGGGCGAAGTCGATCCGGCCGACCGGAACCTCGATCTCCGCCGCCCGCCCCCCGGGCTCTGCGGGAAGCTCGTTTTGGTCCATGCGGCCGTCGCCCGCGACGTTGCCGATCGTGCAGAAGGTGCACTGGCTCCTCGGACAGTCCGGACAGCCGGAAACGTGGTTCGTGGCGTCGGTCCAACCGTCGCTCATGTCGCCGTAGAACAGGTCCGCGGTCCACGCCCCCAGATGCTGGCCGGACGGATCCTTGCATTCCCGGTGCCCGTCCTCCGCCGCCCAACCGGAGTACGGGACGGTGACATGACCGATCAGCACCACCACGTTGGTCCGTCCCCGGTTGGATTCGTACTCCCTGCGGATGAGTTCTTTGGTGGCGAGGAGGTTCCTCCGGTTTTCGGGAAGCGCCTTGGCGTCGTAGTCCGAGCACGTCCAGTCGCCGGCCACCCAATCCACGTTCCGCGGCACCTCATGGCGGACCACCTCCCAGCCGTCGGCGATGAGATCCCTCCTGTATTCCTCCAGTTCGGCCCTCAACTTCGGCGCCACTTCGCGATCCACGATCAGGATGGCGCGTCCACGGTCCTCCGGCGGGGGGCTGTCAAATGCGGCTACACACTGGACGGCAGGCATCGAACCCCTCGGTATCCGGTATCGGTAGGTGCGTCCACGGACAGCGGTCGTGTCCAGGAAATCGCCGCTCCTGCCGTCCACGCGAAGTCGCGTCCACGGACCCGGGGAAGGAAGGATCTCCTGACGTTCCACGGGGTATTCCGTCCCTTTTTCCCAGTCGCCGATCCAATTGCGATGGAAACGGAGACGAATGCCGCCCGGCTCCACTGCAATCGCGATCCGGTCGGCCTCGTCCTGGGCTTCCCGTGGGAGTCCGGAAGCAAAGTGGTTCCGGATCACCACACGATCGAGACGTCCCTGCGCGGGAAAGCCCGCGGCGATGCGGTTCCCTATGGCGACCACCGGTTCCGGAGTCGCCGGGAACGGCCATCTCGGGGATTGCTTCGGGACCAGGTCGAAGTCCGACTCGCGCAGCGGGACCTCCAAGGTCCAGTTGGTCCGGCCGGAGAAGCCTCCGGTTTCCGCCAGGGGACGTGGAAGCGGACGTTGGATCGTGCGTTCCGAGTACTCGTCGCAACGGGTGATCCACAGCTGCCGGCCTGTGGGATCGATGGTGATCCGCAGGGTGCCGGCGTCGAAGAGCACGCACTCCATGCCTGGGGAGTCCTCGCGTCGCCCGTGATACCAGGACGGTGAATAGTCGAGTTGGAGGGTTCCGTGGGCAGTCAGGAAATTGGTGGCGGGCCCGTTTGCGGACCTCCAGACACGGGGGTAGCGCAGCACCTGTTCCGCCCGGCTGAATTCGGCCGCGGTCCGATCGAAGGACTGGACTCGGGTCGCACCGCCTCCGGGAAGCGGCCGACAGCCGTCCTCGCTAGCGAAATCGTCGCTGTCGAAGCCGAAGACCGACAGGACGGCGGGAGAGGAGGAAGCCGGATCGCCGGGATCGGTGCCGGTGGACAACTCCTGGTCGTCGGAGATTCCGTCGCCATCCGAATCCTTCGTTCCGCCGTATTGGCGGGCCTTGGGTTCCGCGGGGTTCTCGGTCCGGATGCGGGCCTTTCCCGAAAGGGTCACCTGCCGGGACAATCCGCCGACCATAGCCCCAGGGCCCAAAGTCAGGATTGCGTCGACGACCCGGGTGCCTTGGCTGAGATGGTCGACTGGCCAGTGGTGGAATCCGAGCTTGGTTCTGGGACCGCCCATCACCTCCGGAAGATCCTCGTCGCGGATCGGCCGCTTCGGCAGGAACACATTGGTGGACACCTCTGCAGGCAGCGGCACCGGTGGATGCACCGTCATCGCCGGAAGCAGGGCGGCCAACTCGGTGTCCAGCAACTCATGGCCGTTGCCGGCCCGGGCCCGTCGGCTGCCCACGGGCAGGTACAGGGAACCGAAGGCGGCCTGGAACACATTGGTCCAGGCGGTCTGGAGCACGAGATTGAGCGTTCCTTCGGCCTTCGGCACCACGAACCCGGAGGTGTCGGCCACCTGGGAGACAATCGACCGCAGCCACTGCACTTCCGAGCGGATCGGACCTCGGTTCAGGGCTTGTGCCGCGGCGACGGTCGTCTGCTGCACGTCGCAGCGGGTATCGACCAGCCCGGAGAAGACCTCGCCCACCTCGAAGAAGAGCGCGTTGCGGAGCTTGAGGCGGCTCTGGATGGCCCGGATGCCGTCACCGCACCCGATCCATTGGACGTGCCACAACGAAAGGTCCGTATGGCCTTGGACGCGCAAGGCGATTGGCAGGTTCAGGAACGCGAGGTTGTGTAGCCGCAGGGGAGGGGAGTCCTTGGAGCCGAGGATCTCAAGTGCGGGAAGATCGCCTTGGGGAGGCTTCGAGGTCTCTGTACGTGTCCCGCCGACGAATCGGACCGGGCGATACGGTTCGGCGCGCCAATCGATGCGGGTGCCGGTTGGGAACACGAGGCCTCCGCCGTGTTCAATCCGGACCACGGCATCGGGTTCGAAGACGGCGGTGCCCGTCAGCTCGATGCGCCTTGAGACCACGTTGGTGACCTCGGACCGGAAGACCGCATCCCTTCCCGAGTCGATGGCCCTTTCCAAGGCGCCGGCGGGTGGAATCCCGAGCAGGAGCCATCCCAGGATGGTTCGTAATATTGCCTTCATCATGGAACGACCGGCTTTGGTGAGGCTCGACGATGGGGCGGCGGGAGCAAGGAATCGGCGGCCGAACCGTGAGATTCTTGGAAGCGGCCGGCCCTCGGGCTTGACGTGGGAGAATGAATGCCGGACGAACTGGTTCGTCACGCTCCCTCCATGAACTCCGAACCCGCAAACCGCCGGACCTTCCTGAAGTCCGGTTCCACCGCCGCCGCCATCGCCATCGCCGCACCGGCCATCCTGGTCCGCGAGCGGGCTTTCGCGGCCAACACGGACACCCTCCGAATCGGCCTCGTCGGCTGTGGTGGCCGCGGCACCGGCGCCGCGGGCAATGCGATGGACGCGGACAAGAACCTGATCCTGGTCGCGATGGGCGACGTCTTCGAGGACCAGCTCAGCCAGAGCCATGCGGGCCTGGACAAGCAGTATCCGGGACGGGTGCAGGTCCCGCCGGAGAAGCGTTTCACCGGGCTCGACGCCTTTCAGAAGGTGATCGATGCCGACGTCGATGTCGTCCTGCTTGCCTCGCCCCCGGGATTCCGCCCGCAGCACCTGCGCTATGCGGTCGAGAAGGGCAAACACGTGTTCTGCGAAAAGCCGATGGCCACCGATGGCCCCGGCATCCGCCACGTGATGGAATCCGTCCGGATCGCGAAGGAGAAGAAGCTCAGCATCGTGGCCGGATACTGCTGGCGCTACTCCTACCCGCAGATGGAGTTCTTCAAGCGGATCAACGACGGGGAGCTCGGCGAGGTCCTCGCGATGTACGGCACCTACCTGACCGGTCCGGTGAAGCCGATGCAGTCTCCGGAGCAGCGCAAGGCGGGGATGACCGACATCGAATGGCAGCTCCGCAACTGGATGAACTTCACCTGGCTCGCCGGCGACGGGTTCGTCGAGCAGTGCATCCACACCGTGGACAAGATGATGTGGACCTTCGGCGACAAGCCGCCCGCGAAGTGTGTCGCCAATGGCGGTCGGGTCCATCCGAACTACCAGGGCAACATCTTCGACCACGTCACCGCGACCTACGAATGGTCGAATGGCGTGCGCGGCGTCGTCGCCCAGCGCCAGATCGCCAACTGCTACAACGACAACAGCGACTACGTCCTGGGGGCGAAGGGCAAGGGCTGGAACGGTTGGACCAATTCGATGTTCAAGAACCCCGACGGCACGCCGGGTTGGCGGTACCGGGGTGAGAAGCCCGACATGTACGTCGTGGAGCACCAGTACCTCTACCGTGCGATCCGCGCCGGCGAGGTCCACAACGACGGCGACCGCATGGTGACCAGCACGCTGGCCGGCATCATGGGCCGTCTCGCCGCCTACACCGGTCAGGAAGTCACCTGGGAACAGGCCCTCAATTCCAAGATCCAGCTCGTGCCGGAGAAGCTCAGCTGGGACATGACCCTCGGCATCGATCCGCTGCCGATGCCGGGCAAGACCAAGATGGCCTGAGGTCCGTCAGACCGTGCCCAATCAGGCCGGATCCGTCGGCCCATCCGCCGGATCTGGCCTTTTCTTTTTCATTCCGCATCCCCTGGTTCCGCGAATCCCATAAACGTCCGCACGACTCCCATCATGAACCGTCGATCGTTCCTGCGACTCTCCGCCACCGCTGGCGCGGCATTGCCCCTCCTCGCTCAGGACACAGCCCCCAAGCGTCGTATCCGCAAGGGCATCATGTGGGGAACGGTCGGTGTCCCCGGCTCAACCCTCGAGAAGATGCAGGCCATCAAGGAGGCCGGCTTCGAGGGTGTCGAGCCGATGGGAGGCATGGACAACAAGGAGGTGATCGCGGCCTTGGAGGTCACGGGCCTCAAGGCGGGATCGGTCTGCTGCCACACCCATTGGGCGAAGCCGCTTTCCAGCCCCAACCCCGCCGACCGCGAGGTCGGTGTGGAGGGGCTGAGGCTCTCGCTCCGCGACGCGAAGGCCTACGGCGCTCCAGCCGTGTTGTTGGTGCCGGCGGTGGTCAGCAAGGAGGTCAGCTATGCGGACGCCTACACCCGTTCGCAGACGGAAATCCGCAAGGTGATCCCGCTGGCGGAGGAACTCGGGGTGAAGATCGCCATCGAGAACGTCTGGAACAACTTCCTTCTCAGCCCGCTCGAGGCGGCCCGTTACGTCGACGAGTTCAAGTCGCCGATGGTCGGTTGGCATTTCGACGTCGGGAACATCATCCACTACGGATGGCCGGAACAGTGGGTGCGGATCCTGGGCAAGCGCATCGCCACCCTGCACATCAAGGAGTACAACCGGGAGAAGGGCGACAAGCAGGGCAAGTGGGCTGGATTCGACGCCGGGTTCCTCACCAGCACCCCGAGCTATTGGCCGGCGGTCATGAAGGCCTTGGATGACATCGGATACCAAGGTTGGGGCATCGCCGAGCAGGGTGGCGCGGGATCGAAAGAAGG
>CAMASJ010000176.1 GCA_945860685.1 Akkermansia muciniphila
GGTGGGAGATGCCGGAGTCGTGTCCGACGAACGCGGCGCAACCGGCGAGGACCGTCGCCAGGCGGTCGAGTGGGAGTCCGTGGAGGACCGTGACCCGGCGTTCGGGCAGCGACGGACGGAGTTGGGCCAAGGCCTCGTTTTCCGCCTCACCGCCGACCAGGAGCAGCTCGACGTCCGATTCCGCGGTCCATCGGGTCAGAAGGGACTTCCAGGATGGGATCGGCCAATTCTTCGACGTCCCGCCGCTGCCGGGATGGACCGCGATTCGCCGGGGAATCCGGGCCGGCGGCGGCGACAACGGGAGCCGCGGGATCGGGTCGGGGTCGAAAATCCCCAACCTTTCCAGCGGCACCAGGAACTGGGACGCGGCCGACATCGGCGAGGTCTCGAACGGCCGATGCGGGCCTTGGATCACCTGGGCCTTGGACACCTTGCCGATGTTGGTCCGGAAGACCTCGTCCGGATCGAAGAGGTAGCTGAAGACGACGTCGGCGGAGGCGAAGAGCGCGGAGACGGCGGGATCCAGGGCGCCGTTGCGGGCGAAGAAGCCGGCGAGAGGCCGCGTTTCGATCGGGTGCACGGCGTCCACCAATCCGCCGGCGACGGCAAGGCGTCCGATGTGGGTGTAGGCGAGGACCTCCAGCCGGGCGGTCGGGAAATGCCGACGGAGCGCGGAGAACACGGGGAGCGTGACCACGAAATCCCCGATCGCGCCGCCACGGACGACCAGGATCCGGCCGGTGCCGGAGGAGCGGTTGGGAGGCGCGTCGGACATTTCGCGGTCGGGTTTATCCGAGTCCGCGATCAGGACCAAGGACAGCCTGCCCCGGCTCCGGGGCCTGGAAATGGAAAGGCCGCCCCGGGTGGTGGGGCGGCGTGGGGTCAGGCGACTTGGATGAAGGGGCGGCCGGGGCGCGAGACTACTTCTTTGCGGGCTCTTCCGGGGCGGGGCCTTCGGACTTCTTGCCGCGATCCGGACCCTTCTTCTCGCGGCCGGGTCCCTTCTTGGCACGTTCCTCGAGGCGCTCGAGCTGCTTTTCCTCGGCGGGCTTCAGGGATCCCGCCTTTTTCTTCTCACGCAGTTCCTTGAGGCGGGCGTCGGCCTTCTCGCGGCGTTCCTTGAGCTTCGCCTCGCGTTCCTCGCGGGAAAGTCCGGCCAGGTCCCCGCCCTTCTTACCTTTGGCGGCGGGTTTGTCGGACTTCTCGGCCGTGGCCGATTCCTTGGAGGTTTTGGCGTCTTCCGCGGAAGCGGGGACCATCCAGAGCGTAGCGGCCAGCAGCGGGGACAGGATCAGGAATCTCTTCATTTTCTGTAGGGGGAGGTTTTCTGGGACAGTGGCGGGTAGTGGGACGTGGGCCGACCCGGGCAGGTTACCGGCAGGGGAATCGGCTCGGCAAAGGGGAGCATTGGCCGTCCGGCCTGAGGCCTGTTAGGTTCTGGCGATGAGCGACGTTCTTGTGGGGGCCTTGTCGTTGCTGTTGGCCACGAACAAGGCCACGGCCTTGACCAACCTCGTGGCCGAACGCACGGGATGGGTCGAACCCGTGGCGGCCACGAACGACCCGGTGGCGATGGAGTTCCAGGCGCTGCTGAAGGAGGACGACGTCGCCACCGAACAGATCCAGAGGTGGTTGGACGCCTTTCCCACGGGGACGGAGATCCCGGCCGAGACCAAGAAGAAGATCGACGAACGCGAGGACGGACTGCGGCGGAAGTACGAGGACTTCCTGCTCAAGAACCCGCGTCATGCGGAGGCGACGATCGCGTTCGGCAGCTTCCTCGGGGACACCGGCGACGAGGCGGGCATGGTGGTCCAGTGGGAAAAGGCCCGTGAACTGGACCCGTCGAACCCGGCCATCTGGAACAACCTCGGCGGGCATTACGCGCATCGGGGCCCGATCGAGAAGGCCTTTCCCTACCTGGAGAAGGCGATCGAGCTGAATCCGAAGGAAGCCCAATACTGGCATGCCTTGGGCACCTTGACCTTCCTTTTCCGACGGGATGCCGAGACCTACTACAAGCTGGATGAACCTGGCGTGTTCAAGAAGGCCTTCGAGTTCTACGACAAGGCCCTGGCGCTCCAACCGCTGAGCTTCAAGCTGGCGGCCGACGTGGCCCAGACGTGGTACGGCGTGCGCATTCCGGCCAAGCTCGCCGACGAGGAACGGAAGCTGGAGGAGGCGCGCATCGTGGAGTCCGGCCTCAAGGCCTGGACCAACGCCTTCCGTCTGGCGCTCGACGACAACGCCCGGGAGGCGGTCCGGTTGCATTGCGCCCGTTGGCAGATCCGTGCCGGACAGTGGAACGCCGCGCGTACCAATCTCGACCTGGTCGCCGATCCCGCATTGGGGGACCTGAAGGGACGCCTTGAGCGGAACTGGAAAGAGAAGCAGGCGCCGAAGACCGAGGCGGCGAAGTAGGCGGCGGGGTGAAGTTCAGCTAGCCCGGCCTGATGGCGAGTGGGAGACGAAGGGCGTGTCGTGACGGGCTTCGTGGGCCAGCAGGGCGGCGGTGGCGGAATCTTCATGTACCAATCGGGCCCGACGGCGGCGCTCCTTGCGGAGGGTGTGTGCCGTTGTGAGGGCTCCGATCAGGACCATCAGCAGCCAGAGCCAGAAGAAATTGCGCCGGAACGATTCCTCCTCGGCGGTGAAGGTCGGGGCGGATTCGGTGACTGGGTCCGCCACGGGCGCTGGCGGCGCGGGGGTCGGCTTCGCCTTCGGTCCCGTTTCCGACCTGGGGGCTTCGGGGCGGGTGGGTGACGACGCCGGGATGGCGGGAGACCCCACGGGAAGCTCGCTGGATGCCCCGCCGGATACCGCCCGGGACCTCTGGAAATCCCCGAACTGGCCGCCGCTGCCGCTGCCGGAGCCGGAGGATCGGGCGCCGCCGCCGAACCCCAGACCGCCGATGGAGGGAGCCGCGCCGGGATAGCCGGGACGGGCGGCCGTGGGAGGACGGATCACTCCGGGAAGTCCAACGGGGACCACCCGGATGTTCTGCCGGGATTCGACGTGGTAGTCCGCGAAGAGCGCCATGCCGCGTTCACCATGCCGCACCGGCGTCCAGGAGAGGAACTCGTTGGTGGAGCGTCGGGTCGCCTGCAACGCCGGGATCGGAGGGGCCGATAGATTGTCGTCCACGGCCAGCGGCGAATCCGATTCACCTGGGCGGGGCTGGAGGTTCGCCGCGTAGCTGACATTCAACACGCTGAGCCGGTTCCAACCCGCGGCCGTGTTGCCGCGCGTGCCGGGGCAAAGGAGGACACGGGGCGTGGACAATTCGTTGGAGAGCGCGAGAAACGTCCATGGATTGCGGAGGAACACGCCGCCATGGATCCAACCCGAGGTGTTCGACTCCGAGGAGCCTCCTTCCCGGGAGGAGACCATCCAGGGGAATTGACCGCGGTGGTCGTCGGCGAACGAAGCGAGGGAGACGCCGATCTGGCGGAGGTTGCTGCCGCACCAGATCTGGCGGGCGCGCGCGGAGGCCTTGGTCAATGCGGGCAACAGCAGCGATGCCAGGATGGCGATGATGGCGATGACCACCAGCAGTTCCACCAAGGTGAAGGCCGTCGGTACCGGTCTGGATGCCCTCGGGCGCACTTTTCGTATTAAGCAGGCGCAATGCCGGAATGGCAAGGACCTGGAAGGCGGGGTTCGGGTCGCTCAAAAGCAGGTGTAGGAGACGACGTGAGGAGTCTCAGCCCTTCTGACAATCTGGGCGTCCAGGGAAGGCAAAGAGCTTGGGATGGGTTAGAGACTCGTGACCTCGTCTCCTACAAGTGCAGGTGACAGGATGGGCTCAGACCTGTGAATCCGACCCTCCGGGCTTCCAACCTTCCGCCGTCCGTCGATGATTCTGTCCCATGCGAGGACCGAACCCCTTCTTGATGAGTTCCTGTCGGAAAACCGGTCGGTATGGCGCCTTCACCCTGATCGAGTTGCTGGTCGTCATCGCCATCATCGCGATCCTGGCCGGGATGCTCCTTCCGGCGTTGGGGAAGGCCAAGGCCAAGGCCAACCAGATCAAGTGCCTGGCCAACCTCAAGCAGATGGGGCTGGCCCACACTCTCTACCTCGACGACCACCGGGGGACGATGCTGCCCTACACCGGCGACCAGAGCCTGTGGATGAACATGCTCATGAACTACCAGGGGAAGGCGCACTTCGTCCGGTACTGTCCGGTCGCACCCCAACCCCTGCGCCGGATTTCCCGGAATCCCGCCAACCCGGACTACGGGACCGCGGACGAGACCTGGATCTGGCGGACCAATTCCACCTCCGGATTCCAGGGCTCCTATTGCTTCAACAGCTGGTTCTACTCGGCGCCACCGGTCGATCCTTCCAAGGCCTTCCTCAAGGAAAGCGGCGTGGACAACCCGAGCCAGTCGTTCGTGTTCGGCGACGGCATGTGGGTGGACGCATGGCCGGAGGCCAACGACACGCCCGCCCGGAACCTGTATGAGGGCGACGGTGTCGGAGGCGGCATGGGGAGGTTCATGATCGGCCGCCACGGTTCCGGTCCCGTCGGAAAGGGGGCTCCCCGGCGTCTTGCCGCAGGCGACAAGCTGCCCAACTCCATCAACCTCTCCGCGGCCGACGGCCATGCGGAGTTGGTCCAGTTGGAACGGCTCTGGTTCTACCCGTGGCACAAGGGGTACCAGATCCCCGCCCAACGTCCCCGCTAAGCGCCGGCGGCCCGCTCAGGGCTCCGTTCCAAACTCGGCCGCGACCGCCTCGCGCAGCGAGCGGATCAACGACGGATCGTCCAACTCGAACTCGTCCGGGATCCGCAGGTTGACGATGTGAAGACCCTCGACCGCCTCGGGATGGTTGCGTCGCAGGATCTCGGCATGGCGGCGTTCCATGACGAAGAGCACCTCGGCCCAACGGAGCAATCCGTCGCTCACCCGGATCCGTGCCGAAGGTTCGGTTCCCGCGGAACGCACCTGGTAACGGGGATCCCCGCGGAACGCCGTCTCCGCGGTCAGGCTGCGTCGGCGGTTCCTCGAACACACGAACAGGAGGCGGATCGGCTCCCCGAGCGGCATCCCGGGATCAGGGGGACTTGAGGCGCTTCACCAGCACCTTGGATCTGCGACCGCTGGCGTCGTACTTCTCCCGGCGCGAAGGAGGCAGGTCGTCGGGCGTCCCCTCGTGGAATCCGCCCTTGGAGATGAAGTAGGTGAAGGCCTGGGTGCTGAGGGTGATCAGCTCGGACAGCCCGAGTTCCCGCGCGCGGCGCTCGACGAACTGGATCAGCTTCACGCCGATGCCCTGGTTCTCGTGGCTGGGGGCCACGAAGAGGAATGCCAGCTCCCCCTTGTTCTGCTCGGGATAGATGTGGAGGGCCACGCAACCGACCGGATTCTTGTCGATCTCGAAGAGGAAGTAGTCGCCGACCTGCTTTTCCATGGAGGTGCGCGTCCGCTTCACCAGCTCCGCCGAGGCGACGGAGTTCTTGGTGAGGTTGAACAGCGCCCGGATGTCCTTCTTCAGCGCGCGACGGATCTGGGTGTATTCGTTGGCGTGGACCAATGTGCCGATCCCCTCGTTGGAGAACACCTCCGCGAGCAGTCCCTCGTCGACCTCGCCGTTGATGATGTGCACGCGCTGGACGCCGGCCTCGCAGGCGGCGACGGCATGGCGCGCCTTGGAGACCAGGTTCGCCGGCCAGTCGGCCTGGGGAGGCATCAGCAGGGCCTTGAGGTCGCCGACGAGGATCTGCCGAATCAGGACGCCCGACCGCGTCAGGCCGTCCACCGTGGTGAGGAAGATGAGCTTCGAGGCCCGGAGCTGGTCCGCGAGGGAAAAGGCGATCGCATCCGAGTTGACCCGGTAGGTCTTGCCGTCGCCGTCGAAGCCCAGGGGCGGGATCACCGGCACGATCCCCTGGGAGAGCAACGTCTGCAGCATCTCCACGTCGACCCGTTCCACCTTGCCGGTGAACTGGTGGTCCACGCCGCCGACGATGCCGAGCGGGTGGGCGATGATCGCGTTGGTCGAGACCGCGCGGAGGTCGTTCGCGGAGAGTCCCTCGAGGATCTCGTGGGTCAGGCGGTTGGCTGCGGTGAGGGAGACCTGGAGGGTGTTGGCGTCGGTGACGCCGGTGCCGTCGAGGTTGGACGGCGTCAGCCCGCGTTCCGCCGCAAGTCCGGCGATCTGCTGCGCCGCGCCGTGCACGATCAGGATGCGGATGTTCAGCGAGCGCAGGACGGCGATGTCCAGGAGCAGGTTGGGGAAGTTGTCGTCCGTCACGATGGCGCCGTCGATGGCGAGGACGAACGTCTTCTCCCGGAATCGCGGGATGTAGCGGAGGATGACCCGCAGGTCGGTTGGTTTCACTTCGTTCGGAGGTGGCGGCTGCGCCGTGCGGAAAGAACAGTCACAGGTGGCCGTGTGGCAATCACGAAATCGGGCGCTTCGAAACGGTTGGATCGGAGCTGGGGCCTGGGCCCAGGCGCAAAAGCCAAGCCGCCAAGTCGCGGGGGAAGCGACGGGTTCGTGGACGGTGAGCCGTTCTCCCGTCCGTGTTGACCGCCTTGGGATGACAAACTTGCGGCTCTTCGCCATCGGACACTTGGTCTCGCCCGGGTTCTGGGGTAATGGCTCGGGGAGATGACGACCCATCAACTCGCAGGCTCGTCGGCGGACAACCGTTTCCCGCCGCAGATCAAGTACATCATCGGCAACGAGGCCTGCGAGCGGTTCAGCTTCTATGGGATGCGGAGCATCCTCACGCTCTACATCGCCAAGCAGCTCGGGATGGGGCCGTCTTCCGCCTCGGAAATCGTCCACCTGTTCGTCTTCGGGGTGTACTTCTTCCCGCTCTTCGGCGCCTGGCTTTCGGACCGGGTCCTGGGCCGCTACAAGACCATCCTCTACATCTCGATGTTCTACTGCATCGGCCACGCCGTCCTCGCGATGGCGGACCTGACCAGTTCCATCGAGATCAAGAAATGGCTGCTCTACGGCGGGTTGACCCTGATCTCGATCGGCGGTGGCGGCGTGAAGCCGTGTGTCTCGGCGTTTGTCGGCGACCAGTTCCATTCGGGCCAATCCCATCTGCTGCAGAAGGCCTACGGACTCTTCTACTGGAGCATCAACTTCGGGTCCTTCTTCTCCTTCCTGGTGATCCCCCGGATCGCCAAGGAATACGGCTACGGATGGGCGTTCGGTGTGCCCGGGATCTTCATGGCGCTGGCGACCCTGATCTTCTGGATGGGCCGGGGTCATTACCGGCACATGCCGCCGGACCCCGAAAGCCGAGGCGGATTCTGGGAGATGCTCTGGCACGCGCTGACCCACCTCGGGGACCGCAAGCCGGGCCGCGGCTTCTGGAGTTCGTGCGAAGGCCGGTTCACCGACGAGGAAGTCGACGGCGCCCGGGCGGCCACGCGCGTGGCCGGCGTGTTCGCCCTGATCCCGTTCTTCTGGGCGCTCTGGGACCAGAACAGCACCTCGTGGGTGATTCAGGGCGACAAGATGACCCCGTACATCTTCAGCGAAGGCGTGCTGAACATGCCCATCGTGGGCGGGGTGATCCGGTTCATCATCGGCGACCGCATCGCCGCGGAGCAGATGCAGTCGATGAACGCGCTGCTGGTCATGCTGATGGTCCCGCTGTTCACCCTCCTCGTCTTCCCGCTGTTCGAGAAGGTCGGCACCCGGGTCACCACCTTGCGCCGCATCTCGACCGGCCTGTTCATGGCGGGGGCCTCCTTCGGGCTCATCGCGCTGATCGAACAGAAGGTCGCCGCCGGCGAGAAGCTGAGCGTGCTCTGGCAGACGATCCCCTACATCGTCCTGACCGCCGGTGAAGTGCTGGTTTCGAACACCGGCCTCGAGTTCGCCTTCCGCGAGGCTCCGCAGTCGATGCGGAGCACGATGATGAGCTTCTTCCTGCTCACCACCGCGGTGGGCAACCTGGCCATTTCCAAGGTGTTCGCCCTGAACGTGAAGGAACGCCTGCCGGATGGCCGCGAGATCCTCCATGTCGACGGCACCGCCTTCTTCAACCTCTGTGGCGGCATGCTGTTCCTGGTCGGAATCGCCTTCGTTTTCGTCGCCCTGTGCTATACCTATCGGGCAGAGCAGTCGCCGAAATCCACAGCCCACTGAACCGCCATGTACTTCATCCAAGGTGCCGATCAGAAGCAGTACGGACCGATCACGGCCGAACAGCTTCGCCAATGGATCTCCGAAAACCGGCTCAATCGGACCTCTCCCTGCCGGGCTGAGGCGGAGGAGACCTGGAAGACCTTGGGTGACTTCCCGGAGTTCGCTGCCGCCTTTGGGGCGGTTCCGGCCGCGTCGACCGCGCCTTCTCCGTCGGCTCCCCTCGGTTCCGATCCGGCCTCGGAGGTCCGTGGCCCGGCGATCGGCATCCTCGTGACCGGCGTGCTCGGTGCGCTCCTGAGCCTGATCGGACTCGTGATGAACCTGGCCGGGATGAACAAGGCCCAGGAGGTACCGCCCGGGTTTCCCGAGCAGTACCGGCAGATGTTCGAGTCCTACATGAAGTTCGTGGAGCAGTATGGCTCCGTCTCGAACGTCTTGGTGCTGGCCCTGTCGGCCGTGACCATCCTGGCCGGCGTGCGCATGATGCAGCTGCGTTCCCACGGTCTGGTGATGACCGGAGTCATCCTCTCCATGATCCCCTGCTGCAGCGGTTGCTGCTGCCTCGGCCTCCCGTTCGGCATCTGGGCCCTCGTGGTGCTGAACCGGCCTTCGGTCAAGGCGTCGTTCCGCTGAACGCCCGACGCCGTCCCATGGAGACGCCGCCCGTCATTGTCGATTCCCCGGGTGGCGGCGGCGGTGGCCGTCGTCACCTGCTGCCTTGGGTCTGCCTTTCCCTTGCCCTTCTGGCCGGGACGCTCTGGTTGCTGCGCGAGGTCGAGCCGCGCGGGCAGTTCTTCTATCCGCGTTGCTGGATGTATGAGCTGACGGGAATTCAATGTCCCGGCTGCGGCGGGCTCCGGGCTACGCACGCCTTGCTCAACGGCGACCTGCCGACCGCGTGGCGGCTCAATCCGTTGGCGGTCTCCCTGGTCCCGGTGGCGGGCTGGGTGGCCTTGACCATCGGCCTGCGCCAGTGGCGCGGCATGGTCCTCCCCAATCCCTTCGGACACCGCTACGCCATCGCCGTGCTCGTCGGCCTTTCGATCGCCTTCACCGTCGGACGCAACTGGCCCCGCTGAAGGGTGTCGGGCTCGGCTAGAACCCTGCAGAAGGGAACCAGCGCAAAGCCGCAAAGCCGCAATGGAACGGGAAGGGAAGCGCGGGCCATTGAGATGGCCAGAGCCGACTCTGGCGGTGGTTTCCTTGACGGCTCCAGCCCCGCTTTTCCCTTGGCGCCTTTGCGATTACCAACCGCTCCTGTGGAAAACTTCAGGCCTGCTGATTCGTACCGCGATGGCGCTCGTAGGCCTGGACGATGCGTTGGACCAGCGGATGCCGGACGACGTCGCGCTTCTCGAAACGAACGAGGGAGATGCCTTCCACCCCTTGGAGGGCACGTTCGGCCTCCACCAGTCCGCTCCGCTTGCTCGAAGGAAGGTCGATCTGGGTCGGGTCCCCGGTGACCACCGCCTTCGATCCGAAACCGAGCCGGGTGAGGAACATCAGCATCTGCTCGGCGGTCGTGTTCTGCGCCTCGTCGAGGACGATGAACGACTGGTTGAGGGTCCGTCCGCGCATGTAGGCCAGCGGGGCGAT
>CAMASJ010000177.1 GCA_945860685.1 Akkermansia muciniphila
CCCGTCGACTGGGGCAAGCGGAAGGTCGGCGGGGCCTACGGCTTCCTGTACGCCTTCGACAGCCTCTACATGTCCAACATGCGGGGCTTCTACCGGATCCGGGACACGGACGGCGACGACCGGTATGACGAGTTCCAGCTGCTGCGGAAGCTGGACATGGGCTACGAGCACTCGGCCCATTGCATCATCCCGACTCCCGACGGGAAGGGGTTGTATCTGGTGAGCGGAAACTTCACCGGCGTGCCCGAGGGAACGTCCTCGGCACAGCCGCCGGTCTGGCAGGAGGACACGCTGCTCCCGTCGATTCCCGACCCGATGGGACATGCCGTGGGACTGACGGCCCCCGGCGGTTGGATCTGCCGGATCTCGCCCGACGGCAAGGACTGGAAGATGATCGCCTCGGGGTTCCGGAACTCCGTGGACATCGCGGTGAACCGCGAAGGCGAACTGTTCACGTACGACTCCGACATGGAGTTCGACATCGGTGTCCCGTGGTATCGGCCGACGCGGATCAACCACGTCACCAGCGGCGCGGAGTTCGGCTGGCGCTCCGGGTCGGGTGTCTGGCTGGACCACTTCGCGGACAGCCTCGGGTCGGTGTTGGATGTCGGCCCCGGTTCGCCGACGGCGATCAGCTTTGGACATCACTCCGGCTTCCCGGCGGAGTACCAGGACAAGCTCTTCATCTGCGACTGGACGTTCGGGACGATCTTCACCGTGGAGCTGCAGGAAAGCGGTTCCAGCTACACCGGCACGAAGACGGAGTTCCTGCATGGCAGTCCGTTGAACATCGCCGCGATGCGATTCGGTCCGGATGGGGCGATGTACTTCGTCACCGGCGGCCGCACCACGGCCTCGCGGCTCTATCGCGTTCGGCACACCGGTCCGAAGACGACGGCCGTACCGAGGCAATGGGTCGCCAACAGCGGACTGCGGGCCCTGCGCCGCTCGCTGGAGGAGTTCCACGTCCGCGGCCAGGGCGGCGCGACGGCCGTCGAGCAGGCGTGGCCGCATCTTGCGCATTCCGACCGCAGCCTCCGCCACGCGGCACGTATGGCCGTCGAGAACCAGGATGTGGCGTTGTGGCGGGAGAAGGTCTTCGCGGAGGGGAATCCGCGGGCCGCGATCCACGCGGCCATCGCCTTGAGCCGCCATGGCGACAAGTCCCTTTCCGGACGGCTGCTCGGCAGGCTCGGCGAGATTCCCTTCGGCACCTTGGAGAAGGAGGACCGGCTGGCGCTGCTCCGGGCCTACGCGCTTTGCTTCCTGCGGATGGGACGGCCCGAGGGCGGACAGGCGGCCGACGTCATCGCCCGCTTGGACGCCCATTTCCCCGATGCGGACGACACGGTGAACGCCGAGCTCTGCCGGGTCCTTTCCTATCTGGATTCACCGACGGTCGTGCGGAAGACCCTCGGGCTGATGAGATCCACGCGGGCGGCGACGGTGGACTACGACAAGGCGATGCTTGGGCGCCATGAGTACGGCGGGGCCATCCTGAAGATGATGGCCAACACGCCGAACACGCGGAACATCCACTACGCCTACTGCCTTCGGATCGTCCGGAGTGGGTGGACTCCCGAGGATCGGAAGTACTTCTTCGGATGGTTGAACGAGGCCCTGACCAAGGACGGTGGAAAGAGCTTCTCGGGATACATCCGTGCCATTCGGAAGGAAGCCATCGACCGGCTGGAGACCAAGGACGTCGAGCTGATGGTCGGCATGCTCGGGGACTTTCCCGCCACCGACCTTTCCAAGCTGCCGAGACCGAAGGGCCCGTCCGTGGCCTGGAAGGTGGACACCGCGATGGAGCTTTTCTCAACGGCGCTTTCCGGCAGGGACTTCGGGAACGGCCGGAAGATGTTCTCGGCCGGGAAGTGTATCGCCTGCCATCGCTTTGGCGGTGAAGGAGGCATCTCCGGGCCCGACTTGGGTTCGGTGGGTTCGCGTTTCTCCGTCCGGGACATCCTTGTGTCCATCTGCGAGCCCAGCGCCTCGATCTCCGAGCAGTACATGGCCAGCCGGGTGAAGCTGAAGGATGGAGGCAGCCTCTATGGACGGTTGATCCTCCGGAATGAGAAGGAAGTCGGTGTGGCGTCGAATCCGTTCGATTTGAACCAGGTCACGAAGGCTTCCCCCACGAACGTGGTGAGCATCGAGTTTTCGAACGTCTCCCCGATGCCTCCGGGCATGATTTCTGGGATGAACCGGGAAGAGTTGATGGATCTGATGGCCTACCTGCTTTCGGGTGGCGACCCGAACCACAAGGCGTTTCGGAAGGACTGACCCACACGTTGCCCCATTGGACTGCGGGGGCGGATCCGGACTCCTTGAGTTGGGTGCGCCTTTGGATCGAAGGGGCGACTGTGCGACGTGTCGTTGGGCGCCCGCAAATCTCTCTGCCTTCCGTGGCTCCGCTGCTATCGTCCAGCCCGTGCCGGATTCACTCAACGTCAACGAAATCTACATCAGCCTCCAGGGCGAGAGCACCTTCGCGGGCCTGCCCTGCATCTTCGTGCGCCTGACGGCCTGCAATCTCCGCTGCTCCTACTGCGACACCGCCTACGCCTTCACCCAGGGGAAGCGGCGTCCGATGTCCGAGGTGCGCGACGAGATCCTGAAGTTGGCCGAGCCGTACCAGAAGTTGGATCGCGCCCACTTCCCGCCGGTGGTCAACGCAGGTGACGCCTCCGCCCAGCACAAGCTGCCGTTGGTGGAGTTCACCGGGGGCGAGCCATTGCTCCAGCCCAACGCGGCGAAGCTGATGCGTCGGCTGGCCGATGACTGCTTCACGGTGCTGGTCGAGACGAGTGGCGCCCATGACATCTCGCACCTCGATCCGCGCATCCGCCGGATCATGGACCTCAAGTGTCCGGGCAGCGGCGAGTCGGCCCGCAACCGGTGGGAGAACATCGGGCATCTGCGTGCGACGGACGAGGTGAAGTTCGTGATCGGATCCTGGGAGGACTACGACTGGGCGCGTCGGACGGTGTTGGACCGCCGGATCGACCAACGTTGTCCGGTTCTTTTCTCGTGGGTCGCGCCGTTGTCCGAGGCGCAGCGGGACGCGTCGCTCAAGCCGGTGCCGCCGGGCCACCGGCCCATCACGCGGCGGGAACTCGTGGAGGCGATAGTGAAGGACCAGGTGCCGGCGCGGTTCCAGCTGCAGATGCACAAGTTCATCTGGCCGCCCGACGAACGGGGAGTGTGATGCCGACCGCCTCCGAAAAGGTCCTCGGACAGCTCCGCCGACACGAGTCGAGGAACATCCTCTTCATCGACCCGGACGGCATCGGCCCAATCGTCTGGGACCGGGCGAAGGGCTGTCAGGTGGTCGATCTCGAGGGCCGGCGTTTCCTCGACCTGACCGCGGCGTTCGGCGTGGCGGCGGCGGGGCATGCGAACCCGGCCGTGGTCCGCGCGGCCCGGAACCAGTTGGGCCGCCTCGTCCATGCGATGGGCGACGTGCATCCGCATCCGGGCAAGGCCCGTCTCGCCATGGAACTGAGCCGCCTGACCTATGGACGTTGGTCGCGGCGGGACGGCGTCCGGGAGACCGGAAAGGTGATCTTCGGGTCCTCGGGTTTCGAGGCGGTGGAGGCGGCGTTGAAGACCGCGCGACTTGCGACGGGACGCCCCGGCATCGTCGCCTTTGAGGGCGGCTACCACGGCTTGGGATACGGCGCCCTGAACGGGACCCAGCGGGCCCATTTCCGGGAGCCGTTCCGCGACCAGTTGCGCGAGTTCGGCCGGTTCCTTCCGTTCCCCGAGACCGCGGCGGACCTCGATGCCTTGGAGCCGTTGCTTGCCGCGAAGATGGCCGACGATGCGGTCGGCGCGGTGCTCGTCGAACCGATGCAGGCGCGCGGTGGAATCCGGATTCCGCCGCCGGGATTCCTCCGGATGCTGCGACGCTTGGCCGACGCTTCGGGACGCCTGTTGATCCTCGACGAGATCTACACGGGCTTTGGCCGGACCGGGACTTGGTTCGCCTGCGAACACGAGGCGGTGGTTCCGGACCTGATCTGCCTCGGGAAGGCGCTCACCGGAGGCTTCCCGCTGAGCGCCTGCGTGGGGCGGGACCGGGTCATGGACGCGTGGCCTCCGTCGGACGGCGAGGCGGTGCACACCAGTACGTTCCTGGGGCACCCCGTCGGCTGTGCGATGGCGCTGGCGCAGATCGCCGAGCTGGAGCGGCTGCGGCTGCCTGCCCGGTCCAAACGGCTGGGGAAATCGCTGCAGGCCGGCCTGGAGGCCGTGGCCGCGGAATTCCCGGGTGTGGTCCGTCGTGTGTCCGTCTCCGGCCTGATGGGCGGGATCGAGTTCCGCACGGAGGACTGCGGTCCGGGGACGGCGCTTTCCCTGGGAGTGATGCGGAACCTCTTGGATCGGGGATTCATCGTGCTGCCCGAAGGGGCGGCGGCCGAAGTCATCGGATTCACGCCACCGCTGACCATCGGCGAAGACCAGCTCGGTCGTGCCTTGGACGCCTTGGCGGACTCGGTTCGGGGGCTTGTGGCGTCGCCATCGGCGCCGCGTAAGAGGAATGCCGGGGCGGCGCGGCGCCGTGTGAAGAAGGTGGGGAAGGGGAGACCATGACGCTGACAGAGATGCGCCAACTGCTGGAGTCGCGGGACATCCAGCTCACGAAATCCCTCGGGCAGAACTTCCTCCACGACGGCAACCAGCTCCGTCGCATCGTGGTGGCGGGAGCGGTGGAATCCACGGACCGCGTGCTGGAGATCGGACCCGGATTGGGGCCGTTGACCGCGCTGCTGCTGGAGAAGGCGGCCGGGGTGCTCGCGATCGAGAAGGACGCGCGTCTGGTGGCGGTGCTGCGGGAACGGTTCCCGGCGTTCGCCGTCGCGGCCGGCGCTGCGGCGGCGGAGGGTACCGCCGGGGAACTGCTGCACGCCGACGCCTTGGAATGGCTTCAGGAGAACCCGCGCGACTGGAGCGGCTGGAAGCTGGTGGCGAACCTGCCGTACTCGGTCGGTTCCCCGATCCTCGTCGAACTGGCCGAGGCGCCGGTCCCGCCCGATCGGCTGGTGGCGACTCTGCAGACCGAGGTGGTCCGCCGGATCGCCGCCCGGCCCGACACCGACGACTACGGCCTGCTGACGCTGTTGCTGGGACTGCGGTACACGGTGAAGGAGAGCTTCGGCATCCCGCGCGGGTGCTTCCATCCCACGCCGGACGTCGATTCGGCCTGCGTGACCCTGGTCCGTCGGAAGGAGCCGCTTTTGGATGCGGAGGGCGGACGCGTCTTCACCCAGTTGGTCAAGCTGGCCTTCTCGCAACGCCGCAAGATGATGATGAAGCTGCTGAAGACCCGTTGGCCGGCGCCCTTGCTGGAAGAGGCCTTTGCCGCGTGCGGGATTCCGGCGGGCGAGCGGGCCGAGAAGTTGCCGGTCGAGACCTTCGTCGCCCTGACTCGGCGGCTCCGCGATGCGCCTGTGGCCTCCGGAGTTCCGCCGGGTTGACTTCGTCGCTTCCGCCGGTATTTGCTCAGGCGTCCGTCCGATCCCCGATTCCATGGCCACCATTACGATCCTGCCCTCCAACGCCACCGCGGAAGTGCCCGACGGCGAACTGCTGGTCGAGGCGGGCGAGGTTGCCGGCGTCGAGATGGAGGCCGGCTGCTTCAACTGTTCCTGCGGCACCTGCGTGGCGGAGGTGGTTTCCGGCATGGGGAACCTCTCCGAGGCAACCCCGGAGGAATTGGACGTGCTCGACCAGTGGAACAAGGACCCGGAGAAGTTCCGGCTCACCTGCTGCGTCCGGTTGCTCCGTGGCGCCTGCACGCTGCGGGCCGGACACTGAGCCAAACCGTAGGGACCGGCACGCCAAGACGCCCGGGGACTTGTGATTCCTGATCGGCGATTCCCGATTTTCTGCAAGTAGCCGCGGCTGCCAAGCTGCCGTCCGTTCTCCAATCCCCGATCCCTCTCAGTCGTGCGTGGGCATTCCCGACGTGTTGTCGGCCGCGTCCACTGACCCGTGGTTGTGAACCCCGACAGCCGGTTCCTCGGCAGATCGCCCGATGGGCACACTGGGTTCGCGGAGAGGAGCCCCGGCGTCGGCGGATCAGAGGGCGGCGACGTCGGACATGATCCGGTCGGCGATTTCCTGGTAGATCGCCTTCACGCGCGATTTTTCCGCGTTGGCCAGTTCCGCACGGAGCTCGGCGAAATCCCTCGGCGCACCGAAACGGACGTTGATCTTCCGTGGACGTGGCAGGGCGTGGTGACGACCCCAGGCCTCGTACGAACCGTGGATGTGCACCGGCACAACCGGGGCCGTGGACTTGGCCACGATCAGGCCGATGCCCGACTTCGCGGGCTGGAGTTTCCCGTCGTGGGTCCGGGTGCCTTCCGGGAACAGGATGATCCCGCTGCCGGAATTGAGCCGGTCGAGGATGGCCTTCAATCCTGGGCCGCCTCCGCCCTCGCGGTTGACCGGCACGGCGTTCAGCCGCCGGATGTAGGAACCGAGGAGCGGCTTGGAGAACAGGGTGTCGCGGGCGAGGTAGCTGATCTCCCGGTCGACGGACGTCCCGACGAGGGGCGGATCGGCGAAACTGGCGTGGTTCGAGGCGAGGATCACCGGTCCGGTCAGGGGGACATGGTGCGCGTCCACGGCGCGGGCCCGGAACCAGACCTTGGCGAACGTCCCGAGCACGATCCAGGTGAGTCGATAGGTCGGAGTCATCGGCGGTTCAGGGGCAGACCACGCGGAGTCCGTCCCACGCCAACTCAACCCCCGCGGGCATCTCCGCCTGGTCTCGGTCGTGGTCGTAGTGGTGGGTGAGGTGCGTCAGGTAGGTCCTGCCGGCCCCGATGCGGCGGGCCGTCGTGAGCGCCTCGTCGAGGCACATGTGGGTGGGATGGGGTTCCGGCCGCAGGGCGTCCAACACCGCTACCTGCACGCCGCGCGCATGCTCGACGGCGGTTTCGGTCACCTCCTTGCAGTCGCTGAAGTAGGCCAGCCGCTTCACACCATCCTGCTCGAAGACCAACCCGCTGGTCGTGATCCGGCCGTGCGGCAGCTGATGGGGCGTGATGCGCAGGTTCCCGATCTCGAAGGGACCGTCGAACACCCGGGGAAGCGGGTTGAAGTAGCTGGTCGGGATCGGACGCCCGTCGAAGGCGTACACGTAGATCCTCCGCAGGTGGGACATCGTCTCCTCGGTGGCATGGATCGGAAGCGCGCTTCCCCGGAGGTCGCAGACGCGCCGGCTGTCATCGAGGCCCATGATGTGGTCCGCATGGGCGTGGGTGATGATGATCGCGTCCAGGAAGCCGAGGCCTTCTCGGAGCATCTGCGTGCGGAAGTCCGGCGTGGTGTCGACGACGATCCGCGTGGTCGGGGTCTGGACGTAGATGGACGAGCGGAGGCGGTGGTTGCGCGGGTTGGCGAGGTACTCCGGCGGATGCTCCTTCCCGATGATCGGCACCCCCTGGGAGGTGCCGGTGCCCAGGAATCGGAACTCGAACGACATGGACGAAGACTGCGAGGGCGGGGGAACCGATGTCAAAGGGTCCGGCGAACCGCTGTCGAAGGGGATTCCGGCTCGGCGTCGCCCTTTGTCCGCCGGAACCCGCTCTGGCGGGATTGGGCACCGTGGAAGAGAGCCCCGTCGGGCGGGCCGCGGTTTCCTGTTCCCCTTTTCCCTCGCGCCCATTCTGCTCTTCCGGTGCTCAGCACGCTTCGGATCAAGAACCTGGCGCTCGTGGCGGACCTCACGCTGGAGCTGCCCGCGGGTTATGTCGCGGTCACCGGCGAGACCGGTGCCGGCAAGTCGGTCATCCTCGGCGCGTTGAACCTGGTGCTTGGGCGCAGGGCCGACCGTGGAATGATCCGGTCGGGTGAGGATGCCTGCACGGTGGAGGCGGTCTTCGACGTGAGGTCGTTCCGTCCGCCGCTCGACGCCTTCCTGGAGGAGCATGGGCTGGAGCCCTGTGACGGCGGGCAACTGGTCCTGAAGCGGGCGTTCACCGCGGCCGGAACCAACCGTCAGTTCGTCAACGGTTCCCCCACCACGCTCTCCACGCTGGCGGAACTCGGGGGACGTCTCGTGGACCTCCATGGTCCGAACGACCACCGCTCGCTTCTCCAGACAGCGCGTCAGTTGGGCATCCTGGACGCCTACGGCGGTCTGGAGACGTTGCGGGAGGCATACGCGGCGAAGGTTCGGCGCCGGGCGGAACTCGTGGCCGAAGTGGCGGCGTTGGTGGTGGACGAGCGGACCTATGCCCAGCAGCTGGACCTGCTCCGGCACCAGGTGCGGGAGATCCAGGGAGCGCGGCTGCGGGCAGGCGAGGAGGAGGAGGTCATGGCGGAGCATCGCCGGGCCGCGAACGCCGCGCGCCTGCTGGAGCTTTCCGGGGCGGCGCTCGAGGCCTTGGGCGAGGGGGAGGGGGCCGCACTCACCGTTCTGGGGGCCGTCGGAAGGCCGTTGCATGAACTGGCGCGCATCGACCCGGCGGCGGAGGGCCTCGTCGAAACCCATTCCCAGGCGGTCGCGCTGTTGCGGGAACTTCAGACGGGCCTTTCGCGGCAGGCGGACCGCATCGAGCTGGATCCGGCTCGGCTCGCAGAACTCGAGGAACGCCTCAACCTGCTGCAATCCCTGAAGAGGAAGTACGGCGGGACCTTGGATGAGGTGCTCCGGTTCGGCGCGGAGGCGTCGGAGCGGCTGGCGCAGCTCGAGGGGCGCGACGGCGAGTTGGGACGGCTGCGGTCGGCCATCGCCGGCGTGGACCGCGAGATCCTCGAGGCGGGGCGCACTCTCTCGGCGGGACGTCGGGATCTGTTGCCGCGGCTGGATTCGGCCGTGTGCCGGGAGCTTCGGTCGCTTGGATTCCGACAGAGCCGGTTCGAGGTCGGGATGGTCACCGCGGAACCGGAGGACGTCCCGGATCCGAGCGGCTTCGACCGGGTGGAGTTCCAGTTCGCACCGAACCCGGGCGAACCCGGCCGTCCGCTCCGGGCCATCGCCTCGAGCGGCGAGCTTGCGCGGGTGATGCTGGCGGTGAAGACGGTGCTCGCGGACCAGGACGAGGTCCCGGTGCTGGTCTTCGACGAGGTCGACGCGAACGTGGGCGGCGAGACCGCGCACGCCGTGGGGGCGAACATGGCCCGCATCGCGAAGCGGCATCAGGTGCTGTGCATCACGCACCTGGCGCCGGTGGCGGCCCAGGCCTCAGCGCACCAGGTGGTCTCGAAGGAGACGCGCGGAGGGCGAACGGAATCCCGGATCGAGGCGGTCGAAGGGGAGGCTCGGGTCGATGAGCTGGCCCGGATGTTGGGAGGCGGCGAGGCTGCGCGGAACCACGCTTCGGAGCTCCTGCGTCTGGCGACGGGGCGTCCGAAGGGAAAGAACTGAGAGACCTGCCCGTCGGGATCCTGCTCCAGCCGGGATTACCTTGGGCGTTCGGCGATCGCCTCTCGGAGACGGCGGGCGCGTTCGTTCCAAGGGGCCGCCGCCGAGGGCAGTTCGCGGGCGGCATTTTCGTAGAGGCCGGCCGCCTGACGCGTGCGTCCAAGGCGTTCGAGGACCTCGCCGCCGAGACGTGAGGCCTCGGCGAGGGTGGTCGGGGGAAGCGTC
>CAMASJ010000178.1 GCA_945860685.1 Akkermansia muciniphila
GCTCATAAGGGACACGTCCGTATGCTACCCGTCCGACGATGAGCGAAGCCAACTCTCACGCAAAAGATTGCACAGCACACTGATCACAACGAGGCTCATAAGGGACACGTCCGTAGGCTACCGATTTGGGAAGAGTTGGCAAGATGGGCGGATGGGCACGGAATGCTCAGGGGGTCCCGGGCGTGGTGATCGCCGGCGGACCGGTCGGATGTCACTGAGAGGGGCTGTCAGCGACACTTGGCGGTTGCTCCGGAGCCAAGAGACGTCGTTTTCAGCGGTTTTGGCTGTCAGATCGGCCACCGCAGACGCACCTCTGGCGTTCCCGGGCCGTTGCAGCCCGGTTTCGGTGCGGTTTCCGTGTCGTTGTCCCAGGTGATCCCGGGACCTTCCGTAACTTCAGGCGGTTGTCGCCGGTGGGGAGGTCGCCTCGGCACTCATCTCCCACGGCGTTCGTCGGATGTCCTTCAGCGTGTAGTACTCGCCCGATTCCAGGAACCGAAGCCGACGCGCTCCCGTCTTCCGCCGGGATCCGAACACCTCCCGGTGCCGTCCCAGCATCCGGTCCACGAACCCCTTCGTCCCGAAGATTGCCCCTTCACTCATGTGCCGCACCCGGCACATCAGGAACTCGCCCAAGCTCAGCTTGCCCTTGCTCGCCACCACCTCCTTCACCCGCTCCGGCGAGATCCCCTTCCGAACCGGTTCCGTCCCGACAGGTCCCTCCACTCCCGGTTGCACGCCGCTCTGGTACAACCACATCCGGTACGCCTCGAACGCGTCTCCGCGTCCATGGCCTTCGGCCATCTCCATCACACGGCCAAAGGCCTCTCGGGCTTCACGGTTTCCTCCCATCGCCTGCCCATAGCCACTCCACCGGTAGTCCTTCGGATCCTTCACGATTCCCGCTCTCACTGGGTTCAGGTCGATGTACGCCGCCATCGTCGCCAACGCCCGGCCGTCCAAGCCCACCAGCACGCTCGTGAACCGACTTCGCCACCGAGAGCCGTCCATTCCCCGCTTCCGGTTGTACCACTGCGTGAACCGCTGTTTCGACTCCTTCATGAACTGGCTCAGGTCCCACATCCGCATCAGGTACGGTTCCTCCCACTTGGGGCGTTTCTTCTCAGGCAGTTTCGTCCACTGACGCCGCAGTTCCGTCACACGGTTTGGGCTGTAGACGGCTCCTAGGCGTTGGAACAACTCCTCTTCGGTCAATCGCTTCACCGGTCTCTTGGGCACCTCCAGCAGGATGTGGAAGTGGTTGCTCAGCAGGCAGAACGTCAGGATCCGGATCCCGGCGAAGGCCGCTTGGCTGCGGAACACCTCCAGGAACTTCTCGTGGTCCTCAGCCTCGAAGAGCCACTCCCGGTTCACCGCTCGCGACATGCAGTGGTAGTACGCCACCTCCGCCTCCGGCGGAGCCTTGTACCTTCGGGTCCTCATTCGCCAAGGACCCTGTCATGGCACCGTCCCGCTCTGCGACGGGCACTTCACGCGCGCTCCCAAAAGGGGAGATTTCAAGGATCAGGTGTCTAATAGAGCGAACGGTCGCAAGCGGTTCACAATCAATGCTATATCTATGATTTTGATCGCGGCATGCCCTGCCTCGCAGAGGGACGTGTCCCTTGTGGATTCCGCAGTGGGGACAGTAGAATTTATAGAGGCAAAAACCTCACGATCACTGCTTTATGCGCGCTTCCGATCAGGGCAGGTCATGCCTCGCAGAGGGACGTGTCCCTTATGGAAGGGGGACGCTGTCACGTCGCCGACGACCCCTTCGACTGGCGATTCGCGCGCTGCTCTCCCAACGAGGGTGTTTCAAGGTTCAGGGTTCAGCTATCCAGAAACGCAACCTGCTTGTTTTCAATGATCTAGAAGCGCACTGGATCAAAATACAACCCCCTCGTAGGCGGACGTGTCCCTTGGATAGACCCCCTTGGATAGAAGGAACAGGAAGGAACCGGGATTTGTCGGGGAGATCCGACGACGACCTCATTGGGTGCGGTTGGGTTAGGTTGGCAGCGGCACGAAGCTGCTGCTGCTTTGCCCGCGTGACCCGATTTCGGAGGCTTCGGCCATTCGAGAAGCGACCGAAGACCCATCGCGCGGGATCCAAGTCCTTTGCAGCCCGGTTTCGCCGGTCTTGAGTGGGTTTCCGTCGAGTGAGGGCACCCGGCCAACAGGGGAGGCGGCTTTCGGTCGTTCCCTCCGCGGCTTCGGGAATCGGTGTCCACCTCCAAAAGCGCGAGCGGACTCGCGCACTCCACGACGCTGGCGCGCCCGGTCCGCGGCCAAGGCGGTCCCGGGCCACGTTGGTTGGCCGGGACTCGGACCGCCCGATTCCCTCGGCCGCAGAGTCAAAATCCTCATTCCCTTCGCACCCTTGGTTGTGAATCCCAAAGAACGCCGCCCCGGACTGGACTGCAGCTCTCCAGACGATGACGAAACCGCAGTCTTGGTGGCCGCGGCGCCACGCTCTCCGCCATTGAGCCCTCCGTCGCGGCGAGGATAGCATACCGAGCGTGTCCACCCTGTCCCACGCCCCAAGACGCCGTCTCGCGGAGGCCGGCCTGTTCCTGGTCGTGATGGTCCTCGGCGCGCTGCTGTCCGTGTTCGGAGGCAGTGTCGAACGTCCTCGGTTCACCGTCGGTCCCGACGGAACGCGCCAGCGGGAGTTCACGGTCGACCCCGAGGGCAATCGCGTCCCCGCCAAGGAACGGGTGAACAAGTTCCTCAACGCCGAGAACCTCACCCAACTCGCCAAGGACACCTCCTTCTTCGCCATCATGGCCGTCGGCATGACTTTTGTGGTCATTGCCGGTCAGATCGACCTCAGCATTGGTTCGATCTACGCCCTCGCGGGAGTGGTCGCCGCCCAGGTGTTCCACCGGTTCGGCCCCGAGGGCGCCTCCCCGGCCACCGGAAGCGGTGGGATCCTGCTCGGCATCGCGGTCTGCCTCGGGACCGGCGTGCTCGCCGGGCTCGTCAACGGCGGCATGGTCGTCGCCCTGCGGGTCCACCCCTTCATCATCACGCTCGGGACCATGGCCATCTTCCGTGGCATCGCCTTCGTGACGACCCAGGGTCTCAGCATCGGCGGCTTCCCCGAAGGCTTCCGTTCCGTGGTCAAATGGAGCACCGGCGGCGGACTCACCCTCGTCCCTCTCGGCGTGATGCTCCTGGTGGCGATCGCGGGCGGAGTGTGGCTGGCGCGGACGACACCGGGCCGCCGGATCTATGCCGTCGGCGGCAACGAACAGGCCAGCCGGTTCAGCGGCATCCGTACGGGCCAGGTGAAGCTCGGCGTCTTCCTGGTCTCCGGCCTGACGGCCGGGATCGCAGCCCTGCTCTCCCTGGGCTACTACGGTTCCGCCACTTCGGCCGACGGCAATGGCTACGAATTGAACGTCATCGCCGCGGCGGTCGTCGGCGGCGCGAGCCTCAACGGCGGACGCGGCTCCGCGCTCGGTGCGCTGCTCGGCGCATTGATCATCCAGATGATCTCCAGCGGCATCGTCATCCTGGGCATCGACCAGAACTACTCCCAGATCATCATCGGCGGCGTGGTGATCCTGGCGGTGCTGCTGGATCAGGCCAACCAGTGGATGGCACGCAGGAGCCTGAAGCAGGGCTGAGTTCTCCCGGCCGGGGCGCCGGAAGGAGAAGGTCGATTCATGGCTGGCCGCCGGGGACTGAGGAACCGGTTGGCACCTTCCGCCCACCTTCGAACCGGTCCTGCTCCATGCGATAGCGCGACCTTATCGAACTGAAGACCTTCCGTCCCTGGATCTCGGTCGCCACCATCCCGGTCTCCCAAAGCCCGTCGGCGATCGGTTGCCGCTCCATCTGGAACTCCAGCTTCTGGATCGACGCCGCGATGCCGCCGAGGACATCGAAAGTCCTGCCAATTCGGGCATCCACCTTGGAAAGCTCGAAGTCGGTCGCATCGATCCAAAGTCTTCCCTGGAACGATCGGATCAGGCGCTCGCCCATGTCCCCTCCGGAAAGTCCGGGTTTGCCGGAGAACCGAAGGACGAAATTGGTCCGACCCCGCACCAATTCCTCTCCCTCGAGGGTGTACTGGAACTGCCGGAAAACCTCCTCGCCGAGTTCCCTCGATTCCTTTTTGCCCTTGCGGCCGGACTTGGATCCCGACTCCGGCTTCGATCTCCCCTTCCCTTTCGGCTTCCTCACCTCGCGGTCGCCGTCCTCGCGGATGACGTCGTCGTCATCACTCTCCGGAACCATTTCCTCACCTTCCTTCCAAGGGCGCACCGTTTCGACGCCGTTGGTGGAGGCGACACGGAGTTCCCGCGTCTTGGTGCGGGTCACCCTGCCGTTCTCGTCGAGTTCCTCGGCGATGGTCACCCGCCGGCATCGGTGCCAGCGCCCCGCGCCGGCCGGTTGGGCCTGCTCGGACCGGGCGATCAAACGCTCGATGATCTGGTCTGCAGTCCATGAGGACTCCGCGGCGAAGACCGGGAGGACAAACATCCATGCAACGCCGATTCCAGCAAGGAGACCTCTCATGGCGGCGAACATGCCATCCGCGGATTCAGGAGGCAACGGAGGGAACGTCCTCCGGGATCAACGGCGTGCCGTTCTGGACGGATGGCATTCCCCGGACCACGGTGCCCTCGTGCAACCGGTCGACATCACGCCGTTCCCGAACGAACTCGCCATCCGCTGGAGCGACGGACGCGAGGACTTCCTGCCGTTGGAGACCCTTCGGCGCTTCTGCCCTTGCGCCGGGTGCCTCGGCGAGAAGGACATCTTCGGCACCACCTACAAGCCGCCGGAGAAGCCCTACGGCCCTCACGCGTTCCAGCTGAAGCGCCTCGGACCGGTGGGTGGCTATGCCGTGCAACCGGTGTGGGGCGACGGTCACGGCACCGGGCTCTACACCTGGGAATGGCTGCGGCGCGTCGGCGACGCCGTTTCGGCGGGAAGCTCGAATCCGTGAACGCGGGGCTCCTCCTGCCCTGGATACTGGCAGGCCGGGTCGTCCTCAGCGTCGGCGCTTCGGCGCTCCAGAAGCGTGCGCTGAACCAAGGCGCCGATCCCTCGGAATTCTGGAGACGCAACTACTGCTGGATGGTGCCGGCCGGCCTGGCCTGGATGCTTCTGGACTGGGATCCCGAGGCCGCTTCCCGGCCACGGTTCTGGTGGAACGCCATCGCCGCAGGGGGCATCGACGCCGCAGGGAACCTCCTGATGCTTTCAGCCCTTCGGCGGACGGACCTCTCGGTGTTCGGTCCCATGACCGCCTTCCGACCGGTGCTGGCCCTGATGTTCGGATGGCTCTTCCTCCGCGAGTCGCCTTCCGCGACAGGGCTGGTCGGGCTGGCGGTTACCGCCATCGGCGGGGCCCTGCTGCTCTCCGACACCCGGTCGGGGACAACCGCCTCCACAGGTTCACGCCCCGTCGGAATCCTCCTGCGCCTTGCCGGCCTTTCCCTCTCGACCTTCGCCGCGGTCTTCCTCAAGTCGGCGGTGCAGACCGGCACAACGGGAATGACGCTGGGCGTCTGGATCGTCACCGGGGCCCTGGCCGTCCATCTTGCCGGCATCGCCGGGAAGAAGCCGAACCAGGAGGCCGAGTCGGCGGCGGAAACTCCGGCATGGATCTCGGGTACGCACGCCGCGGTCTTCTTCCTCATGCAGTGGCTGACACTCCTGGCCTTCCGCGGAAGCCTGCTCGCCTACTCCTTCGCCTTCTTCCAGGCCGGCATGGTCCTGCAGGTGGTCGTCGGCAGGGTCGTGTTCGGCGAACCGGCATTCGGACGGAGGTTGGCCGGATGCGGCATCCTGGGTATCGGAACGCTGCTGATCGCCTGGAAGGGTTGAACCGGCGGCGACGGCATCGACGAGCCGAGCCGACTCCTACAAAGGCCTTCCAAGTCCGCCCCGGGTCTGCTTGGATGCAGGGCTACCGCAATGTGCGGGCTGTCTACAAACCATGGAATCCACCCTCCCTACCGTCCTGCTCAAGCCCGGAGAAGCCGACCGCATCGTCGCCGGCCACCCCTGGATCTACTCAGGCTCGATCCTCCGCATCACCCAACCTCCCGAGGACGGCGAACTGGTCCAGGTGAAGGACCACCGGCAGCGCCTGCTGGGCACCGGACTCTTCAACTCGAAGTCCAAGATCCATGTGCGGATGCTTTCCCCGGATCGCGTGGAGCTGGACGCGGCGTTCTTCGAGGAGCGCATCCGTTCGGCTTTGGATGTACGCCGCCGGCATCAGCCGGGTGCGACCTCCTTCCGGGTGGTCAACTCGGAGAGCGACCTCCTTTCCGGACTCATCGTGGACAAGTACGGGGATGTCCTCGTGCTCCAGACGAGCTCGCTGGGAATGGACCGCAGGAGAGGCCTCATTGTGCAGGTCCTCCAGAAAATCCTGAGCCCGCGTTCGATCCTCGAGCGGAGCGATACGGCGTCGCGCAAGTTCGAGGGACTGGAGACCTCCAACGGGGTCCTCGCAGGCGAGCCAGTGGAATCGGTGGAGGCGAACCTGAATGGCCTGAAGTTCCGGGTGGACCTCCAGGAAGGGCACAAGACCGGCATGTACCTCGACCAGCAGGTGAACCACCGCTTGGTTGGGGAACTGGCGAAGGGCCGCACGGTCCTGGACTGCTTCACGTTCCTTGGCGGGTTCGCGATCCACGCCGCAAAGGCGGGGGCGAAGCAGGTGCTCGGATTGGACCAGAGCGAGTCCGCGATCGCAGCGGCGAAGAACCACGCCTCTATCAATGGGGTGGAGACGACCACCACATTCGAACCGGCCAACGTTTTCGACTGGCTCAAGTCGCACACGACCACCGGTCCCAATGACCGGCTTGTCCATTCGTTCGATCTCATCGTCCTGGATCCGCCGAGCTTCACACGCAACCGGTCCTCGGTTCCCGACGCCTTGCGCGGATACAAGGAGATCCACCTCCGTGCCCTCAAGCTGCTGCGTCCGGGCGGCATCCTGGCCACCTTCTGCTGCTCCCATCATGTCGATGGGAAGCTGTTCGAGGACGTCGCCCTGAGTGCCGCCTTCGACCAACGCCGGCTGTTGAGGCGCATCGCCACCTACAGCCAGTCACCCGACCATCCGGTGCTGCCGAGCATCCCGGAGACCGAGTACCTCAAGGGTGCCGCGTACGAAGTGGTCCGCTGATATCGGGACCTATGGACAACCCCGCTTCGTCCGAGGCGACCTGCCCGAGTCTTCGGGTCTTGGTCGTGGACGACGTGGAGGTGAACCGGACCGTGGCCTCGGCGCTGCTTCGTAGCTTGGGCCATTCAACGGAGATCGCGGCCTCGGGATTGGAGGCGTTCTATCTGGCCATCCAAGTCCGGTTCGACGTCGTTCTCCTGGACCTTTCGATGCCAGAGCTCGACGGGATCGAGGTGGCGCGGATGTTCCGGCTGGAATTACCAAAGGACTCAGCCACGAGCCGACGGGTCGGAATCCTCGGGACAACTGCGGGCACCCTGCCGGACGATTCCAACCTTCCTCCCGGGGCCGGGATGGATGCCTGGATCCTGAAGCCACTTTCCGCCGCCTCGCTCAGAGCCGCGTTGACGGGATTGGTCGGTCGTGAGGCTCCAAATTGACCGGTCGCTCCGACACCATGGAGAAGCGCCGAACCTGCGGAGCCAAGGAAGCCAGTCGCTGGGTACAGCCGGAATCGGACAAGTTTTCCATCAGCTGCCGGTTTCTTCTGGCCTCCCGGGTTCTCCCCCGATACATCGGACGGACATGAGTTCGCTTGTCCCGGCCGACCTGAAATACACCAAGTCCCATGAGTGGGTTCGACTGGTTGGAGATACCGCAGTTGTTGGGATCACCGATCACGCCCAAAAGGAGCTGACCGACATCGTTTTCGTGGAGCTCCCGGCGGTGGGACGGGCGGTGAAGGCGGGCGAGGCCTGCGCTGTGGTGGAGTCGGTGAAGACGGCGAGCGACATCTACTCCCCGGTTTCCGGCGAAATCATCGCCGTCAATTCTGCTGCCTCCGAGAATCCCGCGTTGGTGAACTCCGATCCGTATCAAAGTGGCAGTTTTTTCACGGTCCGACTCTCGAATCCCGCCGAGGCGGATTCGCTGATGAGCGCCGCGGCCTATACAAGCCAGGTTGGCTGAGGCCGGGAACCGAACGCCGGCGACGTTCGGAGGAAGAGAGCCGACAGGAGGCTTTTCTTATCAGGTCCGTTTTGTGGGTGACGGGGTAACCGTCATCGTCACAAACTGGTCTCTTGGGAATGGCCGCTCACCCGCCAATCGGCGGACGCCTTCAGTTCTGATCGGGACGATTCCGTCGAAGTCCGACATCGTGGGCGATGTCGTCCAACTCCTCGCGGCTGACTTCGTGCAGCTCCTTGCCCTTGGCCTTCAGCTTCTCGTTGATCTTGACGACCTTCTCGGTCATTTGCTCGTGGGTTTCCTTGGAGCCTCCGACAAGGGCGAAATTCTTCCCGGTCGTAAGCCGTTGATGGCCATCGGAATCCAATCCAACCCCAAGCAGCAATGCCTTGGATTTGGATGCGCTTTTTAAGGGTCTTGCCATGTGGCAGGCTAGTCTCGGAGCGGGAAGCCAGCCAAGGAAATCCAAGCCGTGCTGCGGGGGCGACCCGCATTCATTTTCTCGGGAATCCAGAATTTCGGGCCGCCGGGCGTGGGGGTTGACTCCGCAGATGGATTCAGGTCCAATTCCCACCTGTAAAATCCATCCAAGCGCGGAATTCTGGACCTCATGTGTTCGATTCCACGTCGTGCCACACTTTCGTGCGACTATCGTTGGAAGCGGGGCCTGGTGACGCTTCACCCATGCGAAGTACCTTCATCCACAGCCGAATCAGTTCGGCACTCCTACTTTGGGCATCCGCAATGGCCGCGCTTGCCGGTCGTGTCCTTGAAGTCACGGGACCAGTCGGCACGACGGTGTCTACGGGAATTGTGGTCCCCACCGCGGCATCGAACCTCTGGCTTCGCACCCATGGGATCGTCGATCCAGGAATGGCGTCGCTTCAGGTCAATTCCGGGCCTTGGATTCCCCTTTCCAACGACAATTGCACGATTGAAGGGATTGGGGCGACTCTCAATGGAATCGGCGGAGCGGCGGACACGTTGAGTTTCACCGTTCCCGGAGCGGTGCTGGTGCCCGGTATCCGCAACACTTTCACCTTCCGGTTCAACGGCAGCACCGGAACCGAGACCACATTCCGGGTCTTGGATCTCAACTTCAGGAATGCCCAAGGACAGCTCGTCCTGAACATGTCGGAACCGGTCCAGCCGTACGTGTCGGTCATTCCCTCGGTTCGTTCACCCAGCTATTCACAGGCCACGGTGGACGCCCAGCGGGTGCTGGGCCAACAGCTGTGGACAGGTGGTGCGTTGGTGTCTTCCTGGAATGGACCGGGGATCCGAGCCAAGTGTGCTGACTGCCACACGGCCGACGGACGCGACCTGAAGTACTTCAACTACTCGAGCCGCTCGATACAGGAACGGGCCAAGTTCCATCGCATCGATGCGGCCGGCGCTACCGCGATCGCGGTCTACATCGAATCGAACGGGACAGCGCGTTTGGGCAGTCCATGGGATCCGCCCTA
>CAMASJ010000179.1 GCA_945860685.1 Akkermansia muciniphila
CGTTGGTACTTCCAAGTGGTCAGCGCCGGGGCACTGCCTTCCGGATATGCGATCGTCGGCGAGGTCCGGCAGTCTACAGTCGATCTCCTTGAAGTGGCTGCCGGGTTCGGCTTGTTGGGAGGCACGGCTGGAGGTCCCACGGTTCAGGAGTTCTACTTCCCCAATCCGGGACCGGTTGAGGCGTTGGCCTTTGAGATCTACGAACTTCAAGGCCCGGCCGACCTGGAGGTCAGCCCGGATGCACCGCTGCCGGTTTCGCTGACGAGCTACAGCAGCATCCGACCTGGAACCGAATCCGAGTTGGTGGTGTTGCGGAGCGGAACGAACACCGCTTCCTTGGCCCGTGACTGGTATCTCCGGGTGAACCTGCCGACGACCAACTCCCTTACCTTCCGGGTGCGGGTCAGCATCCAAAGCGGAGGTATCTTGGTGATCGGGGCACCGTTGGTCCTCAAGCCAGTCTTGGGAACGGATGGCTTGATCGCCGCCGTGACCTGGGACTCGATCCCCGGGGAAACCTATCGTTTGGATGAGGCGCCGGACTTCGTTCCACCGATCCAGTGGACTCCGATCTCCACGAACGAGGCCAGCGGCGTAACCCTGACCGTCCCTGTTCCTCCAAACCCCGGCCCGACGCAACGGTATCTCCGGGCGGTTCAGGTCCCCCGGTCGCCCTGATCCCCGGCTTCGTGGTTGAAGAGGACGAGTGCGGCCGTAGAGGACATCTCTACGGCCTTTTCTTTTGGTCGCCGCGATCCACAGCCGGGGAAGGTGGCAACCGAATCATGTCGTCGTAAGTGACGGACAATCTGCTGTTTGGGACGGGCGACAACGGATTCGCCCCTTGTATTGCTTTGAGGCGATGGCGGCCTAGGTGGAATTGCTGCTCTTTCCAATTAACAGCTTGACCTTCTAACCCCTCCACAAGTATTGACTAGGTAAGGCTTGGCCATGGAAGGGACGGCCGGGCAGTACCAGAACCCAAAGCATTGACGAAAATGGCCTCCAAATTGAAATTCGGATTTGTGGCAGCGATGGCTCTCGGAGCTTCTTCTGCCTTCGCTGGAACCGTATTTTCCACCACTGGTGATGGCACCGGTTACCTCGGCTTCGGAACCTCCACTTCCAACGGCCATCAGGGTCTTGAGTTTGGTGACGAAGTTGTGATGCCGACGGCCGGTTACCTCTACACGGGTATCAAGCTCGACTATTTCGCGGCTGCCGCGGGTGGTACGATCAACGTCAATATCTACGACAACGCCGGTGGCACTCCGATCACTGGTGCTGTTCGCCCGAACACGCTCCTCTATTCTGGCCTGAACATCCCCATCTTGGCGGGTAATCAGACCGTGACCGTCAACTACGGTGGCGGACAGGTTGTTCTTCCGCAGCGCTTCACCTACACGGTGAGCTTCAACGGCAATACCGGTGCTGGTCTCCTGATTGGTGGAACGACCTCCAGTGTCGGCAGCCCGCACGAGAATGTTGGCATCTCCTCCGCTGACTACTGGCAGCGCACCGGCACTGGCGCCGATGATTGGTCCCTCAATCAGGTGACTGGCAACCACGGCAACTTCAGCGTTGTCGTCACGGCCAACGTTCCCGAGCCGACCACCGTCGCCTTGGGCGTCGTTGGCGCCGCGGTTCTGGTTGGAGCTTCCCTCCGCCGCCGTCGCTGATCCGAATACGGATCTTCAAAAAGAGGCGCGATCTTCGGATCGCGCCTCTTTTGCTTTTCAGGTTGTCCCAACTACTTTGTCCGTTGATGGCCTTTTGATGCCATGGCTTTCCGGATGTCTCTCTTCAAGTTGCTTCTCGGCGCGATCCTGTCGGGTTGGATCGCGTTGGCCCAGACCACCACCCAGGTGCGTCTGAGGCCCGAATTCTCCCAGATATCGCCGGGCGGTACGGTCACGGTGGCGGTGGAGCTTTCCATGGCTCCCGGTTGGCATACCTATTGGCGTAGTCCTGGTGACGCCGGCCAGGCTACCAAGGTCGTTTGGACGCTTCCGGAAGGCTTTGCGGCAGCTCCGCTGGAATGGCCGGTCCCGGAACGTATCGTCGAGGATACGCTGGTTGTGTTCGCGTACCACGACACGGTCCGTCTCCTTTCGACTCTCTCGGTTGCCGAAGGTATCACGGCGGGCAGCTACGAGCTCACCGCCAAGGTCTCGTGGCTGGAATGCGAAAAGAGCTGCATCAAGGGGTCCACGACACTGCCTTTGAGGATCTCGGTCGGGCCGCAGAAGATCGACGGAGAAGGGGGCCTTGTCGTCAAAGAGGCGAGAACTCGGCTTCCTACGCCCTTTCCAGCAGGGGTAAAGCTGCGATGGGACAAGGCGCCGGAGTCGGGTGATCTGCGTGCCGCGACGCTCCTTTTCCCCCATGACGGAGGGGAATGGGAGATCTGCCTTGACCGTGTCCCGGAAGGGCAATGGGCCGCTTCAGCCGATTCACGTCAGGAGGGCTCGGAAGCCGTCTTCCGTCCTGTCTTCACCCGTTTTGAAGCCGCTTGGCCCGCAAAGGCTGGCGGACTGCTTGTCCGCAAGACTCCAGGAGGAGGGCGTGCTGGATATTCGTTCGAGTCCGAGATCGCAGCTGAGGCACCAAAGCCCTCAGACGGTCTCTCCAACGGGGCATCTGCTCCGATGGTTTCCGAGGGATCGGGCGGGTCGTCCTTCAGCGGCATGTTGGTGGCGGCCTTCCTGGGTGGTCTCGTGCTGAACATCATGCCGTGTGTCCTGCCGGTGATAGCGTTGAAGATCCTTGGTTTCGTGGGGCAGGCCAGTCAGCAACCCGGTCGCGTGCGCCTGATGGGCTTGGTCTATGGAGCAGGCGTCTTGGCCTCGTTCCTGGCCTTGGCGGCCTTGGTGATCGGCGTGAAATCCGCCGGGGGCACCGCCTCCTGGGGGATGCAGTTCCAGAATCCGAAGTTCCTGTTGGTCACAACAGCATTGGTCCTTCTGGTCGCCTTGAACCTCTTCGGAATCTTCGAGGTCATCCTACCTGGAGCCGCGATGCAGTCCGCCTCGGATCTCGCCGGCAAGGAAGGGATTGGCGGCGCCTTTTTCAATGGTGTCCTCGCCACGCTGCTGGCCACCCCATGCACCGCACCTTTCCTCGGCGTCTCGTTGGGCTATGCCCTATCCCAGTCCTCCGGGACCATCCTCCTCTTCTTCCTGACCGCAGGTGCCGGTCTCGCCTTCCCCTATGTCCTGTTGTGCTGGCAACCGGCCTGGCTTCGGTTCCTGCCGAGGCCAGGCAACTGGATGGTGACGTTCAAGGTGGCGATGGGCTTCCCGGTCTTGGCCACGGGCCTATGGCTCTTCACGCTCACCACGCCGCACTACGGTACGGACAAGGCCTTCTGGGTTGCCATGTTCCTGGTCGCCGTCGCCTTGGGGGCCTGGGTGTTCGGTACCTTCGTCCAACATGCCCGTAAATCGACCATCGCCGGCTGGCTGGCCCTGATGGCGGTGACGGCAACCGCCTACGGATGGTTCCTGGAAGGCGAATTGGACTGGCGTCATCCTCCAGCTCGGGGACAGGCCAAGTCCTTGCATTCGGGGCCCATCGCTTGGGCGACATGGTCGCCCGACGCCGTCGCCGCATTGCGCCGTCAGGGACGTCCAGTGCTGGTCGATTTCACCGCGGACTGGTGCACGACCTGCCAGATCAACAAACGCCGCGCCATCGAGGTTGATCCGGTGGTGAAGAGGATCGAGGAGCTGAAGTTCGCCTCCTTGATCGGGGACTTCACCTTCGAGGATCCTGCGATCGCGGTCGAGTTGCGGCGCTTCCGGCGTGCCGGAGTTCCGCTGGTGCTCGTCTATCCGGCGGACCCGTCGCTGGAGCCGATTGCGCTCCCCGATGGAATCCTGTCGCAGTCCGATGTGCTTACCGCCTTGGAACGCGCGGCCGGTCCCCGACGTTGAATACCCGGGATACGGTTGGTCTTGTCCATTTCCGTCGGTGAAGTTCCCGCTCCCGGCTTCTCCTCGGGGCCGGCTTCAGACAACCTGCCGCCATGGCGTCCATCGCCTTCCATGTCATGCGCCGGATCGCGGATTGGCGGCGGCGGCGCTTCGTCGCGCGGATCCCGGAACGGGTGGGCGCGCCCGACACGTCGTTGCCGGATTTGCCTCTGACGCTCCTCGCGTTCTGTGGCCGGCGTGACTTCCCGGAGCAGGTGGCCAGCTGGCTTTCCTTCCGGAGATGGGTGGGGCGTCCACGGAGGTCGGTCCTCGTCTCGGATGGAACGTTGGGCGAACCCGAGATCCAGACGCTCCGACGGTTCGAACCACGTCTTGAGGTGTCTTCCCTGGAACAGTTCGGTGTTGCCTTTGCCAGCGACCGCATGCGCCGCTACGCCGAGGCCATCCCGATGGGCAGGAAACTCCTGGTCATGAGGGCCGCGGATTCGCTGGCGCCGTGTCTCTATGCCGACTCGGACATCCTCTATTTCCCCAAGGCGGCAGAGCTTGGTACCTCGGGTTTTTGGAACCGAAGCGCGCCCGGTTACCTGTTCGATCCATATCCATCGCTCGACCTGCGACTGATCCACGGTGAAGCCGAGCGGGACTCGCCCGTGAACGCCGGATTCCTGGTGATCCCGGGTCCAATCGACTGGTCGGAGCCGATGCGACGTTTCGAGCGGATGGAAGGGGAGCCGGTCTTCTTCACCGAACAGACCCTGACCCATCTGGCGATCCGGGGGAGCGGCGGGACGGCATTGGTTCCGAAGCGCTACATCCTGCGCATCGAGGACCAATGGCTTGCCCGCGACCGGTTCACCGGGCCGGAGGTGGCGTTGCGCCACTACGTGAGCCACATCCGCTACAAGATGTGGATGAAAGTTCCGATCTGAGGTGCCGAGGGCCGTTTCGGTGCGGAAACGCCACCGAAGGGGTCAGCTCTTGCGGATCGCGCAGACCACGAGGTCCCATGGCTTTCCCGGGCGCACGGCGCGGTCGAGGGCGACCAAGCCTCTCAGCATGAGGTTCGGAATGTAGGGGGTCTTCGCCCCTCCGACACGGATCAGCGGCTTGCGCCAGTAGTGCATGATCGCCCGCATGAATCCGAAGAAACAGCTGCGGTGGGCCACCACCTCGAACCCGGCGCCTTCGAGAAGTCCACGGAACTCCTCCACCGTGTAGCCTTGGCGGGCGTGGTTGGGATCCCAAGGAGCCGGCGTCTGGGGAACCGAAGCCAGCAACAGGCCTCCTGGCTTCAGGACACGGGCGAGTTCCGACGCCGCCTTCGCGTGGTCGGGAATGTGTTCGATGACCTCCGTGCAGAGGCAGCTTTCGAAGCTCGAATCCGGGTAGGGGAGTTCCGTTAGGGAACCCAGGGCCACGTAGTGATCCGGTCTGCGGCCGGCGACTTTTTCAGGACCCGGCGCGGAGATGTCGATGTCATCGATCCGGTCGATCTCCTGAAAGGACTCCAGGAAGTCCCAATAAAGGCCTTCCCCGCAGCCAGCGTTCAGGCAACGACCGGTGAAGCGGCGTCCCTCGAGCGTCTCGTGCAGCACCGGCGTCTGGGCGATCAGCCGGGCCGCATCCGGAAATCCCGGTTGGAGCCAGGACCAGAGGAACGAGTTCTTGATCAGGGATCGCATGGTTTCGAGTTGTCGAACCCTACCCCGGGGACCTTGGAAGGGTCGAGGTCCGAAGACACCGGGTAAGAGGCGATCGGATTCGGCTTCAGGCCTGTGAGAATGGCGGCGGCGGTGGAACCGGGATGGTGACCTGGACGGAGGCTGGACCGTTGACGCCAGAAGCGGCCGCGGTCGGTTCGGCGGACCGGCCGCCGACCTTCGGGCCGACCGCCGCAAGCGCGCCGAGGGTGGCCGCACCGCGGGGCAGGAGGACGAGTTCCGCCTCGCCCCGCAGGAGCCCTTGGACCTCGAGCACCTGGAACAGGGCGTTCTGGATCTCCGGATCGGCCGAGATCTCACGCAACGCGGCGCCGACGATCTCGGGTCTGATCGCCCCGGCCTTGGCGAACTCGACCGCCGCCTGACGGTCCGCGGTGCCGGTGATGACGTTCACCTGGTTCGCGCCGTCCTGTCGGATGGCCGACGTGACCTGGCGGAGCCGGTTGACCACCTTCTCCTCGATCTGGCGGATCATGCCGACATCCCGGAAGTGGACCTTCCGGATATAGACCGATCCGAGGAGGTAGCCCCATTCCTGGGATTTGGCGCAGACCTCGTCGCGGACCGTCTGGCTCATGACATGGCGGTTCACCAGCATGTCGCCCAGCCGGAGGTTGCTGAGGCAGCGGACGGTGGCGTTGCTCACGTTGGCGGCGAGGGATCCGCGGGGGTCGGCGTTGCGGAAGAGGTAGGCGACCGGGTCGTTGACGTACATCTCGTACCAGACGCCGATGCCCATCGGGGCGCCTTCCTCGGAGTTCACCGGTTGGCTGCGCAGGTAGTCCTGATACAGGCGGAGGTCGACCGTCTCGACGCGGCCCAGCCACCGGACGATCAGCGCCCGCCAACCCAGGCGGGACCAGAGGAAGTGGATTCCCGGTTCGTCGAGGATGCCGATCACCTTGCCGAAGAGGACGAACACCTGGCAGCGGCGTTCGCGGACGATGGTGTACACGCCGGCGAGACGCAGCATCCAGAGCAGGAAGGGAACGCCGACGGCCAGCAGCATGAACGAGGCGACGGCGGCCACCGCGAAGGTGGCAAAGCCGCCGGATCCGAAGCGCTGGGACAGTTCAGGCAGGTCATTCATGGTCCACCTCCACAAAAGCCCGGCGCGCACGGCTGAAGAGGCTCAGGCGAACGTTGCGGACATAGGCCTCGACCGCGGGCTGGCCGCTACGACGGAGGTCGGTGAGCTGCCGGGCGAGGGCCCGGATCGGTTCCACCTCGGCCTGCGCCCGCAGCGTCTCGATCTCCACGGCGCGGCGTGACTGGACCAGCTTCTGGTCGGCACCGGCGTGGGCGAGGCTGATGTCCGAGGAGACCTGGTTGTAGGCGGTGTTGATCGCGGCGAGCGCGGACTCCACCTCGTGGGGTGGGTCGATGCCGGTGATGAGTGAGGCGTCGAGCGTGATGCCGTAGCGGGCCGCGCTGGACCGACATTCGCGGTCCATGTGCTCGTTCAGGTCGCGCAGGTTCTTCCGGAGGTCGTTGATCGAAACGCCGATCGTGGCTCCGTGCGCCGTCGGCTCCGTGCCGGCGACCACCTCACTGGGCGGCGCCTCGAAGTTGGCGATCCGTTCGCGGAGCACGGAGACGAAGTAGCCCATCACATGGACGATCGGGTGCTTCACCCCGAAGAGGTAGGCGTAGAGGTTGCGATCGCTGACCCGGTATCGGATCTGGCCGCTGAGTCCGGTGTTGAGCTGGTCCTTGGTCACCGCCTCCAGGATCGCGCCCTGGCGGTTGGCCGAGGGTTGCTCGGGATCGGCGGCCATCGAGATGGTCTGGGTGGCGACGGTCACCTTGTGGACCTCCTCCCACGGCCACTTGAAGTAGGGACCACCCGCCGGGATCACCCGGACCTGCGGGTATCGGTAGCGCTCACGTTCCTCCGGACGGAGGTCCGCTGAGATCGGATCGTCGAGCGTGGTCGCCCCTTCGATCCGTTCCGCACGGCCGAAGCGGGTCTTCACCGCACGTTCGTTTTGGTCGACCGTGTAGAATCCGGTCAGCACCACCCGGAGCACAAGCCAGGCGAGCAGTCCGAGGCAGCATCCGAGGAATAGGGCCATGGTGTTGGGGAAGTTTTCGCCGACTCGATGACCCTACGGACAAGCGACCGTCATCCAAGTGCGAATTGACTCCGACATTCCAAGCGGTCGGTTCCGGCGTTCGCCATTGCAGGGACCGGCAAGGCTCGGCGACCTTGGCTCATGCGCCTGACCCAACGCCTGTTCTTCCTGCTTCTTCTGGGGACGGCCCTTGTCCATGCCAAGGAGGCCACCCCGAAGCCCGACTCCAAGCCGGAGTCCAAGGACGGGACGTCGTCCAAGGAGGAAACCAAGGCGAAGGAGGTTCCGGATCGCAGGAGCGTGACCGAGCACGAGCTGACGGTCGGTGGCCGGAAGATCGCGTTCACCGCGACGGCGGGCCTCCAGACACTCAAGGATGCGGACGGCAAACCCACCGCGGAGATCTTCTACATCGCCTACACCCGAAAGGGGGCCACCAATCCCGCCGCGAGGCCGTTGACGTTTTCCTTCAACGGCGGGCCCGGTTCCTCGTCCGTGTGGCTCCATCTCGGCCTGCTGGGTCCGAAGCGCGTGCGTCTTCGCGATGACGGATTCGCTGTGCCGCCGCCCTATGAGCTCGTGGACAACGAGTCGTCCCTCTTGGATGAGACGGACCTGGTCTTCATCGACCCCGTCGGGACCGGCTACAGCCGTGCGACGAAGCCGGAGGACGCCCGGAACTTCTATGGGGTCAACGAGGACGCCCGGAGCATCGGCGAGTTCATCCGGTTGTACGTGACGCGGAACGGCCGTTGGTCGTCGCCGAAGTTCCTCATCGGGGAAAGCTACGGCACCACGCGCGCGGCGGCACTCAGCGGTGAGCTGCTCGGGACGCACCGGATGAACCTCAACGGCATCATGCTGGTTTCGACGGTTCTGAACTTCCAGACGATCTGGGGCGGCGAGGGCAACGACCTTCCGCACGTGCTCTACCTTCCAAGCTACGCGGCGACCGCATGGTATCACAAGAAGCTGTCGCCGGAACTCCAGGCGAAGCCGCTGTCGGAGGTGTTGAAGGAGGCCGAGGAGTTCGCCGTGGGCGACTACAACCAGGCGCTGCTGCTCGGCTCCGGGCTGGATGCCGCGCGCAGGACCGCGGTGGTGCGGCGGATGTCCCGGCTCACCGGGCTTGCCGAATCGTTCGTCGAGGCCTCGGACCTCCGCGTTTCGCTTTCCCGCTTCAACGCCGAACTGCTCCGCGACCGACGGTTGGTGACGGGCCGCTTCGACAGCCGCTACACCGGCCCGGCCCGGGATCCCCTGAGCCGTCAGGCGGAGCGGGATCCGAGCGGGGACGCCGTCTTCAGCGCGTTCGCCTCCACCTTCAACCACTACGTGCGCGAAGTGCTCAAGTTCGAGGACGACCGGCCGTACCACGTGCTTGCCGGGGTCGGTCCTTGGAACTGGGACGCCGAGAACCAGTTCGCCAACGTCAGCGAGATCCTCGCCGAGAGCATGGCCTCGAACCCGTTCCTGAAGGTGCACGTCTCGAACGGCTACTACGACATGGCCACGCCCTACTTCGCGACACGCTACACCTTCAACCACATGCGCCTTCCGCCGGAGCTTTTGCGGAACATCACCCAGGACGACTACACGGCCGGACACATGATGTACCTGAACCGGCCGGACTTGGAGAAGCAGAAGGCCGACCTCTCCCGATTCATCCGGGCCGCGGCACCTCTGAAGTGAGCCGTCGGAAGTTCCTGTAGACGATGGGCACCGGCTTCTTTCGAACAGAGGTCCGATAAGGGATTAGAGGCGCGCAGGTCGGGAAACAGGAGAGAAAGTGAGGAGAAGATGGTCGGGGCGGTGAGATTTGAACTCACGACCTTCTGAACCCCATTCAG
>CAMASJ010000180.1 GCA_945860685.1 Akkermansia muciniphila
ACGGGCAACCGCGCCGAGCAGCTCATCAACGGCGCCACGAGGATCGTCGCCAACCGGTCCTTGGGCGTCTCGATCGTCCGGGTCGCCATGATCCCGGGAATCGCGCAGGCGAACGAAGAGAGCATCGGGATGAAGCTCTTCCCATGGAGCCCCACGCGGCTCATCAGGCGGTCCATCAGGAACGCGGCACGGGACATGTACCCGGTGTCTTCCAGCAGACTGATGAAGAGGAACAGCAGGCCGATCTGCGGCAGGAAGACGATGACCGAGCCGACGCCGGCGACGACTCCCTGGGCCAGCAGGTCGTTCAGGTCCCCGGGCGGCATGCCGGCGGAGATCCGCCCCGCCACCCATTCGACCCCGGCTTCGATGAGGTCCATCGGGTACTGCGCCAGCAGGAAGATCGACTGGAACATCGCCGCCATCACCGCCACGAAGATCAGGGGTCCCCAATACCTGTGGGTGACCACGCGGTCGATCCGGTCGGAGACCGATTCGCCCTCGACGAGGGTCTCGACGGAGACGTGCTGTTGGATGGCGAAGACGCGGGCGTACCGGGCCTCGATCGCGGCGCTGCGCCAGTCGACGCCGGCGGCCTCCAGTCGGGCCCGTGCCGCCGCAACCTGTTCGCGGATGGCGGCCGGATAGACATCCGGATGGGCGTTGAACCCCTGGTCATCGGTCAGCAGCAGCAACGCCTCCGCCGCGGCAAGGCGATGGCGGTTGGGAAAAAGCCCTTCGAGGGCGGAGCCGATCGACCGCGCCTCAAGCCCGAACGCTTCCGGCAGTTCGTTGAACTCGCGGGGGATGACGTGCCGTGTCCCCGGCCGGGTGGCCCGCCCCAAGATGTCAGCGCGCAGGACGTCGACTCCCTCCCCTTCGCTGGCCACCAGCGGGAACACCGGCACACCCAGCGCCTTCGAGAGCGCGAGGATGTCGATCTCGATCCCGTTCGCGCGGGCAACGTCGACCATGTTCAACACCAGCGCCGTCGGATGTCCCAACTCGATGACCTGGGTGGCGTAGTAGAGGTTCCTCTGGAGGTTCGAGGCGTCGACGACCACCAGGACGAGATCGGGCGCCGGGACCTCAGGAAGGCGTTGGAACAGGACGTCGCGCGCGATCTGTTCGTCCGGCGACTGCGGGCTCAGGGAATAGGTCCCGGGGAGATCCAGGACGGTGACCGGATGGACCGCGTCGGCACCGACCAAGGGACCTTCCTTGCGTTCGACGGTGACGCCGGCGTAGTTGCCCACCTTGGCGCGGAGACCTGTCAGGGCGTTGAACAGCGTTGTCTTGCCGCAGTTGGGATTGCCCGTGAGGACCGCGGTGAACGGGGTCGGAGGGGACCGGTTGGACGGTGGGTTGGGCATCGGCGGTTCGGGGAACGGACCCGCCGCGGACGAATGGGCGGCGCGGCGAGGATCCCCGGGGTCAGGTGCGGATCCAGATCTGGTCGGCCTCGTGTCGCCTCAACGACAGGTGGTAGCCACGGAGACGGATTTCAACGGGATCGCCCATCGGGGCGAAGCGGACGAGTTCCAGGGTCGTCCCCACCAGCAAACCCATCTCAAGCAACCGCCCACGCTGGGTGGCCGGGATGTCGATCCGACCGACCGACCCCTTGGAGCCGGGTTGGAGGGAACTGAGCGGGACCATGGTCGGTTCGGGAGGGTTCGCCACGGAGGAGAAGTGGAGGCCGTTCAGGCCGCCAGGCGGGTCGGGCGGACCGGCTCGACCAGTATGTTGGCGGCCAGCTTCTGGCTGAGGCCCAGACGGGAATTGCAGACCTGGCAGAGCAGGTTGCTCTGGAGGGTGATCACCTTCACCCGCTGTTCCTCGCCGAAACCCATCTCCCGAAGCCGCTGGTTCACCTCAGGCGAGGCCGTGAGGCGCTTCACCACCACGGTGGTGCCAGCCCGGACGACGCTCAGGGGGCACATCGAGGGCGATGCGCAGTGGTCGGTGGCGCAGGATGGATTGTCGCAGGATTCGGACACGGTTCTTAAGGAACGCTACGGTTCCACCCCGGACACCGCAAGGAACGGGATTGTCGGGGGGTTGTCCCCGGTTGTCGTGCGGTTGTCCTCCATGGAATTGGCCTCATGGGAACGAAGGGAGTTCTCATGCCGATGCGAGGCAACCCGGCGTCGGACGTCGGGCATCCGGATCCGGGGAAACTCTTCGCACCCTTGGTGGTGAACCCCCTTCGAGGCTTGGCGTTTTGTTACGGGGATCCGTTCTGCAGGAATCCGGACCCAGGAAATCCCAACGCGTTCCGCCGAGCAGGACGGAATCCCCGCCCGGCGGCTTGTCCCGGACCCGGCGGATCGCCACTGTTCCCGCCCATGACGCCGCCCGCCCATCGCCCCATTTCGGCCCAGACCCGCCTTTGCGCGGTCTTCGGCGCGCCGATCCGGCACTCGGCGTCCCCGGCAATGCACAACGCCGGATTCGCGACGCTGGGCCTCGACTGGCGCTATGTCGCCTGCGAGGTGGCCCCGGAACGGCTCATGGAAGCCCTGGTCGGCGCACGCTCCCTCGGCTTCTGCGGCGTCAACCTGACCGTGCCCCACAAGCTGCTGGCGTTGCCGATGATGGATGTCCTCGACGACTCCGCCATCACCTGGGGGGCGGTCAACACGGTGGTGTTCGAGGCCGAGGATCCCGAGGGAATGTGGGTGCCGGTCGGACGTCAGCGCGAAATCCGGGGACCGGTCCGGATGCGCGGCCACAACACCGACGCCGACGCCCTGGTCCAATCCCTCCGTGACGACCTGGCCATCGAACCGCGCGGCGCGCGGGTGCTCCTTTTGGGAACCGGTGGCGCCGGACGTGCGGCCGCCCTCCGCCTTGCCGACGAAGGGGTGAACAACCTCTGGCTTTTGAACCGGACGGAATCCAAGGCGCAGGAACTCGCGGACGAGATCGCGGAACGCTTCCCCGCGGTGGAGGTCCAGACCGGCCTGCCCGACTCCGACGTCGAGATCATCGTCAACGCGACCTCGCTCGGGCTGAAGTCCACGGATCCCCTGCCCCTGCCCACGGACCTCTTTCCGTTGCGGCGGGCGGACGGCGTCTACGACATGATCTACCGCCCGGCCGAGACCCCGTTGCTCCGTGCGGCCCGGGAGGCCGGATGCCGGACGGCCAACGGAACCGGCATGCTCCTCCATCAAGGGGCGGCGGCCTTCACCTTGTGGACCGGCTGCCCGGCCCCGCTCGAGGCGATGCGGGCGGCCCTCGTTTCGGAACTCCACGGACACTGAGAAGACCCATGGACTGGGACTACGAGATCTACCGGCACCACGGGCCTTTCGGGCTTCCGTTCCATTTCTGGACCTTCTTCGCCTTCCTCTTCGGGGCGACCACCGGAAGCTTCCTGAACGTGGTGATCCACCGCATGCCGCTCGGGCAGAGCGTGGTGACACCGCCGTCCCATTGCCCGAAGTGCCAGCGGCCGATCCGGCTCTGGGAGAACCTGCCCATCCTGTCCTGGATCCTCCTGCGCGCGCGGTGCCGCGGCTGCGGGCAGTCCATCTCCCCGCGCTACATCGCCGTGGAGGCGCTCACCGGGGCGCTCTTCGTCGCCGCCTGGCTGCGGTTCGGCGAGACCTCGCCCGGCGGCGCCGTGGCCGCGGCGATCCTGCTCGCAGGGTTCACGGCCGCCACGTTCATCGACTTCGAGCACTTCATCATCCCGGACGAGATCACCCTGGGCGGCATCGTCGCGGGGTTCCTCCTCTCCATGGCCGGCCCCGGGATCCATGGAGAAACCACCGTCACCGCGGCCCTGCGCGACAGCGGACTGGGCATCCTCGTCGGCGGCGGCGTGGTCTACCTGGTCCTGCGCCTTGGCAAGCTGCTCTTCGGACGCGAACGCGTGGAGGTCCCCGAAGGCGGACGCGTGGTCCTCCACGAAACCGGCCTTCGGCTTCCGGACCGTGAGCTGCCCTACGGCGACGTCTTCTACCGCGATTCCGACGCCATCCAACTCGAGGGACGCCGCGTTGAACTGGCCGACCGCTGCTATCCGGTCGCCGAGGTGAGCCTCTCCCCGAAGCGGCTGAAGGTGGATGGCGACGTGCTCGACCCGGAGTCCGAACCGTACCTTTCGGCGGAGGCCGTGCATCTGACCCTGCCAAGGGAGGCGATGGGACTCGGCGACGTGAAGTTCATGGCGGCGATCGGCGCCTTCCTCGGCTGGAAGGCGACGCTGTTCAGCCTGATGTTCAGCTCCGTCCTCGGCGCCGTGGTCGGCGTGGGACTCATCGCGGTCGGCCGTCAACATTGGTCCGGACGGCTTCCCTATGGCCCGTACATCGCCGCCGCGGCCACCGCCTGGCTGTTCGGCGCCTCGGCCTGGTGGGATCGGATCTTCGGCCGCTGAGCCGGGACACCGAGCAAGGGATCCTCGCGCCAACCTCAAAGCCGCGGGAGAACGGATCCCCTAGAGCCTTTCCCACGGGGACAATTCAACTCTGCACCGGACGCCTGACGCCCGTCGCCCGATGCCAGTTCCGCGTTCTTCCGCGAGTCACGTCTTCGCCCGGATTTCGCGGGCTACTTGCGGTGACGCGACCAACGCCCGGTCCGGATCCGGTGCCCGTAGGCACGCAGGGCAAGGTTGGTGCCCAGGAGGACCAAGGCCAGTCCGGCTGCCGATGCGAAGTACATCGGGAGGGTGAACCACAGCCGTCGATCCGAGGCGTCGATGCAGTAGATGCCGATCATCAACAGCGTGGTCGGCACGAAGACGCCCGACGCCATCCCCACCCCGCGGTCCTGGTCGGTGAGTCGGGCCGCGTGATGGACCATCCACAGCTTGATCGCGCCGACAAAGGCCGCGATCGCGATCAGGACAACGCCAATGACGAGTTCCATATCGTGTTCCTCGACAGTCAGCGTCGGAAAGATTGGGCGAAGTCCGAGGCGTCGACCGCCACGGTCGTCTTCACAAACCGAGACTCCGCGATCCGGCGCCCCAATTCGGCGGCGTAGGCCTCGGCATCCATCGGAAGGTCGACCGGCCGCCCCTGGAGTCCGGACAGCAGCATCGCGTTCGCCAGTTCCAGCGACCCCAGTCCATCGGTGCCAGGCGCGATCAACGGGGTGCCGTCGAGGATCGCCTCGGTGAAGTTCCGCATCAGCTGCGCATGGGGTTCCTCGGCGTTGTCGAAGGGGATCGCCACGTTCCAGACCCCGGGCTTCGCGAAGCCGCTCCGCGAACTGCGGCAGAACTCGGCCATGTCCTCCTCGTTGCGGGTGAACGTGAGACGGCCGTCTTCCAACACCACCCGACCACGGGTCCCGGTGATCTCCAGGCGGTTGGTGCCCGGCGCCTCGCCGGTGCTGGCCACGAAGACGCCGGTCGCGCCGGACGGATAGGTCAGGAGGGCGGTGACGTTGTCCTCGACCTCGATGTTGTGGTCGCGACCCAGGGTGACCTGCGCACGCACCTCGGAAGGAAGCCCCAGCAGCCAGGAGAGCACGTCGAGGTTGTGCAGGCACTGGTTCAGGAGCACGCCGCCCCCTTCGCCCGACCAGGTGGCGCGCCATCCGCCACTCGCGTAGTAGGCGTCGGTACGGAACCAGTCGGTATTGATCCAGTTCACCCGGACGACCCGGCCGAGGTCGCCGGACTCGATGAGGCGGCGGATCTTCTGGTAACGCGGTTCGACCCGCAGCTGGAACATCGCACCGAAGACCGTCCGAGGATTCCGCCCGTGGGCGGCGATGAGCTTCAAGGCGTCGGCCTTGTGGGCGGAGATCGGCTTCTCGACCATGAGGTGGACACCGGCCTCGAGGGCCGCGATCCCGAGCGGCGTGTGCTGGTAGTGCGGCGTCGCCACCAAAACCGCGTCGACCGTCCCCGACCGGATCAGCTTCAGGCCGTCTTCCCAGATCGCCAGCGGCTTGAATTCCTCCAGCTTGGCCGGGGAGGTCGAGCAGACCGCGGTCAACTCGCAACGGGGAACGCGTCCGGCAAGCAGGTACTTGGCGTGGTGCCGACCGATGTTTCCCAGGCCGATCAGGCCCAGACGGATGGACTTCATGGATGGATCAGATTCGGAAGACGTCGCCGTCTCCGGCGACGGAGACGGGGATGGCGGAGCCGAGCGCGCGGCGGGCCTGGGACTTCAGGGCGGTCCTTTCGGCCCAGAGCTCGCGGGAGAGGTGGACGAATACGAGTCGGCCAATGGAACGACCCCGCAGCTTGAGGAAGAGCTCCGCGGGGGAGACGTGGGAAAGTTCGCAGACCAGCAAATCAAGGGGGGCCTGCAGCAGCGGTTCGAGGTCGTTGACGTCCCCGATGTCGGAGGAATGCCCGACGCGGAGTCCCTCGTGTTCGAAGACGAAACTGAAGCAGTCGAATACGCCCCGCGGGTTCTTGGCCTGGAACGAACGCCGCAGCGATTCCAAGTGGGTGGTCGGGAAGGCCTGTATGCGGACGTCGCCACACTGGACCGGCTGGCGAGGATCGATCGCCTCCCAGCTCACCGGGAAGCGGATCAGGTCCGGGAAGAGGAGCGTCGCCTCCAGCCAGTTGCGGATCGGATCGATTCCCCCGGCGGGCGCGGAAACGGCGAGCGGTCGGCGGCGTCCTTCGAGCCACAGGCCCTGGAACCACATCGAAAGGCTGCCCACATGGTCGCTGTGGAGATGGGAAAGGAGGACCCGGTCAACCTGTTCGTAGGAACGGCCGCTGGCCTTGTAGGCACTCGACAGGCCCTCACCGGCATCCACGAGGATGTGGGCTCCGCCAATGGAGTACAGGAAGGAGGAATGCCTGCGGTCCGAGCAAGGCCAACCCTCGCCCACACCGAAACAGGTCAGTTCCAACGCTCTCTTTGCGGCGGCCGCCATCGGGATGGGGAAAACTGGTTGCCGCCCCCCCTGATTGCAAGCCGGATGCCCTTCACCCATCCCCTTCAACCTTTCACCCCTTCAACCCTTCCCCCCTCCCCTCTCCGCCTTCATCCTCGGACCATGCCGATCCCATTGAACCAAGGCATCCACGTGATGCACCTGTTCCTCCGCGTCGACCGGGTCCGGTGGAGCGCATTGTCGTCTGGGGAATCCGCGGCCACCCTGGCCCGGCTGGAATCCCTTTGCGCCCGGTTCCCCGGTCCGGCGCATCCGAGGCTGATGACCCTGGCCAACGTCGGCGGCAAGGCGGACCTCGGCTTCGTCCTGTTCCACGCCACCCTCGACGGGTTGGGCGAACTGCATCGGGACCTCGAGTCCGTCTTTCCGCCGGGAACCGTCGCCACCGTCCATTCCTACCTGAGTGTCACGGAACTGCCGGAGTACGTGGCGACGGACGACGACCTGCGGCGGATGATCGAGCACGGCGAACGGAAGCTCGCCCCGGGCACCCCGGAGTTCGATGCGGCCTTGGAGGCCGCGAAGAAGCGGAACGAAGACGCCAAGTTCTACCGGCTGAACCCGGAGATGGAGGACTGGGAGATCCTCTGCTTCTACCCGATGAACAAGAAGCGTTCGGGGCCGGACAACTGGTACTCCCTCGACTTCGACGCCCGGAAGAAGCTCATGGGCACCCACGCGCGCACCGGACGCAAGTACGCCGGGAAGATCAGCCAACTGATCACCGGCTCGACCGGCATCGACGACTGGGAGTGGGGCGTGACGCTGCTGGCGCACCGCTTGGACGACGTGAAGAGCATCGTGTACGAGATGCGCTTCGACGAGGTCAGCGCCCGCTTCGGCGAGTTCGGTCCGTTCTACATCAACCTGCGGCTGCAACCGGCCGAGGCGTGGAGCCACCTGCGGCTCGACCGGGCCGCCTAGGCCGGTACGAGTCAATGGGAGCGACAACCGACCTCACGCGAAGACGCAAGACGCCAACGGGGCGCCGGATCCGTTCAAATCGCATCGGACCGGGGGTTTGAGCCTCCTCGCGTCGGCTCCTACTCGTGCACGCCGTAGGAGACGAGGTCACGAGTCTCTGCATTCCCTCCAAAGGGCGCCGGACCGTTGGCTGAGGTCTCGAAAGATCATCGGGTGTCGGCGCCACCGGTCGCCGACACCCGCACCGCTTCAGGAAACGGATCCGCAGGTCGCGGGTCGCGATCAGCGTGGCGCGACCAGGCGGAAGTAGCGCGTCGCTTCCGCGGCCTCCGGCTCCGATTCCGAACGGGTTCGGATCCCGAGGACATCCTCGAGCACACGAAACGGCCGCTCCGAATCCCGCCATATCCCGGAAGCCAGGTCGGAGGTCTCCTGGAGGCGACTGGTCCCTCCCATCCAGTCCAGCACGAGAATCCCCCCGGACATCGAGCCGCGAAGCATCGGCGTGGAATCCCCTGTGCCGGGCTGGAACGACCCCAATTCCGACGTGTCGGGCGCACCCAGGCCTTGGAACCATTCCGATGGAAGTGCCTTCTCATGGAACTGGATCTCCGCGACGGAGAGCACGACGGCCTCTTCGGGACCGGAAGGGAACAGCACGCCACCATCGGGTCCGGAGGTCGACGTCGAGGGCAGCGACCGGACCCCGCCCGCAAGCCTGCCGTTCAGGAAGACATCCAATCGCGGTGCGGTGTGGACGTCCATGGAGGCGGAGTGCACCAGGGCAATGCGGTTCCAGGAGGACTCATCCAGGGTCGCCGGCGGAATCAGGTCGACTTCCGCGCCGCCTTCCACACGGGTCGTGAGCCGCAGCCGGAGATCCGCCCCCAAGACCAGGCGTGTCGGCCCGCGCGACTGGTTCGTCGTGAAGGGCAGGACGAAGAGGACCCGGGAGCCGTTGGTGGATGCGGAGGCATGGAGATCCATCAACAGCGAGTAGCTCGAAGCAGAAGCATCCCTCGGGATCCTCCAGCCTTCGCCACCGGAGACGGACCCGATCTGGAACACCGGCACCGCCTGCCCGTGAAGCGGAGGCAGTCCGAACTCCTCGCTGGAGCCCATCCCGTTGCCCGGGGCCGCGATATCGGAGACGTGGAGTTCCGAACCATGCAGGGCGCCGAGGGGACGCCCGTTCAGGACGCCGGTCCACCAGCCCCAGTTCCAGGTAAACCAGCGATAGACCCGCAGCGCGGCCGGCCGGCTCCGTGCGGAACCGCAGGCGTTGGAGACCACCACCGAGTATTGTCCGGAATGGGAGAACTGGAGCGGAGACACGACCAGGTTCGCGCTGTTGGCGCCCGACACGGCGCCACCGTTGGTGAGCGGTTGGCCGTTGAAGTACCACTGGTAGGAGAGCGGCGGGGTACCGGAGACGCCGGCCGAGAAGGTCGCGACGCCGGACCATGGCCGCCACCGCGACCGGGGCGACACCGTGATCGTCGGCGGTGCGCAGACATGACAGCCGACGGTCGCTTCCTGGAACTCCAGCCGAACACCGGTGGGATTCGGGATCGATCCCAGGTTCCTCACCCGCAGGTAGAGCACATTGGTCGCAGGGAAGGCAAGGAACCCTCCCTGGATGTGGAACGGCGTCCAACCGGAGTATCCGGCAGGCGGTGTGCTGACGATGG
>CAMASJ010000181.1 GCA_945860685.1 Akkermansia muciniphila
GGCGCCGCCGATCCCCTTGCCCCGCCATTCGGCCACCACGCCCATTCCCAGGCGGCCGTTGTGGCGGAATCCTTCGAAGGGCGCGAGCGGCACGATGTCGCACCATCCCACCACCGTGCCCCGGAACCGCGCCGCCACCGCGGGATGTCCCCGCAGGAGGTTGTCCCGGACGAACCCCCGCGTGGCGTCCTCCGGAAAGGCCTCCAGCGTCATCAGCCAACGGCGCTCCGCGGCGACCGATCCCACGGCCGCCCGGAAGCCCGGGATGTCGGCCTCGGTCAGGCCGACGATCTCGATGCCGGGAGGAAGGGGCTTCATGCGACGACCAAGGCGGGACGGAGGTCGGCCCGCCATCCGGTTCACTTGGAGCAGCGGAAGGCGGTCACGCTCATCGGCGGCAGCACGAACTCCGCGGAATAGCGCTGGTTGTGCACCGCGTAGTCCTGGGCCAGCACGCCCGATCCGGCATTGCCCTGGTTGGATCCGCCGTACACCGCGGCGTCGGAGTTGAAGACCTCCTGCCAGCGGCAGGCCTTGGGCAGCCCGACGCGGTAGCTCGGATGCGGCTTCGGCGTGAGGTTCAGCACCACGAGCAGGTGCGAACCGGAATCGCGGTCTTGACGGAGGAAGCTGAGCACGCTGTTCGCGGCGTCGCTGCAGTCCACCCACATGAAGCCGTCCACCTCGTAGTCGCCCCGCCACAACGCGGGCTCCTGCCGGTAGAGCGCGTTGAGGTCCGAGACGAGTTTCTGGATCCCGGCGTGGTACGGACCCTGTTCCAACAGCCACCAGTCCACCTCGCCGTTGGCGTTCCACTCCGCCGTCTGGCCGATCTCGCAGCCTTGGAAGAGCAGCTTCTTGCCCGGGAAGAACCACTGGTAGGCCAACAGGCAGCGCAGGTTCGCGAACGCCTGCCAGTCGTCGCCCGGCATCCGCCGACGCAGCGAGCCCTTGCCGTGCACCACCTCGTCGTGGGACAGCGGCAGGACGAAGTTCTCGTGCGCGTGGTAGAGCATCGCGAACGTGAGGTCGTTCTGGTGGTAGGCCCGGTGGATGGGGTCCCGCTTGAAGTAGCCCAGCGTGTCGTGCATCCAGCCCATGTTCCACTTCATGGTGAAGCCGAGGCCCCCGATCCACGGCGGACGCGAGACCATCGGCCACGAGGTGCTTTCCTCGGCGATGGTGACCACGCCCGGATGCTCCGTGCCGACGAGGTGGTTCACGTGGCGGAAGAACTCGATGGCCTCCAGGTTCTCGCGGCCGCCATGGCGGTTGGGGATCCATTCGCCCTCCTTGCGCGAGTAGTCGAGGTAGAGCATCGATGCCACCGCGTCCACCCGGAGGCCGTCCACGTGGTAGCGCTCGCACCAGAAAAGGGCGTTCGCGGCGAGGAAGTTCCGGACCTCGTGCCGGCCGTAGTTGAAGATCAGCGTGCCCCAGTCCTGGTGGGACCCCTGCCTCGGATCCTCATGCTCGAACAGGGCCGTGCCGTCGAACCGGGCCAGCGCCCAGGTGTCCCTCGGGAAATGCCCCGGCACCCAGTCGATGATCACCCCGATGCCCGCGTCGTGGAGCGCGTCCACGAGGTACTGGAAGTCGTCCGGCGTCCCGTAGCGGCTGGTCGGGGCGTAGAAGCCCGTCACCTGGTAGCCCCAGCTCGGGTAGTAGGCGTGCTCCGAGACCGGCATCATCTCGACATGCGTGAATCCGGTCTTCCGCAGGTAGTCGATCAGCGGGACGGCGATCTCGCGGTACCCCGGCGAGGTGTCCACCGACTTCTTGCGCCAGGAGCCGAGGTGGAACTCGTAGATGCTCATCGGCGCCCGCAGCGGGTTCGTCCGCGAACGGCGTTCCATCCAGGAGGCGTCGTTCCACGAGTGCCGACGCGTGTCCCATACGATCGCCGCCTGCTTCGGCGGCTGCTCGAAGAACTGGCCGAACGGATCGGTGTTCAGCTTCAGGGCCCCGGTGGCGTCCAGGATCTCGAACTTGTAGAGCGCGCCGTCCCCGACCCCGGGCACGAAGATCTCCCACACGCCGCTCGCCCCGAGCTGGCGCATCGCATGCCGACGCCCGTCCCAGCCGTTGAAGCTGCCCACCACCGACACCCGGCGCGCCGACGGCGCCCAGACCGAGAACGCCACGCCGGGGACGCCGTCGAGCATCACCTTCTGCGCGCCGAGGGCGTCGTACAGACGGCGGTGGTTGCCTTCGTTGAAGAGATGCAGGTCGGTCTCGCCCAACGTCGGCCAGAACGAGTAGGGATCGCGGCCCTGGGTGACCGAACCGTCCGCCCAAGTGACCTCCAGGTCGTAGGCGTACACCGACGTGGCGCCCCGGGTGGAGCCTTCGAAGAGGTCGGTGTCCCCGATGCGGTGCAGCTCGAAAGCCGGACGCGTCCGGTCGTGGACCGGCACGATCCGCACCTTCGCCGCGCCGGGGACCAGCGCGCGGCCGGCGAGTCCCAAACCGTTGCCCAGCGGATGGAGCCCCAGCAGCGAGTGCGGTGAGGCGCTCCGGAATCCGGTGAGGCTTTCGAGTTCGGACGGGGTGAGGAGCATGGGCCGATTAAAGTCCGGGGAGGCCGTCGGAGGAATGCGAAAAGCGGACTCCGCAGGCCCGGGTCAGGAGCGCGGAGGCATCGCCAGGGCCGTCCGGTAGGCCGTCTCGATGTTCCGCGCGGCCGCCTCCCAGGTGAATCCGGCCGCCTTGCGCCGCAGGGCCCCGCCGAACCGCGCGCGGAGGTCCGCGTCGGACACCAACCGGTCCAGGGCCGCCGCCAGCCGCACGGGAGCCGACACCGGGACGACGAGTCCGTCCTCGCCGTCCGAAAGGAAGTCGCCGATGCCGCCGATCGCGGTCCCCACGACGGCCAATCCCTGGGCCGCGGCCTCGACCAGCACCAGCGGGTGCCCCTCGAAGTAGGAGGGCAACGCGAACACCGCGTGCGAGGCATAGAGCCGGATCAGCGCCTCGGTCCCCCGCACCTCGGGTAGGACCCGGATGCGCGGGTGCAGCGACGGATCGAAGTCCTCGAGGACCCTCGGCGCGGTCTTGAGGCCGCCGGCCGCAGTGAAGGTCCAGTCGGGATGCCGTCGCAGGACCTCCGAGACGGCCGGCGCCAGGTCCCGGACTCCCTTCCGGTCCATCCAGGTGCCCAGGAACAGGATCCCGGAACGTCCGGACGCCGGCGAGGGCTCCGCCTCGAGGAACTCCCTCTCCACGCCGCTGAAGTGCCGGGTCACACGGCGCGGATCCACCCCCGCGGCCACCAGATGTCCCCGATCCGCGGGGTTCGAGCAGAGCACGTGGTCGGCATGACGTGTGGCCCACTGCGCCTGCCAGACGACGGTCAGGGGCGAGTAGCGGTCCTTGAGGGAGATCGGGATGCCCTTCCGTTGGCGGTAGTCGAGCGAGGCCAGCCGGGACCGCTCCTCGAGTCCGAAGGAGAGCACCACGATCCGGGAGCGGATCCGGCGTCGGGAGACCAGGAGCGTCCCCAGCGGTTCGTGCACCTCGATCACATCCCATTCCCGTCCCGCTCGACGTTCCCTCAGCAGCTGCCGACGGACCTGCCACGGTGCAACGAATCGCCAAAGCTGGGGAGGAAGGGCCATGGGGATGTCCTCCTCGAACCAGTAGTCCACCGTGTGGCCCCGGCGCTCCAGTTCGTCCCCGGTCAGGAACATCGTCCGCGACATGCCGCCGGAACGGTTCCGGACGACCTGCGCGATGCGCAGGATCCGGAGCGGGCGGTCGGACGGCGTATCCATGGCCCTCGGACCCTAGGAACCGCAGCGCAGCGGATCAATCCCGTTCGACGGACGATTCCAAGCGGACCGTGAATCCGACCCGGGGAAGCGAGCCCCGCACCGTTCGCGCGGGAAACCGCCACAGTGGAAAGGGCGATCCACAAAGGCAGGTATGCCCGACTGCAGGAGCCGCGGACGTCCGGAGCGGCACGGTGGGGAGATCATCGCCCCTGCGATCCCAAGTGCACCACACTCGAAACCGAGGTCGCCGGCGCCGTCTCGACCACCCGGTAGGACCGGGCCTCGGCGGCGGCGGCCGGAAGTTCCGTGACCCAGGGAAGTCCGTCCCCCAATACCGAAACGCCCGCGTCGACCCACTCGCCCGTGACAAGGTCGTCCGTCCTTTCGATCCGGTAGAGGAACCCGGGCAGCGTAGGACAGGAGAACCCCGGCGAACCGGCGGTTGGCGCTGCATCAAACCGAAGTTCCAATGGAGGCAGTTCCACCACGCCGCAGACCGGGTCGAAATCGGTGAACGGCGCCCCGGGCGTTCTCAGGTCGTTCCAGGTTCCGCCGGGATGTCCGAACCCGTTGGTCCGGGAGATCGGGTGCACATATGGTTCGCCGCCCAAGGCGTCATCAGGCTGGCCCGGCAGCCAGTTCCGGTACGTCGTGACGCTGCCGTCGGACCAGCTGAACGAACCGCCGAGTGTCGATCGGGAGAGTCCGATCCACAGGCTCCGCTCGACGCCTCCGCGGTTCCCGAAGGTGCTGAAGACCCATCGCTGTTCCTCCGGGCTCCCGATGGAGGCCAGGTGACCTCCCAACACCTGGGCCGCCTGTTCGGACTCCGGCCACGGCGCGGGTTCCAACAGGAGATACCGGTGGCCGGAAACGGGCTCCACCTCCGGACCGCCGAGGATCCGGAGGAAGAGAAGCGCGCTGGGGAACGCGGGGTGCAATGGGCAGCGACGCAGATCGGGTGGAAGGCGTATGGACGGGTATCGCGGTTCAGTCCGGCTGGATCGACGTGGGTGCGGGTTCGAAGCGGATCCGCGAGCCGGCGGGATGGTTCCCCAAGGCGAGCCCCGCCGAGCCCTTCGCATCGGCCTCGATCACGGTTTCCACCGCGCCGGTCGTCACCACCACGCGTCCCTTCTCGGACTTCGGGAACTCCACCAGCAACGCCTTGGACTTCGGCACCAGGAAGCCGAGCCTGCCACCGAGCTTCTTCGCCGCGGCGTTCGCCTGGTCGAGCGCCTTCTGATACCAGCCGACCGTCTCGTCGCCGGCCTCCTCGGGGCGCTTCAGGACCACACGGACGCCCAGGTGCAGCGTGCCCTTGGGACGGTTGGCGACCACCGGAGGGTTCTCCTCCCTCAACGCCGGCGTCGTCGGGAAGTCGACCAACCCGCCGTCGGCCGCCACCTCCACGGGCTTCACGCCCGACCTCGATCGGACCTCGAGCCGGATCGGCCCGGTGTCGGCCGGATCCTTCGGCGTCACGCGGACTCGCAGGTCGAGCCGCTCCTTGTCGCGGAACGCGTCCACCTTGTCGGCCAGGTCGGCGAAGGCACGGTAGGGCAACGTGGCCGGATCCGGGATGGTCGTCTCACCCACCAACGGCAGGGCGATCAGGACCGTGGCGAGGAAGGTTCCTTGCAGACGCATGGGAAGGACAGTACCGGGCACGACCGTCGGCGCCACCGAAAGACCCTGCTGCCGTCCTGCAGGGCCGTTCGTCGCGGGGTTGCGGCCTTTCCGGGTCCACGACATGGTCCTTGCATGACCCTGCGTTCGCTGACCCTGTCGCTCGCACTCGCCGCGCTCGCCCCGCTGGCCGAGGCCGCCCCGAAGGTTTCCCTCGAACTCGTCGCCGACGGCCTCACCTCGCCGCTGGCCTACGCCGCGCTGCCCGGCGGCCGCGCCCTGATCGTGGACCAACCCGGCTACGTCCGGCTGCTCGAGAAGCCCGGCCAACTGCGCGAGGCGCCGGTGCTGAACCTCACCAACCGCCTCTCCGCATTGAACCATGGCGGCTTCGACGAACGCGGCGTCCTCAGCCTCGCACTCCATCCCGACTTCGCCCGGAACCGCCGGGTCTTCGTCGCCTACACCGCGTCGCGCCGGGATTCCGCCCCCACCAACTGGGACTGCACGCTGCGGGTCTCCGAGTTCACCCTCCCCGCCGCCGAGCCCCTTGCCATCGACCCGGCTTCCGAGAAGATCCGGCTCGAGATCGACAAGCCCTACTCCAACCACAACGGCGGCCGCATCGCCTTCGGCCCGGACGGCTTCCTCTACGTGGGCGTCGGGGACGGCGGCAACGCGAACGACGACGGCAAGCGCCCCGAGGGCGGCAACGGCCAGAACTTGAAGACGCTCCTTGGCAAGATCCTGCGCATCGACGTCAACGTGCCCGAGGGTCACGGCATCCCGAAGGACAACCCCTTCGCCGACGGCACCGTCGCGCTCCCCGAGATCTGGGCGTACGGCATCCGCAACCCGTGGGGACTCGGCTTCGACCGCGGCGGCGACCACGCCTTCTACTCCGCGGACGTCGGCCAGACGCTCTGGGAGGAGGTCAACCGCATCGAGAAGGGCGGCAACTACGGCTGGCGCCTGACCGAGGGCTTCGTCGGGTTCAATCCGAAGGCCGCGGAAAAGCCCACGGCCGAGACGCCTGCCGTCGGACCGCGCGGCGAACCGATCGTCGGTCCGATCGCCCGCTACAAGAACCGGAACGGCTTCAAGAAGGACGCGGACGCCTACGGCATCAGCGTGACCGGCGGCTACGTGTACCGCGGCACCGCGCTCCCGGGCCTTGCCGGCGACTACATCTACGGCGACTGGGGCCGCATCTGGGGCGTGCCCGGCGGCACGCTGCTCGTCGCGCACCGGCCGGCCGACCCGAAGTCCGAGTGGACCGTGGAACCGCTGGAGCTGGCCAGTCCGGCGAAGCTGGGCGGCTACGTGGTGGCCTTCGGGCAGGACGACGCCGGCGAGGTGTACGTGATGACCAACGGCAACATCGGCCTGACCCCCGGCAAGGGCCGCGTCTGGAAGCTCGTCGCCCCTTCCGTCCAGCAGGCCAAGGCGGAGTGAGCCGGAACGAGGCAGGAGGGATAGGCGCGCAAAGCCGCCAAGGCGCGAAGGGGGTGTGGGATTCGGAACAGAAGCCGAGATCCCTTCAGGAAGTCCGCTTCCGGCACGGAACACGCAGTCTCGAGTCGTCCTTCCTTGGCGGCTTCGCGCCTTGGCGTGAGGCCTCCCTCCTCCGCCGCATTTTGGCCGGAATCGGCTCTGATGGCCTAAGCCTGTCGGGATATTGACAGAGGTGGCGCCGGGTTGCATTTTGCAACCCATGTCAGGAGATGGCCGATACAAAGCCCTCAGCGTCCGCGATACCTCGATGTCGGAAGAGCGTTCCAAGGCGGTGGCGATCAAGGTGTCGGGCGATCTGGTCCAAGCGGCCCGAATCGCGGCCGAGATCGCGGATCGTTCGGTCACGGGTCAGATCGAGCATTGGGCTCGTTTGGGTCAGCAGGCCGAGGTCCACTTGACGGTCCAGGAGTCCTTGGCCTTGAAGAGACCGACCACGCTCCAATCCACTCCTTCGACCCCGGAATCCTCGGGCGAACGCCTGCTTTCCGCTCTCTCCAAACTCCGTGAAGGCAGTCACTTTGGTGATTTCCGGAACCGCCTTTTCGAAGAGCACGAGTATCTCTTCGGCGTCGACCCCTCCTCGCCCGGGAAGCTGGTCCGTGTAGGCCGGGACGGCTCCCGGGTTTTCGGACGCATCCACGAAGGGCGCTTCCTCCCGGATTGAATCCCCTCGGATCCATCTTCCATTCCGCGGAAACCTAACGTAAGTTAAACGTAATTAACGTAATGAGGCCGATCTTGATCCTCTTTGCAGGACCCAATGGAGCGGGCAAAAGCACGCTCTTCGGGAGACTTCTGGGGAAGTCCTCGATTCCTTGGGTCGACCCGGATGGGCTGGCCAGGAACCGATTCGGCATCGAGGCGGAGGCTCATGCCCGAGAGGCATTTGAGATCGCCGAAGCGGAAAGGAAGCGGCTCCTGGCGACCGGTGAGGACTTCGGATTCGAAACGGTTTTCAGCGACCCCTTTGGATACAAGATCGGCTTCCTGAAGGAGGCGCAGCGGGCGGAATACCGGATTTCCGTCCACTACATTGGGCTCGCCTCGGCGGACCTCTCGATTCTCCGGGTCCGCCAACGGGTCGGCGTCGGAGGGCACTCCGTTCCCGAAGAAAAGATCCTCTCACGGTACCATCGGTCGCTTCGGAATCTGGCGACGGTACTCGCGTGGGTCGACGAGGTGACGATCTACGACAACTCCTCACCGGATCATCCGTATCGGCTCATCGCACAGATCCAACGCGGAACGCTCTTGGCCCGCGTCGCCATCTTTCCGGAATGGACCCGCCCACTCGATCTCGAACGCCTTCCTCAGGCCACACCCCCGACTCTCCTCCCCTGATCCCATGAACGCCCTCGAAGCCAACGACGTCCTCCAACACCTCGATCAGCTCCGGAAGTCGGCGGAGACCCGCGAGGACCTGTTCCATCGCCATTCGGAATGTGCCGCATTCATCGAACGGATCGGACTTCTGCGTTCGTTGGTCGAGAAGTCCGGTCATCGCCCCACAACGGCCCAGATCGCGGAGTCCCTCTTTCCGCGGCTCTCCGGCGAATCGCTCCGCACCACCTTCTCCAGCTTCCGCTCGGACCTGGCCCGGGTCTCGGAGGCCTGTGGCCGGCGGCTGGTCCTGATCCAACCGAAGACCCGGAACCGCCAACCGCAGGAGGTCGTATGCCATTTCGAAGGAGACAGTCTGGTGGACCTCCGCCTGCAACGGATGGTCGCCCGGAGCACCGAATCGCTGGATCGCGCCGGGGTCTATCAGCCTCAGCAGGCGATGCCGGACACGATCCATGTCTTCGTCAGCTTCGCAGTCGCCGAGGTGGACCTCGTCTCGGAGTTCCTGGAGGGACTTCACAAAATCCTCCCATTGCGGGCTCCGGGCCGGTCGTTCCGGTTCTGGCGCTTCGACGAGATCACCCCGCACGGTGGCATCGTTCCGGGAGAGGAGAACGAGGCGGAGATCCGGAAGGCAATGGGCCGCTGCCAGCTCGGCTTGCTATTTGTGTCTCCCACGTACCTCTCCCGGCCGTTCATCCAGGAAGTCGAGATGCCCCACTTCCTCGGGGAATCCGCCAAGGCCCCTCCGTTTCCGATCGCCTTGAAGGACTTCGAGCCCGGCAAGGACCAGAACCGTCTGCTCAATCCAATCCACGTCTTTGCCTTGAGGGGCAGATCGTTCCGTTCGTTGCCCAAGACGGAGAAGGGCCGCACTGCCTTCCTGCGGGCGGTGGCGGAGCGCTTGGCCGCCTGGGCCGACCGGAATCCGGTGCCCGAGACGGTCCAACCCTCGATGGAGGACCCCGGCGAACACGCGGAACTCCGACTCCAAAGGCTGGCCGCCAAGTCCGGCGCACTACCGGATTACTGCTACATCCGAACCGTGGCCCACAGGACCCGCTTTGGTTCCGACGATTCGGAACGAAAGGAGGAGGTGGAAGACTCGACGAAGCAAGCGCCCCAAGTGCGTTTCTCCGGAGTCGACGTCCTCGAAACGCTGGTCGCCTGGGCCAAGGAAGATTCTTCCCCCGCCTACCTGGCACTTCTCGGCGAGACCGGTTCGGGCAAGACCACCAAC
>CAMASJ010000182.1 GCA_945860685.1 Akkermansia muciniphila
GTTCGATGCCGCCACCGGCTCGATGCGGTGGCAGACCACCGACGGCGACGGACCGGCGACCCGGGAGGTGAGGATCCGCGCCACCGACAATGGCAGCCCCGCGGCCTCCGTGACCCGGACCCTCGCCATCACCGTCCGCGAGGCGAACCAGCCTCCCCGCGTCACGGCGCTGCCGGACTTCCTGATCACCGAACGGTTCCCGTTGGAGCTGGCCGTGGAGGCCACCGACGACGACCGGCCGGCCCAGACCCTGAGCTACTCGCTTCTCCAGGGCCCGACTGGCTCCACGTTGGATCCGGCGACGGGTCTCTTCACCTGGCGTCCCCGCGGCGACCAGGGTCCATCGACCAACCTCGTTCGTGTGCGTGTCGCCGACTCGGGTACTCCGGCGGCCACATCGGAGATCGCCTTCACGGTCTTCGTCCGCGACACCACCGCCGACCTGCTCGTGGCCGTGGGCTCGACCAACGTCCTCAACGGACAGTCTGCGTCGCTGCCCCTCGGACTCAACGCCGACCCCGGCATCACCAACGTAAGCTTCCGCCTGCCGCTGCCTCCGGGTGCCCTCGCCTCGGTCTCCCTCGGCGGACTCGCGCCGGACGTCCTCTCGGCTACCCTGTCGGACCTCACGGCCGACGGCGTCACCGTGCGCCTCGAACTGGCGAGCGGCACTTCGCTCACCACGGACCGCCATGTGGCGGACTTCCGCTTCACCACCGTTCCGGGCGATGCCTCGGACCTGTTCGTCGTCAATCCGACGCAGATCACGGGAATCAAGGCCGCGGCCGAACCGGTGGCCTCCACCCTCTCCCGCGCGGGCACACTGATCCTCATCGGACGTGAGCCGGTCCTGCAGCTGAACGGCGCCGACTCCCTCACGGTCTACGGTCGTCCCGGAACCCGCTTCCAGGTCCAGACCGCGCCGGACATGAACGGACCATGGACCCCGGTGGGACCGGTGCAGATCCCCGTCGACGGACGTTGGTCCACCTCGACCATCGACATCCTGGATCCGGCTCAACTGCTGCGAGCCATCGGCCTCTGAGGCCACGCCCAGAGCGTAGGACAATCTGGGCAAAACAAGACGGCGGCGGGGATCACGGATCTCCGCCGCCGTTTTCCATTTCGGACAACGCGGCACCGCAGGCCGCGGGACCTGGATCATCCTCCGAGGAGCTGACGGAGGCCCGCCTCGTCGAGCACCGCGACCCCCAGGTCCTTGGCCTTGTCCAGCTTCGAGCCCGCGGCCTCACCGGCGACGACGTAGTCCGTGTTCCGACTGACCGAACCGGTGACCTTTCCACCAGCCGCACGGATCATCGCCCCAGCCTCGTCGCGGGAGAGAGACGGTAGCGTACCCGTGAGGACGAAGGTCTTGCCGGCCACCGCGGCCGAGGCTGAGGCCGAGGGCGGAGCGACCTTGGGCGACGCCGGATGGATGCCCAACGATTCGAGCCGGGAAAGGATCTTCCGTCCCGCCTCCGAATCCACGAATGCGACCAACGCCGATGCCGCGCCGTACTCGATCCGAGGCAGGTACTCGGGCACCGCGGTGCTTCCCTTTTCGCGCAACTGGGCCCACTTGGCGTTCGGCTCGGCCGCGCCCAGTTCCACCAGCCGCTGCCCTTGCTCTTCGATGCGTCGCTTCAGGTCTTCGGCCGCCACCCTGCGATCCTCCCGTTCGGTCGCGTCCAGTGCGGCCGCCGCCTGTCCCGAGTGGGACGGCAACGCCTCCAACTCGTCGTAGAGCGCACCGAGACGGGCGATGCCGCGCAGGATCTCCGACTCCACCACGGCCGCCAGGTCCCCGTGCAGCAGCGCGACTTCGTGGGACATGGTCTCGCCGACCGATGGGATCGCCAGGGCATGCAGCCAACGGTTCAACGGCTGGCTCCGCGCCCGTTCGACGGCGGCCAGCACCTTCGCCGCGTTCTTCGCACCGAACGTCCGTGGATCCTCGTGGGTACCCAGGTTCAGGGTCGCGAGGGATTCGGCGGTCAGCCCGAACAGGTCCAAGGGCTCCTGTACCAGACCGCGTTCGACCAGCTTCTCGGCCACGATCCCGCCGAGGGACTCGATGTCCAACGCCTTGCGCATGGCGAAGTGTTCGAGCCGACGGGTCCTCTGCGCAGGGCAACCCGCGACGTTGACACACCGCCAGGCCACCTCTTCGACCTCGCCCGAAGCCACCTTCTCCTTGGCGATCGCACCGCCGCAGGCAGGACAACGGCCGCCGACATGCCGGAGCAGGTCGAACTCCGCCGCGCCTTCCGGTCGCCGGGTCCGGATGACCTCCACCACCTCCGGAATCACCATGCCCGCCTTGCGGACGACCACCGAGTCGCCGATGCGGATGTCCTTCCTGCGGATCTCGTCCTCGTTGTGCAACGTGGCGCGCGACACGGTGGATCCCTGGACGAACACCGGTTCGAGCTCCGCGACCGGCGTGAGCACGCCGGTCCGGCCCACCTGGATGGTGATCGCCTTCAACACCGTCTCGGCGGGTGTGATCCACGGCACCGGCTTGTGCACGATCGAGTAGCCGGGAGCGCGGCGCTTCTCCGGGATGCGCGCGCAGTCGTCGAACCGGTCCACCTTGATCACCACGCCATCGATCTCATAGGGCAGTCGGCTGCGCAGGTCCCGGCCCTCGTCGTAACCCGCGACCACCTCGTCCCGGTACACCTGCAGCAGCGCCTCCATGTCGGGACGGGCCCACCAGATCCCCTGGATCGGCAGGCCCCATTGGGCCAAGCGCCGCAACAACTCCGAATGGCTCTCAAACCGGATGCCCTCGCAGGCGCCGACGGCATAGAAGACCGCGCGGATCGGCCGTTTCGCCACCTCCCGAGGATCCAACTGCTTCAGCGCCCCGGCGGTGGCGTTCCGGGCGTTGGGAAAGGCCTTCTCGCCCGCCGCCGCCATGGCCGCGTTCATCGCGGCGAAGTCCTTCTGGCTGATGTAGGCCTCCCCGCGGATCTCCACGAGCGCCGGAGGATCCGGCAGATCCAATTCCAGCGGGATCGACCGGATGGTGCGGAGGTTGGCGGTGATGTCATCCCCGGCCCGGCCGTCGCCGCGGGTCACGCCGAGCACCAGCTTCCCATGCCGGTAGTGAAGTCCGATCGAGACCCCGTCCACCTTGGGCTCCATCACCAGCGGCACCGGCGCGGCGAAGGGATCCTCCGGCACGCCGCCGTGGAGGGTTCGCCGGATCTCCCGATACCAGGAGACAAGCGCACCCAGGGTGTTCTCGTCCTGACGGCGGTTGCGCCGTTCGCGGTCGGGTTCCGCGTCGGGCGGCGGGACTTCGGACGCCTCGACCTTCTCCAGCGAAAGCATCGGACGCAGGTGTTCCACCCGACGGAAACCGCCGGACGGTGCGCCACCGACACGTTGAGACGGGGAATCCGGCGAGACCAGTTCCGGATGTTCCGACTCCAACTGGAGGAGCTCCCGGTACACACGGTCGTACTCGAGGTCGCTCGCCAACGGGGCAGCGAGGACGTAGTAGGCGTGGTCCCACTCCCGGATTCGGGCGACCAGCGCGTCATGTCGGCTCTTCACGTCGTCGGACACACACTGAAAATGACGGAATAGGGACCTGGATAGAAGTCCTCGATGCCGAGCCCGCGGCTTGCCCAAGAGCCGGTTCACGCCACGATCCCGACATGCCGAAGCAGCACTGGCTCGTGAAACAGGAACCCGAGGCGTACCCGTGGTCCCAACTGGTCGCCGACGGCAAGACCGCCTGGACCGGCGTCCGGAACTTCCAGGCGCGTCTGAGCCTCCGGGCCATGAAGAAGGGGGATCCGGTCCTCTATTACCACAGCGTCACCGACAAGCAGGTTGTCGGCATCGCCGAGGTGGTCGCCGAGGCCTATCCGGATCCCACCGCGACCGAGGGCGACTGGTCCGCCGTCGATATCGCACCGAAGAAGCCCCTCGCACGCCCGGTCGACCTGGCAACGCTCAAGGCGGATCCGATCACGGCCGAGATGCCCCTGATCCGGCAGTCGCGGCTCAGCGTCATGCCGCTGGAAAAGGCCGTCTTCGACCGGATCGTGGAACTGTCCCGGAAGTCCTGACGCCGTGCCGGGGTCTGCCGCGCAACCTGGGCGGCGGCAGCGTGGCGACACTTCACTCGGCGACAAGTCCGTCCACGAGCTGGACGACCCGGTCGGCCATTGCCGCCAACTCGGCGTCGTGGGTGGCCACCACCAAGGTCATCCCCCGCTCTTTTCGGATCTCCAGGAGCAGGCGGACGATCTCCTCTCCGTTCTTGGAGTCCAGGTTTCCGGTCGGTTCGTCGGCCAGGATGATGGACGGACGATTGACCAGGGCGCGGGCGATGGCCACCCGCTGCTGTTCGCCGCCCGACAGCTCTCCCGGCCGATGGTCCAGCCGGTCACCGAGTCCGACCCGTTGAAGCAACGGCATGGCCGAATCGCGGGCCTCCGGAACGGGGCGACGAGCCATTCGGGCCGGGAGCATCACGTTCTCCAAGGCGTCCAGCTCGGGCAGCAGATGGAAGGCCTGGAAGATGAGACCGACATCCTCGTTGCGGAACCGGGTGAGCCGATTTGTGTCGAGTGCGGTGAGGTCCAGCCCCTTCGCCTCGATGGTTCCGGAATCGGGTCGGTCCAATCCGCCCAGGAGGTGAAGCAGCGTGCTCTTGCCGGCACCGGACGCCCCCCGCAACGCCACAAAGGCTCCGGGAGCAACCTCCAGATCGACTCCCCGCAGCACATCCAAGCGGCGGCGGCCGAGCTGGTAGCTCTTCCGGACAGCGCGGGCCTTCAGGATAGGTGACGTGTCATTCATTGCGGAGCGCCTGCACCGGTTGGAGCCAAGCGGCACGGAGGGCGGGCAACACGCCGGCCAGGAGGCAGATCACCAGCGATCCGCCGCAGATCACGACCACGTCCGAGGTGACGATGCGGGCCGGCAATTCCTGAAACTGGTAGAGCTGGGCCGGGAACAGATCGAGACCGAAGGTGGAGTTCATGAAGTGGAGGAACTCGTTTCGAAACCGGATTCCGGTCCAACCCAGGAGGTAGCCGCAGACCACTCCCACGACGCCGACCGCGAGGCTCTGGGTGAGAAAGATCAACGCGACCTGACGGGGCGTGGCGCCGAGCGCCTTCAACATCCCGATCTCGCGGGTCTTCTGGACCACGAAGGTGATCAGGGCGCTCATGATGCCGAAGGCCGCCACGATCACGATGAAGAACAGCAGGTAGAACATCATGTTCTTCTCCACCACCAACGCGCCCAGAAGCTGGGAATTGTCGGTCATCCACGAACTGACCGAGTAGCCGCCGTCGAGCTCCGACCAGAGTTCCCGCTCGACCCGGGAAGTCGTCGGCATGTCCGGGTTGTGGAGCATGACCGTGATCCCGGTGACATCCTCGCCGAGGCCATGGAGATCCTGCGCGTCCTCAAGCCCGGTCAGGATCACCGACGTGTTCAGGTCGTAGAGTCCGGCGTCGAAAATGCCCGACACCTCGAAGTTCTGTGCCAACGAGGCTTCGCGCCGGCCCGCCTCCCAAGCCTCCCTCATTCGCTTCAAGGCCGGGAGCGAATAGACGGAAAGGCGGTCGCCGACATGGACCTTGAGTGCCGCTGCCAACGAGGTCCCGAGAAGGAGTTTGTTGGGTCCGAGGTCGAACCGACCGGAGACGATGTTTGACGCGACGTCGGACACCCGGGGTTCCAGCGAGGGATCCACACCGCGGACAACGGGAGCGAATGGCCTGGGATTGCCCTCCTTGGGCTGGGTCTCCATGAGCACCTGGGTGTTCACATAGGGGGCCACAGCACGAACGGCAGGATTCGTGGACACCACCGCCGCCAGGTTCTTCCAACCGGACAGAGGCCTTTCCGGCGCCTCGACACGAACATGGGCGCTGAATCCCACGATCCTTTCGCGCAACTGCTCGCCAAAGCCGGTCATCACCGCGATGACGATCATCAGCACCGCCACCCCGAGGGTGACACCGAGGACGCAGATCAGGGTGATGATGGAGACAAACGTCCTCTTCGGCCGCAGGTAGCGGAGGGCGAGGGCGATCTCGAACGGAAGCGGCGACATGACGTGGGCGACCAATGTGGTGACCCGCCCACGGGGACACAAGTCCCAGGGCGGATCCCCGAGCGCGCACACACTCGAGCCGTCCAGCGGCTTCCCAATCGTCCCACGGCCACCTAGTCTCCACCCTTCCGATGTCCACGAAGAGTCCTGTCGTCCTTCCCGGAGCCACCTTGGGAGTGCTGGGAAGCGGCCAGTTGGGTCGCATGTTCACCATTGCCGCGCGGCGGCTGGGGTATCGCGTCCACATCTTCTCGCCGGACACCGACACTCCCGCCGGCCAGGTTGGCGACCTCGAGTTCACGGCGGCGTACGAGGACCTGGACAAGGTCCGGGAATTCGCCCGAGGGGTCGATGTGGTGACCTTCGAATTCGAGAACGTGCCCAGCGCCACCAGCCGGACCTGCGCGGAAATCGTGCCCGTGCGACCGGATGGCGAGGTCCTCCACGTGACCCAACACCGTCTTCGCGAGAAGACCTTCCTCCAGACCCATGGCTTCCCAGTCACCCCGTTCCGGGCGATCCGATCCGAAGACGACCTGCGTCAGGCCGTTCGCGACCTGGGCCTTCCGGCGGTCCTGAAGACCGCCAGTTTCGGCTACGATGGCAAGGGCCAGCGGAAGATCCGGTCCGAGTCCGAGATCCCGGAAGCCTTCGCTGGACTGAGGGGCGCCGAAGGAATCTTCGAGGCGTACGTCGACTTCGAGAAGGAGGTCAGTGTGGTGGCAGCGCGGACGTTGGATGGTGGATTCGAGGCGTTTCCGGTCTTCGAAAACCGGCATGAGAACCACATTCTGGACCTGACCTTCGCCCCCGCGGCGATCCCACCGGAACTCACCCGGGAGTCGATCCAGTTGACTCATGGCATCCTGGAGGCATTGAAGGTGGTCGGCCTGCTGACCGTGGAACTGTTTGTGACCCGCTCAGGCCAACTGCTGGTCAACGAGTTGGCGCCACGGACCCACAATTCGGGGCATTTGACCCTGGACGTCGCCACCACCTGCCAGTTCGAGCAACAGGTACGGGCCGTCTGCGGTTTGCCCCTAGGTTCGCCTCGCCTGAAAAGCCCCGCCGCGATGGCCAATCTGCTGGGAGACCGTTGGACCTCAGGAACTCCGGACTGGGCCTCCGCGTTGCGGGATCCCGAAGTGAAGCTGCACCTCTACGGCAAGGCGGAGGCCCGTCCAGGACGCAAGATGGGGCACTTGACCGCGGGCGGCACCACTGAGGAAGAAGCTTCCCGCCGCGTGCTCGAAGCGCGAGCCAGACTGACCAGTTCGAGACTGCCGAACCCACCGAGTTTCTAGGCGATCTGGAAGAACGGGGGGTTCCGACAGATCAACCCGGGCAACGCGCAGCGGTTGAAGGGCCTCTCCGCTTTTCGGGTGTTCGGCGGGGAAGGACGGATTCGTACCTCAGGCGACAGAGTGAACGGTCGTACGCCCGATTTCGCAGGCACGAACAAACTTGGCCACCGCTTCGGTACGGCTGTTGACATGGAGCTTGCCGTAGGCGCGACGCACATGGGTTCGAACCGTCTCGATGCTCACGCCCATCTGGGTTGCGAGGTCCTGATAGCGGAGTCCCCGGGAAAGTCCTTCGATCAATTCCTTCTGCCGCGTTGAAAGCTCGGGAGTCGGCATCGGCTTGGCTACCCATGGCGGAACAACGAAGACCTGCATCAACTGCCGGGTCAATTGAGGAGAGACCGGCATTCCGCCGCGGGCGACTGCCAAAACCGCGTCCTGGAGAAAGGTTCGCGAGTCGGAACTGAGGACGAACCCTGCGACCCCTTGCTGCAGCAGTTCCGCCACCTCACCGATGGGTGCGGAATCGGCGTAAACCAGGCAACGCGCAACAGGAATCGCCACCCGGACCCGAGCCAACCAACGCCGCATCTGCAGCGCATCCGACGCATGCTCAATCATCACGACATGTGGCGACCAAAGTGAATCCGCATCCAGAAGTCCTTGGATGGATTGGTAGGTCTTCACGCATTCGATTTCAGGAAGCCCCCCAAGATGCCAGCGGAGCCCCTCCCGAACAGTCACGTCGCCCTGAACCACGGCTACCCGAAGCAGCTTCGGCGGTCCGGCAACACTCAAGCGATCAGGCAATGTGTTCATGGTTTGGATTCGAAGTGCCTCGGAACGAACAAGGTCGTCCTCGGCGCCAGACGATGATTCATGGACCCGTCCATGCCGGATGGGCAGCCGGAGCCCATCCTTGGATTTGCATCGTTTACAATTTCAGGTGTCGGAATCGATGAAGCGGAGGACGCGGATTCTTGGAAGGACACGGATCTGTAACCGGTGTGTTTCACCCGGGCGGACGGGAAAGGTCGGCTCGAACTTTTCGATCTGGTGGTTCGCAGGAAGTCGGCCTAGCCCCAATTGGATCGACCAGGTCCCCGGAACCAGCCCGGTGAAGCGCGCCACGCCCTTGGCATCGGTCAACGTCCTTCGAACCGCCTTTTCCATTCGGATCTCAACGACCTCTCCAACGTGGGGACTCGCCGGCCGATAACGTTCGCCAAACCCCTTCGCTGGGGAACCAGTGACGGAAGTGGAGTCTTCGAAGATGGTGATCGTTGCCTCGATGGCGGCAGCGGCGGTGACTCCAACCTCCACCCGGCTGATTCCATCCGCCCGGGCTTGGATCACGATCGGTGAAGTCGCGGCCACCACCCTTCCGAATCCTATGGATCGCGCCTCCAACTCCAACACGTACTTGCCCGGACGCAGGTTGGGAAACTCGAAGGAACCATTGGCGGCGGTCAGGGTCTTCCATTCGCGGTTCAGGGTGACCAGCGCCTTGGAGACACCCACCTTCAGCCCGTCATCCAAGTCCACGATCCGGCCATGGATTCGGACCAAACCCTTCCTGTGCCCGACAGGAAGCCCGAACGGTATGGAGTACTGCAGGAATACGCCGGTTTCGCTGTCGCCTAGGTCGGTCAACACGGTCTGGCCCCGGGCAGAGATCTCATGACCATTGGCCCGGACTCGGCGGGCGTGGACGGTACCGAACCACCGACCTTCCCCGGTGCTGGGGACCTGCTCCAGTCCCCCACCGAGATTCAACCGATCCCGGTCGCTGATCTGCCAATCGCTGTTGAATCCGGTCGAGATCACCGGCGCCAGATCCATGGCCAGCACCGGATCGCCATAGCGGGATTGGATTCCGACGCTATGCCGCACCGTCGGACGATACTCCAGGCGCCCTCCGACACGTCCGACCGGTTTCCGCTCGTTTTGACCACTGGACGCCGCCAGGGCGATTTCCCCGTCCAGCCCCCAGGTCCAAGGCCGTCCGGAGCGACCGATGCTGACAAACAGCCCATCTTCGGCGACCGATTGGCCACCCACGTTCCGCCGAAGCTCCCTCGACCGGTCCC
>CAMASJ010000183.1 GCA_945860685.1 Akkermansia muciniphila
TCATTGAGGGACAACCGGTCAGCGAAGAGCCCCCGGGATCGGACGCTCTTTCATTCCCGGCCGGCGCCTGACCTTTTCAGCGACGGCCTGGATATTCGGGCATGAGACGCACATCCACGGCTTCCATGCCGGCGGAAACGATCGACTGCATCCCGAGGTCGGTGTCCTCGAAGGCGCGACAATGACGGGGTTCGACGCCGAGCTGCCTTGCGGCCTCGAGGAAGATGTCCGGGGCCGGCTTCTGGTTCACGACGTCCTCGCTGGTCACCACGGCACCGAACCAGTCGAAGATCCCGAGGTGCCGGAGCACGGTCGGAATTCCCGGGCGCGAACCGCCGGTGGCGATGCCCATCGGAAGCTTGCCCCGGTTCTGGCGGGCGATCTCGAGCACGGGCTCCACCGGTGTGACTTCCGAGAGCAGGCCCAGATAGACGCCTTCCTTTTCTTTGGCGATGGCCAGGGGATCCAGCTCCGGACGCCCCTGCTCAACGCACAACTGGCGGAGGATCTGCCGGGCCGGCACGCCGCCCAGCGCGTAGAACCGCTCTTCCGGAAACACGAGTCCGTAGCGGACCGTGGTGGCGTTCCATGCCCGCCAATGGAGGGGCATGGTGTGGGCGATGGTGCCGTCGCAGTCGAAGATCAGGGCACGGATGTCAGACATGGGATTGGGCTTCCAGTGCGGCGAGCCGGGACTTGAGCTCGGACTCCACGAGGGGTCGGAGCATCGGTTCCAGATCGCCTTCGATGAAGACGGAGAGGTTATAAAGGGTGAGTTCGAGCCGGTGGTCGGTGACCCGGTTCTGCGGGAAATTGTAGGTGCGGATCTTCTCCGACCGTTCGCCCGTGCCGACCTGGTCCTTCCGGGCCTGGGCGTACTTGGCGTTCTCCTCGGCCATCTTCCGCTCCAGCAACCGCGAACGGAGGACCATCATCGCCTGCGCCTTGTTCTTCTGCTGGGAACGCTGGTCCTGGCAGCGGACCTCGATGCCCGACGGCTTGTGGAAGACCCGGACCGCGGAATCGGTGGTGTTCACCCCCTGCCCTCCGTGCCCGCCGGCGCGGCAGACGTTGATCTCGAGGTCCTCGGGCTTGATCACCACGTCGACTTCCTGGGCCTCGGGCAGCACGGCCACAGTGACGGTGCTGGTATGGATGCGCCCTTGGGCCTCGGTGGCCGGGACCCGTTGGACCCGATGGACACCGGATTCGTGCTTGAGGCGCTTGTAGACGTCCTCGCCGGTGACCAGGCAGATGACCTCCTTGAGACCACCGAGGTCGGACGGGCTGGAATCCATCAGCTCGACCTTCCATCCGCGGTCCTCGGCGTACCGCTGGTACATGCGGAAGAGGTCGGCGGCGAAGAGGGCGCTCTCGGCACCGCCCGCACCGGCGCGGATCTCGAGCACGGTGTTGCGGGAATCCGTGGGATCCGGCGGGACGATGCCCAACTGCACGGCGAGGCCCAGCGAGGCCACCCGCGCCTCAAGATCCCGGCCTTCCTCGGCGGCCATCAAGGCCATCTCCGAACCGGGCGGTTCCGCTGCGATCAAGGCCTGGTTCTCGGAAAGCTCGCGGGTTGCCTTAAGCCAGGCGTCGCCGTCGGTGACCAACTGCCGGAGGCGGGAGTGTTCGCGGGTGAGTTCCTGTCCGCGAGCTGGATTTGCGAAGGCGTCGGGCGCGCCGAGCTGGGCCTCCACCTCCTGGAAGCGGCGGCGGAACTTCTCGATGAACGGCTGGAGGTCCAAGGGCTTGGGCGGAATGGAAGCGAGGGCGGGCGAGAACGGGGGGCCAAGGAAAAGAAAAACCGCCCGCAGACCGTACGGGACGGCCGGCGGGCGGTTTCCGAAGTGGCGCCTACTTCTTCTTCTTCTTCGAGGCGGCCTCCGCCATCGCGGCCTGGGCGGCCTGGGTCTTGGCGAGACGCTGCTGGAATTTGTCCACACGGCCGGCGGTGTCGACGAACTTCTGCTGGCCTGTGTAGAAGGGGTGGGTGAACGCGCTGATGCCCATCAAGTACAGGGGATACTCCTGACCGTCCTCCCACGTTGCCGTGAGGTTCGTGTTCGCACACGAGCGGGTCAGGAACGACTGGCTCGAGGCCGAGTCGCGGAAAATCATCAGGCGATAGTTCTTCGGATGGATATCAAATTTCATGACCGCAAAGGCCCTTCAAAATACGGGTGAACCGCCGGAAGACAAGCGGTTAATGCGAAGAAGATCCTCGAAGTGCCATCGGGAACTCAGGCCTCACGGGAACTCAGGTCAATAGAATGGCGTCAAGCCAACGGTGAAAAGGTCCCGTGGGAGAGGTACCCCTGCGCTGGCCGGCTCCAAGCGTGCCCGAGGTCACGCACCGTCAGACGGTCCATGGAACGTTCAGAAGGCGCCGCTCGCATCCATCCTGTCGCCATCCATCTGATAGATCCCAACGAGGTATCCGTTCTCGCGCATGGCTCCGACCTTGATCGTGCCGGACAGCGTCACGGCCTGGTCCATCACCGGCTTCACGCCGCCACCGGTCATCTTGACCGCTACCCATTCGTTGATCTTGGGCACGGTTCCGAAGCAGCACATGGACTGGTCCCGCATGAGGAGCAGTTCGGTCACCAGTCCGCCCTCGACCTTGAGAGGGAGCATGAATCCCTTGAGGGCTATCTTCTTCCCGTTGTAGGCCTTCACGTTCGCCGGAATCTGCGCGTCAGGATCCGGGGCGTTCGGCGCGGGCTTCGAGCCGGCTCCACCTTCCTCGGGAACCTCGTACTTGAAGGTCGAGAGCACGTCGAATCCGACGGCAGGAACGGCGACCGAGGATGCCGGCGGTTCGACCCGGGGAACGGCGTTCGTCGCGGGGGCGGATTCCGCGGGGGGCTTGGTCGTGACAGGCTTGATCGGCTGGCCACGCGGAACCACCGGTTTGTCGGCGGCCTGAACCGAAAGGGCCAAGGCCAACAGGAGGGATCCGGCGGCAGGGACCCCGGGATGGTAGCGGCGTCGCGGATTCGTCATGGGCGGAGTCTTTATAGACGTCCAAAGATAGAACGGAACTGTCCGGAACCGCAAATGGTTCCGGCCCTTGGCCCGTTGGGGCAATGAAACGCGGGGAAGCCGCTGTTACGCAGCTCCCCCGCCCCTCCTGGTTGCCCCCAACCGAAGACCGCCGCGCAAGGCGGCGGCAAATTGGAATTGCCGGTATCGGTACCGGGTTCAGTACCGACTCCAGTCGGCCGCAGGCCACAGGTACTGGCCGATCTCCCTCATCGAGTCGACGATGTCCTGCGCGACTCCCTGCTGCTTGAGGAAAACCAGCACCCCGGTGTGCGACTGGATCCAAGGCATGCCCCGGGGCGGTCCCACGATGTTGCCGGTGTCGCCTTCGACCACCTCGCCAGTGACGTCCCGGAAGTGTTCCCTGCCGAGTTCATGCACCATGCGACTGTACTCGGCCAGCCACGCGCGGATCACCGAGTCACGGAACTCGGGATCGTATCCGCTCCACTGACGGTCCGGATAAGAGCGGCTCCAGAGGAATTCGGTGGAGGGCCCCCAGAAGGCGCTGAAGCCCTCGTTTGGACTGCGGGGATTGTAGGTGGTCGCTTCGCCGGTCTTGATGGCCGCCGCCATGATCTGCGCCGCCGCGCCAAGCCCAAGCCCATGGCGCAGCTGGCCCGAGGTGAACGCCTGAAGGTAGGGCCAGTCCACGGGAAAGCCTTCGTGACGACGGTGGTTGGAGTCGTTCAGGATCATCTGCAGCCAGTACCACTGATGCGAAAGGATGCCCCACACCGCCTCGCTGCCATCGCGCAGGAAATGTCCCTGCATCGGCTGGATGGTGTAGTGGGGCGCGGAGATGAAGACCGTGTGGGTGGGCCAGGACTTGGGGTGCACGTTCCAGCCGTACATCTCCTGTCCACGATCCTCGAGTCCGCGCGTCTTGAGCACATCCCAGGACTTCACCGTGCGCCACCGTCCCACCGACCACCAGGCACGCCAGGCGGTGGCCGACCCGTCGCGGTACTCGCTGGGCAGGTTGGCGGCGGGACCCACCGACCAGTTCCAAAGCGCGACCTGCCACTCCCCGAAACGCAACGTCATGTGGGCCATGTTCTGCTCTCCCCGCACGACGGCCAGGTTGTCGTAGACCTGCTGGAAGTCCGGACCGTACGAGTCCTTAGGATGGACCCGTGGCAGCCAGCTGTTCCAGTCCGGCAGAGGCATCGCGATCGGGAGGTCCCGCATGTTCAGCGTGTTGGTGAAGCTCACCTTGGGCGTTCCGTCCGGGAACATGTAGTCGAAGGTGAGGCTGTCGTCGGGCAGCACCCAACGGAGACCAGCGCCCGCGGCGAAGTCCTGGACCGGTTTGGCATCCTGACCCGGACCCGGCTGGTATGGCGGATCCCAAGGCGTGCCCGGGTTGTTGAACGGCAGGGACCGGATGTAGGCGGCGATCTGGCGGCCCTCGGTGAGGGTGAGTCCGTGGAAGCGGGCCCTCTCGCTGATGGCCTTGTCGGAGTAGCTGAAGTACTTGAGGTCGGCTCCGCTGTCCGCATGGCAGTCGGAGCACTTGGCGTTCATGGTGTCGCCGATCCAATTGAGGCGGAGGTTCGCATTGTACCAGAGGTTGGAACCGGCCGCGATGTCGGTGGCACTGATCCCCGAGCTGCGTCCGCGGACAAACACCGGCTGGGCCTCGGGAAGCAGCCGCCTGTTGGAAGAATTGAGGATGTTCAGGTCCAGGATCCGATATCCGATGCTGACACCATCGGTGTAGTTGAAGCGGAAGCTGATGGTGTTGGCGCGGCGGGGCACGAGGCTCACCCCAGTCACTCGGAAGGAAAGGGTGTCCAGCGGTCCGCCCATGCCGTTGAGACGGTCGGCGGGGTAGTCGAACACGCAGTTGGTGTTGTTCAGGGCCACCCACTCGCCTCCGTTGACGCGGATGCTGGCCTTGTTCTGGTAGGTCAGGCCGTGCGCCTTCAGCCAGAGCGTGGTGCCGCCGGAGGGCACTTGGATGCCAATGGTCACCGAGGTCCCAGGCACGCCGAGCAGCTCGAGGACGGAGAATTTGCGCGGCGTGGCCGGCGGAACCCAACCGGCTGCCGAGGCTGGAGGGGCGGAGACGAACAGGGCCATGAGGCACGCCATCTTCCCCAAGATGGCCGACATGCGGGCCGGAATGCGGATTATCATGAAGTGGCGAAACGTCGAGATCCACTCTTCAGGACCGGTCGGACCGGTTCCCAGGATGAAGCTCATGGCGTTCCTTCTGGCATGTCGACTCAGCCAACCGTCTGGACACGGTGGCTCCGAAACAGGGCAGGACGGAGCCGCGGTCGAGATCTCGCTCGGTGACTGGAACAACTACTGGTGGTCCGCCCCCCGGCGTTCCACCGCTCCCAAAAATTTCTCTCTCCTTGAGGTCCCGGACAGGGCCGGGACTTGGCTTCGCGACATCCATGCCGCGGGCGGTTCCAATTGCGGGGGACCACCTTCTTCCCGTCCGTTCATTCGCGGAGAATGGAATCCGGTCGTTGCCGACATCCCGGACATCGTCGCTTCCAACGAACACTTGAGGCTCCCGAGGAAAGGATTTTGCCGTAGGGTTGATTTCCCGCCCGGTCTCCTTTGAATGAACCCCAGCTTCCACCCGTCCCGTTTTCGCAACTTCCATGAAACCCGCCACCACCCCATCCAGCTCCGGTCTCGGGCGCCGTGATTTCCTGCGCACCTGCGGCATGGGAATGGGCTCGCTCGGGTTGACCACCCTGCTCGGTTCGAACGGGCTCCTGTCGTCGACCGCCCGGGCGGAGGGTGTCATCCATCCGTTGAGCCCCAAGTCCCCGCAGTTCCCGGGCAAGGCCAAGCGGGTGATCCACATCTTCGCCAACGGTGGCCCATCCCACGTGGACACTTTCGATCCCAAGCCCGCGCTCGACCGCTGGCACGGGAAGGAGATCCCGGTCCATTTCGCGACCGAGCGGAAGACCGGTGCCGCTTGGCGTTCCCCGTTCCGGTTCCGCAGGTACGGCCAAAGCGGGATGGAGATCAGCGAGCTCTTCGAGAAGACCGCGGAGTGCGCGGACGACCTCTGCGTGATCCGGTCGATGAAGGCGGACGTCCCGAACCACGAGCCTTCCCTGCTGTTGATGAACTGCGGTGAGGCCCGGCAGGTGCGTCCCAGCTTCGGCTCCTGGGTCACCTATGGGTTGGGCAGCGACAACCAGAACATGCCCGGCTTCGTGGTGCTCTGCCCCGGAGGCTACCCGATCCAGGAATCCCAGAACTGGCAGAGCGGCTTCCTGCCGGGCGTGTATCAGGGCACCTACATCAACACCGAACACACCCGGATCGAGAAGCTGATCGAGAACATCTCGAACCAGTCCACATCCCCTTCCGGACAGCGGGCGCAGCTGGACCTGCTCCAGACCCTGAACCGACGCCATCGGGAAGCGCGGGACGCCGATTCCCAGCTGGACGCGCGGATCCAGAGCTTCGAGCTGGCCTACCGGATGCAGATCGACGCTTCCGACGCCTTCGACATCAGCCGCGAGCCGGCCCACATCCGGGAGATGTACGGCGAGGGAACCCAAGCAAGGCAGCTGCTGATCACCCGACGCCTGATCGAACGCGGCGTCCGTTTCGTCCAGGTCTGGCATGGCGCCGGGCAGCCCTGGGACAACCACGACGACCTCGAGGTCAACCACCGCCGACTCGCCCGCGAATCCGACCAGCCGATCGCCGCGCTGCTCAAGGACCTGAAGCAACGTGGAATGCTGGAGGACACCCTCGTGGTCTGGGGCGGCGAATTCGGCCGCACCCCCACCGTCGAGCTGCCCACACCCGGCGCCAACTCCGGCAAGATCAACGGCCGCGACCACAACAACCACGGCTTCTCCATGTGGCTGGCCGGCGGAGGCGTGAAGGGCGGGACGGTCTACGGCTCGACCGACGAGTTCGGCTTCGCCGCCGCGGAGAACCCGGTGCACGTGCACGACCTCCACGCCACGCTGCTCGCCCTGCTCGGCTTCGACCACGAGAAGTTCACCTACCGCCACGCCGGCCGGGATTTCCGCCTCACCGACCTGCACGGAACCGTCGTCCGCGACATCATGGGCTGAGCCGCGCGCCGGCGTCCCGCGGGCATTCCACCCCTTCCCAGGACCACTTCGGGACTTCCACCGTGTCTTGGGGCGGCCTAGCTTCCTGGCCTCCCCATGCGGCCCTTCCCGTTGTCGACGGCACTCCGGCTCCTGCTGGTCTTGCTCCAGACGGCGGTCTCCGGATTCCCCGATACGACCTGGAAACAGGCCAACGGCGGACGGTTTCAGGCGCTCGCCCCGACTCACGGTGGGACGGTTGGCAAAACCGGGTTCACGACGGTCCCGCCCGCCGTCACCAGGCTTGCCTTCACCAACTCCCTCGACCCCCAGGCCGCCGCCAACAACCGGATCCTCGAGAACGGATCCGGCATCGCCCTCGGCGACGGCGACGGCGACGGACTCTGCGACGTCTACCTCTGCCGTCTCCAGGGTCCCAATGGCCTCTACCTCAACCGCGGTTCCTGGCGGTTCGAAGCCGTGCCCAACGCCGGCGGGGCCGCGTGTGCGTCCGATGCCAGCACCGGTGCGGTGATGGCCGACGTGGACGGCGACCGCGACCTCGACCTGCTCGTCAACGGCATCGGAACCGGCACCCGGCTCTTCCTGAACGACGCCCGCGGCGGGTTCACCGAGTCCACCAACAACCGCTTTTCACGGCGCCTCGGCGCCACCTCGCTCGCTTTGGCGGACCTCGATGGCGACGGGGACCTCGACCTCTACGTGACCAACTACCGCACCACCACCTTCCGGGACAACCCGCCCGGCCTGCGGGTCGAGGCCCGTCGCGAACCGGGCGGCGGCATCGTCGTGACCCCGGCCGACCGCTTCCTCGCCCTCGGCGCACAGGGCGAGTCCGCGGAGATCCTCGAGCGGGGCGAACGCGACTTCCTCTACCTCAACCGCGGTGGCGGCGACTTCGCACCCGTCTCCTGGACCCAGGGCACGTTCCTCGACGAGGACGGCAAACCGCTCACCGCCCCGCCCACCGACTGGGGCCTTTCCGTGCTTTTCCGCGATCTCGACGGCGACGGCTGGCCGGACCTGTATGTGTGCAACGACTTCGTCCACTGGACCGACCGCGTCTGGCTGAACCGCGCCGGGGCCGGCTTCCAGGCTGCCCCCAGGACGTGGCTGCGGCACCAGAGCCTCAGTTCCATGGCCGTGGACGCCGCAGACATCAACCGGGACGGCCGCGACGACCTGTTCGTCGCCGAGATGCTCGGGACCGACCTGGCCAAACGCGCCTGGCAACGGCCGAACACCATGGCCGCCAGCCTTCGTCCGCCCGTGCTCGACCCCGATTTCCGCCCGGAGGTCACCCGCAACACCCTGCACCTCGCCCGCGATTCCGGAGGCTTCGCCGAAATCGCCCAGTTCGCCGGAGTTGCGGCCACCGACTGGACCTGGAGCGCCGTCTTCCTCGACGTGGACCTCGACGGCTGGGAGGACCTCCTGACCGGCAACGGCAACCTCCACGACGTGCAGCACGCGGACGTCCTGGAAGCGCAGTCGCGGAGGCGTGAACCGCCGTCCGCGGCCCAGCGGTTGCGGGACTTCGGCCGCTTTCCCGACCTCGCATGCACCAACCGCGCCTACAGGAACCTCCGGGACGGGACCTTCGTCGAAGCCGGTCCGGAATGGGGCTTCGACGCCTATGGTGTCACCACCGCGCTGGCACTCGCGGACCTCGACAACGACGGGGACCTCGACGTGGTGGCCAACCGGCTCAACGCGCCGGCCCTGCTCCTGCGCAACGACTCCACCGTGCCGCGGATCTCCGTTCGGCTCCGCGGAGCCGACGCCAACACCCATGGCATCGGTTCCCGGATCACCGTGCGCGGCGGTCCTGTGGTCCAATCCCAGGAGATGGTCTCCGGCGGGCGCTACCTCTCCGGCGACGACGCGGTCCGGACCTTTGCCGCCACCGCCGGAGCCCTGCATTCGGTCGAGGTCCGATGGCCCGGAGGCATCACAAGCCGATTGGAAGGGATCCCCGCCAACTCCCGGGTCGAGTTGGACTTCCCGACGACGCCATCGTCTTCCACGCCGAAGCCCCCATCGACCCGCGCTGAGCCCCTGTTCGAAGACCGTTCCGACTCGCTGCCGCACCGTTCCGTGCCGCCGGCTTCCGACGACTTCCAACGTCAACCCCTTCTTCCGAGGCTCCTTTCGCGGGAACCGCCCGGCGTGGCGGTGGCCGATCTCGACGCCGATGGCCACGAGGACCTGCTGTTCGGAAGCGCCGGGGCGGCCCAGGCGTACAGGAACGTCGGCGGCCGGGGGTTCGCGACGTGGCCGGAACGCGATGTCCGGGCCATCGGCGGACGCAACGTGGCCGGTCTCCTTGCATTCCGTCGCCGCGACGACGGGTCACCGACGTCCGTCT
>CAMASJ010000184.1 GCA_945860685.1 Akkermansia muciniphila
AGCGACACCGCCGACTGGCTCAAGGTGAACCGGTTCTTCATCGAGCAGCTCGCCTACATCGCACGTCGGCTCGACGCCATCCAGGAGGGCGAGCGCACGCTGCTCGACAACTCGATGCTGCTCTACTGCTCCTCGATGCTGAACGGCAACCACGACGCGTCGCAGCTGCCCGTGGTCCTGCTCGGGGGCGCCGGCGGACGCATCCGCGGCGGACGCGTCCTCGACTACAAGGACAAGCCGGACCGCCAGATGTGCCGCCTGTTCCTCTCCATGATGGACAAGATGGACGTGCGTCCCGGCACCTTCGGCGACGCCAAGTCCCCGTTGGACGAGGTCTGAGCCGTTCCCTTCGTCGTCTCCGGTCAACGCGGCTTCCGCAGCGCGCGCCAGGCGGTCAGGGCCGTGCACACGGCGGCGAAGACGTCTCCGTGTCGTCGATAGGGCGTCTCCGCCCGGGGCAGACCGATGGGGACCTGCGCCATCAGGATGCCCGGCGCGTACACGTTGCCGCCGGGTTCGCCAAGGACGTCCCGGGGAGTCCCGCGCGCATCCCACCAGCCGGTGATCCCGTTGTTGCAGACCCGCACCAACGCCACCCCGTTCTCCACCGAGCGGAACACCGCCGCCGCCGTGTGCTGCCACTGCGCGGCGCTTTCCGAGAACCATCCGTCGTTGGTCAGCACAAGGATGAAGTCGGTGTCCTTCGCCACATGGTCGCGGACGCCGTTGGGGAAGACGTCCTCGAAACAGATCACCGGCGACGCCACCGCGTCGGGACCAAGCCGGAAAGGAACGGGCCGGTCGCCCGCGGCGAAACCGTCGCCGATCGGCGTCAGCCATTTCAGGAAAGGAAGCCACTTCGCCAGCGGCACGTACTCCCCGAAGGCCACCAGGCGGCGCTTCCGATACGGGGGCATCACGGAGCCATCCGACCGCAGCAGGAACGCCGCGTTGTACAGGAGGCGTCCCCCGTCGTCCTCGGCCACGTCGTCCGAACCGAACACCCAGTCCGCCTTCGCCTCCGCGAGCAGCGTGCGCATCAGGCCGTAGTTGCTCCCGTCGAGCCCGAAGCTCCCCTCCGGCCAGACGAGGACCGCAGGCCGGAGTTCCAGCGCCTGCCGGGACAGTTCCAGGATCTTGGCGAAAGTCCGTTCGTTCTCCGCCGGATCCCACAGCAGCGTCTGCGGCACGGAAGGCTGCACCAACGCAAGCCGGACGGAACTGTCGGGCATCGCGTTCTCGAGCCGGCGGTAGGACATGACCTCCCAGAAGCCCCAGCCCATCACGATCAGGGTGGCCGCGAGCGGCAGACGGGCCTCCGCGGTCCAGCTCCAACGCGACTTCGGATTGAAACCCATCGCCAGTAGGGCGCCGCCGATCGCGAGCCCGGCCCAGCAGACCAGGAACGAGACGCCATGGACGCCCGTGACCGCGGCCAACTGGATCAGCGGCAGCTGACGCCATTGCGACATCCCGAGTGGGGCCCAGGGGAATCCGGTCAGGACCAGCGCACGGATCCATTCCAAGGCCACCCAGGCCATCGCCGCCGCGACGAGCAGTCCGGCCCGACGCGACCAAGGCCGGCGCGCGTAGTCCGATGCGGCGTCCAGCCACGACCACCACGAAGCCTTCCAAGGCCCCGGCGCGGTTCCGCGACGGGACACCTCGAGTTCGTCCTCTTCCGTCGGGGCAGATTCGCGGGAACCGACGAACCGGCATCCGAGCCAAAGCCAGACCGCCGGATACAGGGCGCAATAGGCCGACAGGGAAATCCAGGCCGCCGGGGCCCCGACCGAGACCGGCATGTGGCGCATCCATCGGAGGAGCACGATGAAATGGGCGAGTCCGGCGACATACCCGAAGCGGAAGGCCCCGGCCGGTGGCAGACCCATTGAGCCGAAGAACAGGAGCGCCGGAGCCACCCACGCGAGGCCGGCCCACCCGGGAAGCGGGAAAGCCATCGCCCAGAGCACACCGGCCAACACCGCCAGCGGGAAGCGCACCGTCTCCTGGTTCCAGAACCCCTTCATCGATTCCGGGAAGGCTGACAGACCGTCGCCGGGGCATCCATCGCGATCCGCCCGCTGCAGTCGGCGGCGACGAAGAAGTGGAGGTCCGCCGGACGCGGATCAGGCCGCTGGAGGGGGAGCGGGAGCGGCCGCGGTCGGCGGCGACAGCAGACGCTGGACGTCGGCGAGGAGCTGGTTCGGGCTGAAGGGCTTGGTGACGAACATCGCAGCACCGCTGCCCTCGGCCTCGGATCGCGCCAGCGTGTGGCCGCGCGCGGTGAGCATGATCACGGGGATCGACGCGGTCTCGGGATCGGCCTTGATCTCGCGCAGGGCGTTCAGGCCGTCGAGCACCGGCATCTGGACGTCCATGACGATCAGGTTCGGCTTCTCGGTGCGGGTGATCTCCACCGCCTCGCGTCCGTTGCGGGCGATCAGCAGGGTGTAGCCCCCACGGCGGAGGGCCAGTTCGGCCACACGGAGCATGTGGGCCTCGTCGTCGGCGATGAGCACCTTCTGGATCATGGATTCCCCAAGGGTTCGGAGGTACCCGCCATGGCGGCGGATCGACCGAGGACGAGCACGGTGACGTCGTCGAAGGCGGGTCGGCTACCACGAAAACGGGTCAGCGTGGCCGAGAGCAGCGCGCAGGCCTGCTCCGCATCGCGTCCCTCCGCCACCGCGGTGCGAAGGAACTCCTTGAGTCGTTCCTCGCCGAACGCCTCGCCGTCCGCGCTCTGCACGTCGGTGACGCCATCGGTGTACAACAGCAACAGCGCCCCGGCATCGAGGCTGAAGATCTCGTCCCGGTAGTCGCATCCGGGCACCACGCCGACCGGCGGACCGCCGATGTCGATGCTGCTGATGTTGCCGGGGGGCGTCGCGAGCAGCGCGGGGCAGTGGCCTGCGGAGGCGATGCGGCAGAGTCCGGACTGCGGGTCGAAATAGACCACCTGGACGGTCACGAACATCTCCACGCGGTCGAGGTCGGGATAGAGGCTCTGGTTGAGCCACATCATCAATTCCTGCGGCCACGCGGCGAGGTCGGGACGCGCCCGCAGCGTGCTCCGGAGGATCGCGGCGAACATGGCGGCAGGAACGCCCTTGCCCATCACGTCCGCCATCACCAGCAGCATCGAGCCGTCGGCAAGGGCGATGGCGTCGAAGAAGTCGCCGCCGACCTGGTTGGCGTTCTGCGAGAACCCAGCAAGTCCGTAGCCGGGCGTCTTGGGCAACGCCTCGGGCAGCAGGCTCCGCTGGATCCGTTCGGCGATCTGCAGCTCACGGGAGACGAGCTGTCCGCGCACGTATTCCTCCTGCAGCCGGAGGTTCCGGATCTGGATGCTGAGGAAGTCGGCGAAGGTGTGGAGGACGTTGATCTGTCCCGCGGTGAGCCCCGGCCGGGCGCTCGACCGACCCGCGGACAAAACCCCGAAGGGTTGGCCCTGGTAGAAGATCGGGTGGCAGAGCCCCACGTCGGTGTTCAACATCTGGACCAGGGGATCCAACGGCTCCAAGGGTGAGGCCTCGTCGAACCAGATGTCGGTGCCGACCTTGAGCGCCCGGACCTCCGTGGCGACGGGTCCGGACAGCGGGCTGTCGAGGTCCAACGGCGGCAGCACGACGCCGGGTCCGGTCGACCCGACCGTGATCAGGGTCCGCTGGTCCTTCGCCACCAGACGCAGGACGCACCAGTCCGCACCGCAGACCGGCCGGAGTTCGCTCAGCCACTTCGCAGCCAGCTCGTTCCCGTACTGCCCGCGCTTGATGTCCTCGGTGAAGCGGAAGATGGCGGTGAGGCTCTCGTAGCAGGCGGCCAGTTCCTCGGTCATCGTCGCCAACGTGGCGTCGAGATCCCGGACCTGCTGCTCCAGGGATTCCACGGTGGCCACCGGACGGCGGGCGTCCCGCCGGCGTCGCATCACCAGCCGGTTCTCTTCACGTCCGCGGAGATAACAGGCCTCGTCGGTGAGCTGGGTGATCAGGAAGACACCGCGACCGGACTCGCTGTCCGACTCCGGAAGCTCGGGGGCGTCCGGCCAATCGAATCCCGCGGTGCGGTCGCTGATGACCACCTCGATCTCGTCCTCGAAGGCGAGGACGCCCAACCGCAGGAGAATGCCCTCGCATCCCGGCAGGACATGTTCGACGGCATTGGTCACCGCCTCCATGCAGGCGAGCTCCCAGGAGGACTGCTCGACCTCGCTGAGACCTTCGGCGCCGAGGAAGACCCGGAGTTGGCGTGTCGCCTCGCGGACGGCCTCCAGGTCGCATCGGACCTCCATGCGGAGGCCCCGGCCCGGGATGGACTGGACCGAAGCGGTCACGGGGATGGGACTCGGGCTCCGGTGGATAACCGGGACACGTCAGTTCTTCGCGATCTCGAAGACGCGATGCATGCGGGTGAGCTCGAGGATCTGCTGCACGGCGGGCATCGGGTTCAGGATGCGAACGTGGCCCTGGCGGGTGTTCATCAGCTTGTTCAACGCGATGAGCGCGCCGAGGCCGCTGCTGTCGACGAACCGGGTGATCGAGAGATCGAGGTCGACGCGCGAGTGCTCCGGAAGGATGGCCGCACGGGCCTGATCGCGGAACTGCCCCGCATTCGCCGCATTCAGCTCGGGAATGCCGCTGATCAGGAGGGTTTTTCCAATCGATTCAACCTTCATAGGATGGGGGTCGTCCATATGCCTGAGGTCCCATCGGCGGATACCGGAGCCGACTTGAGCACCTCATGCATGAGTTCGGACAATAGCCCTAGGATGCGCCGAGTGAAAGCCTACGGTGCAAATCCAAGGGAAAATCCTTGCAGGCTTGGTTGCCGGCCTCGACGCTCAGCCCCGTTCGCCGGCGCCCATGTGTTAAACACCGCGGTGCCCGACTTCCCGAGCTGACTTCCCCGACGGTTCCCAGTGTTCCCGGATGCGGTTCCAGCACGGCAACCTTTCCCAATTTCATCCCCATGGCACGCGCCCCGAAAGATCCGTCCGCACCCAAGAAGCCCAGAGCACCCAGGCGAAAGTCCACCGACGCCGCCGAGGTTCCCGAGTCCGATGTCCTGCCCTTGGAGGCTTCGGGATCCGATACTGCGATCCAATCGGCCACGGAGGATCCGTCGACCACCGTATCCGGTCCGCCGGAATCCGACCTGCGCCCCGCGCCGCGTGCGCCGGAACCGTCCGATCGCGAAGAGGAGCCCCTGGTCCTGAAGGCCTCGCCGTTGCCACCCCGTGCGCCGATGGCGGCCCCGAACGAGGACACGCCGGCCCCGGAGGCGCCGGCCAAACCTGCAATCCACGTCGAGCCCCGCAACCTCAACCTGCATGAGCTCCAGCCGATGCCCATCGGCCCACTCGCCGAGATCGCCCGCCACTTCGGCATCGAGAACTACGGCACGCTCAAGCGGCAGGAAATCATCTTCCAGATCGTCCAGCGCAACCTCGCCGCCGGGGGCATCATCAACACCCGCGGCGTGCTCGAGGTGATGCCCGAGGGATTCGGCTTCCTCCGCTCCCCCGCCTTCAACTACCTGCCCTGCCCCGAGGACATCTACGTCTCCCCGTCGCAGATCCGCCGGTTCGACCTCGGCACCGGCGACGACGTCGAGGGGCAGGTGCGTCCGCCGAAGGACAAGGAGAAGTTCTACGCCCTGCTCAAGGTGGAACTCGTTGCCGGCATCGACCCGGACAAGGCCAAGGAGAAGACCCACTTCGAGAACCTGACGCCGCTCTTCCCGGACAAACGCTTCCTGCTGGAGACCTCGGCCGACGAGCTCAGCACCCGCGTCGTCGACATCGTCTGCCCCGTCGGCAAGGGCACCCGCGGCCTCATCGTCGCCCCGCCCCGGACGGGCAAGACCGTCCTGATGCAGAAGCTGGCGAACGCCATCCTGAAGAACAACAAGGAGAGCCACCTCATCATCCTGCTCATCGACGAGCGGCCCGAGGAGGTCACCGACATGGAGCGCTCCTGCAAGGGCGCCGAGGTGGTCAGCTCCACGTTCGACGAGCCGCCGGAGCGCCATGTCCAGGTTGCCGAGATGGTCATCGAGAAGGCCCGCCGCATGGTCGAGCACAAGAAGGACGTCGTGATCCTGCTCGACTCGATCACCCGTCTCGCCCGCGCCTACAACACGGTCCAGCCCCACTCCGGCAAGATCCTCTCCGGCGGCGTGGACGCCAACGCGCTGCACAAGCCCAAACGCTTCTTCGGCGCCGCCCGGAACATCGAGGAAGGCGGCTCCCTCACCATCATGGCCACGGCCCTGGTGGACACCGGCAGCCGCATGGATGAGGTGATCTTCGAGGAGTTCAAGGGCACCGGCAACATGGAGATCCACCTCGACCGCGCCCTGGTCGACCGCCGCATCTTCCCCTCGGTCAACATAGAGAAGTCCGGCACCCGCAAGGAGGAGTTGCTCTACCACCCGGACGAATACAGCCGCATCTCCGTGCTCCGGCGCGCCCTCGTCGGCGTGCCCCCGGTCGAGTCCATGGAACTCCTGCTCGGCAAGCTCAAGAAGACGCCGAACAACATCATGTTCCTGCTCTCCATGGGATCCAGCGGCCGCTGAGGCACCCTTGGAATTGTGGCCTCGGGCGGTTCTCCCGGTGGAGCCGCGGGGAACAACCGGGGGTCAAAGCGTCCATTGACTTCGGAACCCCGGCAGGGCAGCTAAATGGGAGTGGTTCGGAGCAGGTTGAGTCTCCGAATAGACTACCCATAAACCCACGATGAAGACTTCCGCGATCCTGACCTCGATCCTCACCGCCTTTGCGACCCAAGCGGGCGTGTTCGACTTCGACCTCCAAGGACGGGCCGGCTTTGGCCTCCTGTCCGGCAATGAACTGCATAACATCAACGGCACACCGGGCTCCGGAGGAGAAACCGGACTCGGAATCTCCTACGACGACGCCAGCAACATCCTGACGATCAACATCGGCTGGGGTTCGGGCAATGGATTCACGGACCTCACCGGCAACGCCACCGCCGGGCACATCCACGGGCTCACCGCGGGATCGGCGCCGACCTCGTTTACACAGACGGCGTCGGTGCGCTACGGACTCGATTCGCTCGCAGGCTGGAACAACAGCGCGGCCAACGGTGGCTTCGTCGGCACAGTGGCCATCTCGGAGTCGGACGAAGCGGCGCTCTTGGCAGGCCAGATGTACATCAACGTCCATACTTCATCCAACGGACCTGGCGAGATCCGCGGTCAACTCACGCCGGTGCCTGAACCGGGCGAGACCGTCGCCGCGGTCTCGGTCGCCCTTGGGCTCTTCGCGGTGGCCCGACGTTTCCGCTCCTCCGTCAAGGCCTGAACCGGCCCGGTTGCAACCCTTCTCCAGGGGACAACCTCCACTCACCCGCAGATGCGGACTTAACCGCCTGAGCCGGCGACCGATGTATCGGAGAGCCGCGACGCTCGTCGTCGCGGCCTCCGATGCACATTTATGTACCCAAGCAGGCGGAGATGCCGAGCCGACGGCGGCTCGAATCTCTCGGCATGGTCTGTCGGCCCTACCTCGCCCCCCACGTCCCCGAGATCGACGCCGAGTCGGCCGACTGCATCTGCGTCGTGGACGACACGATCCTCCGCTCCGGAATCTGGCCCCAGCAACGGGTCGCCTTGGCCCGCGCCAACCGCCTCTTCATCCAGGTCGTCCCGGTTCCTGACACCGCGCGTATCGCGGAAGCCATGCGCGACGGCGCCTACGACGTCATCGCGGAGACCGATCCGGACGATCGCTGGCGCGCCGCACTCCGGGCGGCGAGTGAAGGCCAGGACCTCTGGTGGCACCTCTACGGCGGTCGCGCCAACGGGGCCTTCGACAGGCTGATCGGCAGCTCGCGTGTCATGGCCGACCTCCGCCGCGACATCCAGCGCCTCGGCCCCACCGACGTCACGGTCCTCATCATCGGCGAATCCGGCTCCGGCAAGGAACGCGTGGCCGGTGCGTTGCACGCCGCCGGGATGGGTGGTCCCTACGTGACCCTGAACTGCGCCGCAATGCCGCGCGACCTGCTCGAGGCGGAGCTCTTCGGATCCGAACGCGGCGCCTTCACGGGCTCGTTGAAATCCCGTCCCGGGCTCGTGGAACAAGCCGATGGCGGCACCCTCTTCCTCGACGAGATCGGCGAACTCGACCTCGCCCTCCAGCCCAAGCTGCTGCGGTTCCTCGAGACGCGGACCGCGCGACGCGTCGGCGGCGACAAGGAATACTCGGTGCGGATCCGCGTGGTTTCCGCGACCAACCGCAACCTCGAGAACGACGTCAACCTGGGCCGCTTCCGGGCCGACCTCTACTTCCGGCTGGCCGAGATGATCCTGCGTCCCGCCCCGTTGCGCGAACGGGCCGTCGACGTCCCGGAACTCGCGATGGCCTTCCTCGACACAGCCAACGAACGCTTCGGCAAGAACTTCACCAACATCGAGCCGGGCCTGCTCCACAAGCTCCGGCTCCATCCGTGGCCAGGGAACGTCCGCGAGCTGAAGAGCGTCATCGAGAGGCTCGTCCTCTTCCACGACGGCCCGATCCTCCGCGAAGGCTGGTGGGATCTTCCCTTCCTGGTCGGACATCCCGGAGGCGATTCGTCCCTGCGTCCGCCGTCGGTCCTGCCGGCCCCGACGACCGGTTCCCCATTCCATCCACCGCCGAACGGCAACGGCGCGGCCCTGTCGGCCGGCCAACGGCTTTCGACCCGTTCCGACCGTCTCCACCTCGCCCGCCAACTGTTGGCCGAGAACGACCTCTCCCTCGCCGAGGTGGCCGCACGAACCGGCGTGCATCCGACCACGCTCTTCCGCTGGCGGAAAGCCGGACGGGTCTGAGCCGAAACGATTCAGAGGGAGCGAAGGCCGATCTCACGCAGATACGCAAGGGCGCCAGCGGAGATCAGGTTGTCGAACAGCGGCGGTGAACAATGGCCAGCGACGGTCCCCGTCGGCAGACGAACTTCCAATCCCTTCCCATCCGCTAGGAGCCCTGCAGATTTGCCCAAGGGTCCATCCGAATGGCTCAGCCCGCTGGCGGTGCCTGCCGTAGCCCGTTCAGGATGCCGGAGAATTCCTGCAGCGAACCGACCCGCACCGCTCCCGCGGCCGCGATCTGCGCCGCGTAGGCCGAGGAAGCCCGTCCGCCGACCAGGATCACCGTCTCCTTCGGCAAAAGCCGACGGAGCCTCATCAACTCCTGTCCCAAGGTCGGATCGTCCGACGGATGAACCACGCTGAGCCCCACCGCCCGCACCGGATTCTGGGTCGCCGCCGAAGCGATCTCCTCCGCCGGCATGCTGGGGCCGCAATAGACGATCTTCCAACCGAGGCCGCTCGCGGCCGCAGCGACCAGGATCGCTCCGAGTTCGTGTATCTGGCCCGCTGGGGTGGTGATCAGGATGCCCGGGGCACGCGGGTGCAACGCGATCGGACGCGCCACGTTCCCCAGGAAGGTCCGCAGCACTGCGGTGG
>CAMASJ010000185.1 GCA_945860685.1 Akkermansia muciniphila
CGGCGGTGCGTGAGGAACTGACGGCTTCCGGCGGCGGTTCCATGGCGGGCGGAATGGCCGCGTTCCCACGCCTGAAGGCCTCCATCCAGGAGTGCGAACGGCTGCACCCGGGTTCGGTCGCGCTCACGATGCACGCCGCGAGGGACTTCGAGGTCTGCGGCCATGAATTCACCGCGGGCACCCGGGTGCTCCACGCGCACACCCTTCCGCATTTCCTCGAGGAGATCTACGAAGAGCCCTTCGCCTTCCGGCCCGCCCGTTGGCTCGAGAAGGAGCATCCCAAGAAGGCCCACGCGACCTTCGGCTCCGGCACCCATGCGTGCCTGGGAATGAACGTGACCCGCATCCACACGCCGCTGATCCTCGTCGAGATGATCCGCCGGTTCCGGTTCCAGCCGCACTACGTGCCGGACTTCACCAACCGTCTGGGCGACGGGCGCTGCCAATGCCGACCCGAGACGTCGGTGTCCCTCCTGCCGGTCGCCGCGACCTGATCCTGCGAGCGCCTCCCTGCCGACCATGTCCTTCACCACCACGCCCGACATCGCCGCGTTCATCCAGTCCCTGCCCAAGACCGAGACCCATCTCCACATCGAGGGGGCACTGCCTTGGGAGCTGCTCGTCGAGGCCTTCCCGGGGCGCTACACCCGTCCGCCGGAGTCGTGGCACGACGACTACCGTTTCCGCGACTTCACGGAGTTCATGGACCACTACGTCCACTACTGCGCGGAGTTCTACGTGTCGCCCCAGCGCTACCACGACGTCGCCCGGATCGTGTTCGCCCGCTGCTACGAACAGCACGTGCGCTACGTCGAGACCAGCTTCCACCTGCCGGTCGCCGCGGCGATCGGATGCCCGGGAACCGAGATCGTCGACGCCATCCGGACCGCGGCTCCGGCCGGGATGGAAGTCCGGGTCTTCACTGGGATGTGCCACAACGACTACGACGGCCCGAGCCGTTCGTGGATCGACGCCGCCCCGGAATGGGAGGGGCTTTCGGGTCTCGATCTGCACGGACCGGAAGATCTGCCGGTGGAACCGTGGACCGCGCGGATCTGGGAGAAGGCCCGGGCCGCGGGGAAGCGGAACAAGGCCCACGCCGGCGAGTTCCTGCCGGCCGGATTCGTGGAACGCATCCTCGACGAACTCCAGGTCACGCGGATCCAGCACGGAAACGGCGCCGCCGAGGATCCCGCGCTGGTCGCCCGGTTGGCGCGCGAGGGCGTCACGCTGGACATGTGTCCGATCAGCAACCTGAAGCTGCGCGCCCGCGGACTCCAGACGATGGCGGCCCACCCGATCCGGAGACTGCTCGACGCCGGCGTGCGCGTGACGGTCAGTTCCGACGACCCGTTCGTCTTCGGCAACCGGCTCAGCGAGGAGTACTACGCGCTGCACCGCGACCTCGGATTCAGCCGCGCCGAGCTGCTGCAGGTGGTGCGCAACGGTTGGAGGGTCGCCCAGATCCCGGAGTCGGAGCGGAGCCTTCGCCTCGGGCAGCTCGGCCGGATCGCCCAGGCGCACGGACTTCCCTGGCAACCGTGATCCGGATGCGTCCGATTGGATCGGAAACAGGCCTGATGCGAAACGCGAAGACGCGGTGGTCCGGCGTCGGGCTTCGCGTCGTCCGGCATCCCGTTCAGGGGCGAATCTTTCGGCACCCTTGGCACCCTACTTCGTGAGTTCCCTTCGCGGCCCTGGGGCTCTTCGCGAGGGCTCTCTGCAGGAATCAGGCGAATGCTCCGCCTCACCGCAAAAGGGTTGAGTCGCGACCCGGCCCCGGTTCTATTGCAACATCCTCATGAAATCACGTCCCACGTCACCGCGCGTCGGCGCGTTCACCCTGATCGAGCTGCTGGTCGTGATCGCCATCATCGCGATCCTCGCCGGGATGCTCCTGCCCGCGCTGGGCCGCGCGAAGTCCAAGGCCCAGGGCATCGCCTGCCTGAACTCGACCAAGCAGCTGACAGTGGCCTGGCACCTCTACTCCGGCGACTTCCGGGACGCGGTGGCCAACAACTACGGCGTCACCGAGACCATCCAGGCCATCGACCAGCGGGTCTTCGACAACTGGGTCAACAACGTCATGACCTGGGGTTCCGGCGGGGGGACCGCGGACCGCAGCGTCACCAACAACGAGTGGGTGGCCAACGGCGTCCTAGGCAAGTACACCGGCGGTGCGGTGGGCGTGTACAAGTGCGCGGCCGACAACTCCCTCGCCCCGGCCCAACGCAACCGGGGTTGGGCGCGCCGCAACCGCAGCATGGCGATGAACTCCTTCTTCGGACGGTTCAGCATCGGGCAGGATGCCACCGCCAACGGACGCAACTGGGGCTTCAACGACCGCATCCAGTTCCTCAAGCAGAGCCAGGTACCCAGCCCGGCCAGGACCTGGCTCACCATCGACGAGCATCCGGACTCCATCAACGACGGGTACTTCATCAACAACCCCGAGGCCACCGCGTGGCAGGACATCCCGGCCTCCTACCACAACGGCGCCTGCGGGTTCTCCTTCGCGGACGGCCATTCCGAGATCAAGAAGTGGCTGAGCCGGGCCTCGAAGTACCAGAAGGTGGCCTACGTCTACCCGACCACGATCACCTTCGACGCGGCGGGCCGGAACGACTTCCAGTGGTACCGCGAACGCACGGGCTACATCCTGGCCCAGGGCGGCATCCCCCAGTACGGCTACTGAACGGACGGGGCATCGGACCGGGATCCGGTCCACCATGAGACGGGGCGCACCTTCGGGTACGCCCCGTTTCCATGTCCGCGGGCGCCGGGAAACGCGTCCTTCCCGACCCGTACCGGCACTCGACACGGGGGGATGGGTCCGGTTACCTGTGCGGACTTTTCGCGACGCAGACCGAAACCATGAACGCCGAACTCCTCGCCCAGGCCAAGACCCTCGGATTCTCCGACCGCCAGATCGCCCATCTCACCGGCCGCACCGAGGACGCCGTCCGAGCCGAACGCAAGTCGATCGGCCTCGTCCCGAGCTACCGTCTGGTGGACACCTGCGCCGCAGAATTCGAGGCGCACACGCCCTACTACTACTCGACCTACGACCGCGGCGACGACGAGGTCACGAAGACGCCGAAGAAGAAGATCATGATCCTCGGCGGCGGCCCCAACCGCATCGGCCAGGGCATCGAGTTCGACTACTGCTGCGTCCACGCCGCCTTCGCCCTCAAGGAGGACGGCTTCGAGACCATCATGGTCAACTCCAACCCGGAGACCGTCTCGACCGACTACGACACCAGCGACAAGCTGTTCTTCGAGCCGTTGACCCTGGAGGACGTGCTGCACATCTACGAACGCGAGGGCTGCACCGGTGCGATCGCCCAGTTCGGTGGACAGACCCCGCTGAACCTCGCCCTCGGGCTGAAGAAGAACGGGGTGAACATCATCGGCACCTCGCCGGAGAGCATCGAGATCGCTGAGGACCGCAAGCTGTTCGCCGCGATGCTGAACAGGCTGGAGATCCCGCAGCCCCCCAACGGCCTGGCGACGAACGCCGAGGAGGCGCTCCAGGCGAGCCAGCGGCTCGGCTACCCGGTGCTCGTCCGCCCGAGCTTCGTGCTCGGCGGACGTGCGATGCAGATCGTCTATTCCGACGCCGAACTGACCCACTACATGCGTTTCGCCGTCGAGGCGTCGCCCGAGCGGCCGGTGCTGGTGGACAAGTTCCTGGAAGACGCCACCGAGGTGGACGTCGACTGCATCGCCGACGTCGGCCACTTCGCGAACCCCGACGACGCGACGATCGTCATCGGCGGCATGCTCGAGCACATCGAGTTCGCCGGTGTCCACTCGGGCGACGCCGCGATGGTGTTGCCCCCGCACACCTTGTCGAAGGAGGTCATCGAGACCATCCGCAGCTACACGCACGCCATGGCCAAGGAACTGCGTGTGTGCGGCCTGATGAACGTGCAGTACGCGGTGAAGGGCGACACCGTGTACGTGCTGGAGGTCAATCCCCGCGCTTCCCGCACCGTGCCGTTCGTCAGCAAGGCCATCCGGGCCCCGCTGGCGAAGCTCGCCGCGAAGGTCATGGCCGGGAAGACCCTCAAGGACCTCGGCTTCACCGCCGAGGTCTGGCCCGACTACTGGGCGGTGAAGGAGTCTGTGTTCCCGTTCAACAAGTTCCTCGGACAGGACATCGTCCTCTCGCCCGAGATGCGTTCGACAGGCGAGGTCATGGGCCTGGATGCGGACCTGGGCATCGCCTACGCCAAGGCGCAGATGGCGGCCAACTCGCCGCTGCCGCTGAAGGGTCGGGTGTTCATCTCGGTGGCGGACGCGCACAAGAAGGATCTCGTGCCGCTGGCCCGGGACTATGTGAATCTCGGCTTCGAGCTCGTGGCCACCAACGGCACGGCCACCGTCCTCGAGGCGGCCGGCCTGCGCGTCCAACGCGTGCTGAAGGTGCTCGAAGGCCGGCCGAACATCGTCGACCTGCTCAAGAACAAGGAGATCCAGCTCGTCATCAACACCCCCAGCGGCGCCGCGCCGCGCGAGGACGAGGTGAAGATCCGGACCACGGCGGTCATGACCGGCACCCCGATCATGACCACCATCAGCGGCGCCAAGGCCGCGGCCCTCGGCATCGCCGCCCTGCAACGGCACGGCTACGAGGTGAAGACGATCCAGGAGTACCGCTGAGCCCGGCCGCGGGATCCCGCCTTCGATGATCGAACTCACGACCGAAGAGCGGGATCACCTGCTGGACTACCTGTCGGACTTCCCCAAGGGGATCGAGGCGAAGGCCCGTTCGATGGCCCTTTCGGGGATGGTGCGCCATCTCCGGCGGAAGATGGAGGGCTTCGAATGGAGCTTCATCGGCACGGTCCAGGACAGGGGCCCATGTGAGGTGACCCTCGCGATGGAGGAGTTCGGCCTCGAGGGGTACTGCGACTGCAAGTTGGCGGCCGAGTGCGTGCACTGCGCCGCACTGGCCCATGCCCTCATCGCCTTCAGTCCGAAATCGGCGGCCAAGCCCGTCCCCAAGGCGGCCCCCGTTCCGAAGCCGAAGCCGGTCCCCCACCTCGCGATTCTCCGGGACGCCGTGACCCGGGGATTGGGACGTCCACCCAGCCAGAAGGAGGAGGCGTTCCTGGGCGAGGTGTTCGGCCTTTTCGAGGCCGCGCGACGCGTGAGGTCGATCAACCTGCTCGAACTCTCCCAGCTCGCCGAGAACGGTCGGGAACAGTACATGTCGATGTTCGAGACCGTGCAGGCGTGGCCGGAGTATCCGGACTCGATCCTCGAGTTCTGGCACGGACTCTCCCACGAGGCGGCGGGACGCCAACTGCGCCTGCCGGAGTTCATGTCGGCGGTCGCCCGTGTCGCGCCTCCCTCGGAGACGCTCACCCGCCATTGGAGGCAGCGAGCGGTCAACGAGTGGATCCGGAAGCTGGAGACCGCGGAACTGAGGTTGGAGGGCGAGCCCGATGCGCACGCGGAGCCGCAGCCCGCCGTGGATTTCCGGATCCAGCTGAAACCCGGGGAGGCGATCCTGGAACGCAGGGACGATGGATCCGAGGCCTGGAAGCCCCTGAGGAAGGGATCGCTGCGCGACCTCGCGTTGACCTACCTCGAAAAGCCGTTCCCGGTGGTCCCCGAGGCCGAGCTCCTTTGGGAGCAGGTCGCCCGGAGGCTGGGGATGAACATCGCCTCCGGATTCAACCGCGAGCCCGAGGAGGCCCTGCTTCAATCCTTGCCCGCGCTCCTCGCCCGGAGCGGTTTCGAGAGCCGGATCGTGACCTCTTCGGGTGTTCCGTTCCTGCGCCCCGAAGGCCGGCTTCAGTGGAAGTTGACGGCGCCGTCCGCGGAGCACGACGACTACCGCTTCGAGCTGGTTCGGCCGGATGGACAGCCTCCCGGCGAAGTGCTGAGGCAGCTGTCCGGAACGGCATGCTGGGTCGTCACCACCACCGAGATCTGGCGCGCCGTCCCGATCCCGGCGGGTTTCAGCCCTTTCCAGCCGACGTTGGTTCCGGCGGACGCCGTGGAGAGCCACGCCGGACTCAAGCTCATCGGTCGCCTCAAGACGGAGTTGCCCGAGCGGCTTCGGGAACGGGTGTGTGATGTCCACCTCCAACCGGTCATCTGGGCACGGATCGGGGACTCGCCCGAGACGGAGGACACGGCGCTGTTCTCCCTCCAGGCGAAGGCCCCGGACGGCACGGTCGTGGAGCGGTACAGTCTCGGCACCTGGTCGCCCGTCGGAAAGCTGGTCGCTCCCGGCAAACGGGTCCTGATCGTCCATCGCGAACGGCTCGAAGGCGCGCCGGAGCATTTCGCCCGGCTCGGTGCCAAAAGGCATCCGCTGGGCCTGGAGATGAGCCTGCGTCTGACGAAAACCTTCCCGGAGCAGTTCGTGCAGTGGGCCAGGTCCCTGCCTCAATCGATCCGACTGGAACTGGATCCCGCCCTGCGCACGCTGCTGGCGGACCCGGTGAAGGCCGCATTCGGGCTCAAGCTCGAACCGGCAGGCACGGACTGGTTCGACCTCGCCATCCAGGTGGATGTCGGTTCCCTGGAGCTGTCCCCGGAAGAGTTGCGCCTGCTGTTGAACGCCCGCGGCGGTTATGTGCGGCTCGGGGAAAAGGGTTGGAAACGGCTGGAATACTCCCTCTCGGAGGAGGACGAGCAGCAGTTGGCCCGGATCGGCTTGGATGCCCGGGACTTCACCGGCGAGAAGCAGCGCCTCCACGCCCTCCAACTCGCGGACGACACGACGACACGGTTCCTTCCCGAACGCCAAGCGGAGGAAATCCGCCGTCGGGCCGGCGAGATCCAGGCCAGCGTCACCCCGCCCGTGCCGGCCGAGATCCAGGCCCAGCTGCGCCCCTACCAGGTCGAGGGCTTCCACTTCCTCGCCTACCTCTCCGAGAACCGCTTCGGCGGCGTGCTGGCGGACGACATGGGCTTGGGCAAGACCCTGCAGACGCTCACCTGGATGTCTTGGCTCCGCGGGCGGATGCCGGCCGGTGGCCGTGCGCGATTCCTCATCGTCTGCCCCAAGAGCGTGGCGCCGAACTGGCAGTCCGAACTGGGACGCTTTCTGCCGAAATGGCGGAGCCACGTCTGGCGTGGAGACTCCGCGGTGTCCTTGGAGACGGCGATGCAGGTGGCCGACGTGCTTGTGGTGAACTACGCCCAGCTGCGGCGTCTTCAGGAACCCCTCGAGGCGGTCCAATGGAACGCGGTGGTGCTCGACGAAGCCCAGGCCATCAAGAACCCGGAATCCCAGACGGCCCAGGGTGCACGGCGCCTGAAGGCGGACCACCGACTGGCCCTCACGGGCACGCCCATCGAGAACCGTCTGCTCGACCTTTGGAGCATCCTCGCCTTCGCCATGCCGGGCGTGCTGGGGAACCGCGCCCAGTTCCAACGCTCCTTCGGTTCCGCGGAAGACCCCCTGTCCCGGCGCCGACTCGCAGCCCGCGTGAGGCCGTTCCTGCTTCGCCGAACGAAGTCGCAGGTGGCCCAGGACCTCCCGGACCGCGTCGAGGAGGACCTTTCCTGCGAGATGGAGGGCGTGCAGAAGCGCCTCTATGACGCCGAGTTCAAGAAGGCGCGGGCCCTCCTGCTGAAGGTCCAGACCAAGACCGACCTCGACCAGTTCCGGTTCCATTTCTTGACCTCCCTGCTGCGGTTACGTCAGATCTGCTGTCATCCCGCCCTCGTCGACGACACGCAGCGGAAGGCGGAAAGCGCCAAGACGGACGCGCTGTTCGACCTCCTCGAGCCCCTGATCGAGGAGGGTCAGAAGGTTCTGATCTTCTCCCAGTTCGTCTCGATGCTGGACCTGCTGCGCGAGGAGATCACGGCGCGCGGCTGGACCACCTTCTACATCGCCGGCCACACCGACGACCGCAGCGCGCCGGTCAGCGGTTTCCAATCCCATGTCGGCGGGGCCGTCTTCCTCATCTCCATCAAGGCCGGCGGATTCGGCCTCAACCTGACGGCGGCCAGCTACGTGATCCTCTATGATCCCTGGTGGAATCCTGCGGTCGAAGCCCAGGCGATCGACCGGACCCACCGGATCGGCCAAACCCAGAAGGTCATCGCCTACCGCCTGATCACCCAAGGTTCCATCGAGGAGAAGATCCGGGCGCTCCAACAGCAGAAGAAGGCGGTGGCGGAGGACATCCTGGGTGAGGAACGCTTTTCGCAGAGCCTCACGGTGGACGACTTCCGCTACCTGTTCGAGGAACCCACCTCGGATCCCAAGCCATGAATCCCGACCTGCCCCCGAGATACCCGCCCCTTTCCGCGGTGTTGACCGTGCCCGACGCCGCCGTGGCGGTTGCGTTCTACTCCCGTGCCTTCGGGGCCGTGGAACGGTTTCGGCTCACCGATCCTGTCGGAGGACGTGTCGCCCACGTCGAGTTGGAGATCCTGGGAGGGCTCGTGATGCTGGCCGAGGGTCCACCGTCGGCCCCGAAGGACGCCGCGCCTGCGATCCGGCTATGCCTCCACGTGTTGGACGTCGACACCATGGTCCGCCAGGCCTCGGCCTCCGGGGCCCTCGTGCAGCGTCCGCCGAAGGACGAATTCTACGGTCACCGCTGCGCCAAGCTGCTCGACCCCTTCGGCCACGAATGGATGGTCTTCGCGGAAAACGAGCCCGTCGCGCCGAGCGAGATGCAGCGCCGATGGAACGGCTTGGCGGAAGGTGCGAAGTTGAACCGGTGAAACGGAGACACACTGAAGGGTTGAAGCGCTGAAGGGTGGGTGAGGCTGACGGGCTAACGGGACGAGGGAGGGATGGGCGTGGTGGTGGTGGCGGATTCGTAGGCGAGGAGGATGCGTTTCCTCGGGGTTCCCCAGCGGTAGCCGTCCACAGCGCCGGTCTCGCGGATAACCCGGTGGCAGGGAATGAGAAACCCGATGGGGTTGGCGCCACAGGCGGTTCCCACGGCCCGGGCCGCTCCCTCCCGTCCCAACGCGGCCGCGATCCGTCCATAGGTCGTCAGGGCACCCTCGGGAATGCGGAGCAGTGCCCGCCAGACCTGGATCTGGAAGGGCGTGGCCCGGACATGGGCCCGCAATCCGCCGGAAGGATCGGAACCGCGCTCAGGGAAGATGCGCACCGCCCATTGCGCGGCACGGTCGTCGTCACGCAGCCAGGTTGCCTTCGGCCAGTCGTCGCGCAGTCGTTGCGGCACTTCGGCAGACGGGTCGCCTTCGGTGAATGCCAGGTGGGTGATGCCACGTTCCGTCCAGCCGACGGTGGCCTGGCCGAATGGCGTGGATACGGCCCCCCACCCGATGCTGCGTCCGGCTCCGCCGTCCTTGAACTCGCCCGGAGACGCCGCCTCCACCGTCACCATCAGGTCGTGCAGCCGGCCCGGCCCGGACAGTCCGACTTCCAATGCGGTGTCGAGAACGCTGGCCGAGGCG
>CAMASJ010000186.1 GCA_945860685.1 Akkermansia muciniphila
GAGCTTCGTCCGAGAGGCGGCGGACATCGAACTCCTGCGCGACTTCATCCGCTCGCTCAACAGCGTCCACCAGCCGCAGATCGTCGCGAAGATCGAACATCAGTTCGCGGTGAACCACTTCGACGCCATCGCGCGGGCGGCGGACGTCATCATGGTCGCCCGGGGCGATCTCGGGATCGAATGCCCGTACGAGGAGCTGCCGATCATCCAGCGGCGCATCGTGAAGCAGTGCCAGCGGATCGGACGTCCCGTGATCGTAGCGACCCACATGCTCGAGAGCATGATCGAGAACCCGCTGCCGACGCGCGCGGAGATCACGGACGTCGCCAACGCGGTCTTCGAGCAGGCGGACGCCATCATGCTCAGCGGCGAGACCACGGTTGGGAAGTACCCCGTGGCCTGCATCGAGGTGATGGACACGATCGCGCGGCGCATCGAGCGGAGCGGCGGCGCGAACTACCATGAGGATGCGGAGCTGACCTCGCCGCGACAGAAGCTGGTGCGGAGCGCGGTGAAGCTGGCCGACGATCTCCGCGCGGAGGCGATCCTGATCTTCACACGACTCGGACACATGGCGAGGTATGCCTCGTGGATGCGTCCCCGCACCGCCAAGATCTTCGCCTTCGCGGAGCGTTGGCCGGATGCGGACGCCTTGACGCTGTGCCGCGGGCTGACGCTGCGTGTGGTGAAGTTCAACCACGCCCAACCCGACCGCACCGTGGACAGCGCCGTCGACCAGCTGATCGCTGCCGGTCTGGTCCAACGCGGAGAAACCCTCGTCGTGGTCAGCAACGTCGCCTCCGGAGACCGCATCGTGGACGGCGTGAAGATCCGCACGATCGACTGATCGGTTCGCGGTTTCTAGAGATCAACCGGACCAAGGAATCACTCCGGCCTCGCGAGGTCGTCGGGGAGAGGCACGCCTTCGACGAAGTCCGCGGCCACCGTCGCCGGGTTGCGCCAGCCGGAGAGACGTACGATGCCGACGCGGTTGGTGGACCGGTAGAGGACGAGACGTGTTCCCGGCGGCGGCATCATGCTGAGCGTGTAGTCCAGCACGGCGAACCGGAGGCGCTCGTTGACCTGGATCACCCGCCCGACGCTGGCGTCGATCGGACGCAGCAGCGGCGCGCCGTTGGTTCCGGTGGCTCCCCTTCCCGACGACTTGCCTCCGCGGCAACCGACCGCGGCGACCCCGAGAAGCACGAGCGTCAGGCCCATCCGCAGAGGGTCCGCGAGCGCGTGGGTCCGCGTGGATGCGGGGTGCGGATGCGGGGTGTGCGGCATGGGGAAAGCGAAGCAGGTTCCCGAAGCCGGTCAACGGAGCGGTGAGCCGCGACACGGACCAGAGTCCATTGCATGGCCCGGTGCTTCCGCTAGGATGCCTTCCATGGACTGGCAGCAACCCGTGGCCTTGGCGATCGTGGCGGTCACCGCCGCGACCTTCGTCGTGGGCGCGGTGCGTGCACGGCGCAACCGCTTCGCCAAATCCATGCCGTGCGGTTGTGTGCCGCGCTCCCCGTCGAAGATGGAGGGCCTCCGCATTGAGGGCCGTCGCGGTGAACAACCGAGGATCTCCGTCGTCGGAGTCCGTCGATGAAGGTCTTCTCCGGGTTGCTGGCGGCATCCCTCGCCGTCGGGTTGGTGGCCGGCGAATCCACGCCGGATGCCGTGGCCGGGCAGGCCTTGGCGCAGCGGCTGCGGTCGGTCCGACCGGAACGTTCCACGACGAACCTGGCGGTCCTGAAACTCCGTGGCCCGGGCGGTCGCAGGTCGGTGCCGTTGACCGTGGAGACCCGTCTGACGGAGTCGGGTTGGGAGGTCCGCTACGAGGCGAAGCCCGAAGGTGCCGCGCCGGAAAGCCTGACCATCCTCCACGCCACCAATGCGCCGCCGCGGTACGGCAGCGGTACGGAAGTTTCCTCTTCGGCCCCAGAAGTGCGGTTTGTCGGCAGCGATTTCTCCCGCTTGGACCTGGGGTTGGAATTCCTGCACTGGCCGCAACAGCGCGTGGTGGGTCGTGAACTCAGCAACGGTCGGACCTGCGACGTGTTGGAGAGCCGGCCCGAGGACGCCTCTCCCTATGGATCTGTTCGCTCGTGGGTCGACACCGAACACGGCGTCATCCTGAGCGCCGAGGCCTACGACGCGAAGAAGGTCCGACTGAAGCAGTTTTCGGTGACCCACTTCCGGGAGGTGGCGGACCAGTGGACGTTCAGTCTCAGCATCGTGGACGACCGTCGTGGATCGAAGACCGAGCTGAGCTACGACACCGCGCCGCAGCGCTAGGGGATCAAACGCGGGTGACCAGGTCGGCTAGGGAGCGGTCGTCGGCGCGATCCCGTTCGGCCTTCCGGACCGCATCGAGTTCGGATCGCACCACACCACGGAGAGGATCGTCGGCGGTGACCAGTTCCTCACCGTTGGCGGAGCGCAGCGCGTCAAGGATGTCCTGGACCCGGATCTTCTCGATCGGCCGTGCGGGGAGGAATGCGGGCTCCACTCCTGTGGTCTCCTGCAACAGCCGCGCATTCGCGAGGGACTTCAACAGGTTCGCGGTCAGCTTGGGCGGGATGCCGAGGTGGTTGGACAGGCCTTGTGCGCCCAACGGGTTTTCGCCGGCGGCAAAACGCCTGGCGATCTCGACCGCGAGACGCAGCGCGGCGAACTCTCGTCCGTTCTGGTTCACCTTCTCCGCCTGGCGCTCCTGCAAGTACGCGTGCCGGTTCTGGTACACGTAGGCCACCTGCGCGCCGAACAGCAGGATGAGCCACGAGAAGTAGAGGCCGATCAGGAAGAGCGGGATGGCGCCCAGCGAACCGTAGATCGCGGAGTAGGTGACGACGCGGGTGTTGTAGAAGGCGCTCAGCTGGGTGTTGGCCCACCAGAGGCCGGCCGCGAACACGGCGCCGACGAGCGCGGACCGTGTCTCGACGCGGGTGTTTGGCATGAGCAGGTAGAAGAGACCGAAGGCGACGGTCAGCGTGGCCACGGGCAGCAACGCGGTGTTGAGCACGCCGATCAGCGGCAGCTCCTTGAGCCAGCTCACCTGGTCCACCGTCGCCCGCACATAGCTGGAGGTGGTGACGATCGCCATCACCGCGGGACCGAGGGTCATGACGCCCCAGTAGAGCAGGATGCTGTTCCACCAGGACCGGGACTTCGTGACACCCCAGATGTCGTTGAACGCGGCCTCGATGGTCCGCATGAGGGAGATGGCGGCGAAGACGAGGCCGGCCATGGCGGTGACGCCGATGGTTCCGAAACGGATCTTGCCGACGAAATCCACGATGTTCTTCACCGCCACATGACGGGCCGAGTTGCCGTCCTTCTGGTCGGAGAGGCCGAGCGTCGGGGCCACGTGTTGGACGAGCTGTTCGATCCAGTCGTTGATGCGGGACTCGGCGTCGTTGCTCTTGAAGACGACGAGCATCGAGATCGACACCGCGAGCAACGGCACGAGCGCGAGGAGGGTGGTGTAGGCAAGGGCGGAGGCCCGGACCTGGCAGCGGTTCCTCCAGAAGAACGTCCCGACGAGCGTCCAGAAGTGGATGAACGCGCGATGCCACGGGGTCCGTGTCGGATCCGCGAGCAGCGACGCGTCGTCGCTGGCTGAGGCGACGACCTCATCCTGGATCCGCTTGAGACGTGACGGCTCCGACATGGCATGAGGCTACGCAACGCGGTGGGTCCGGCAACAGGCCAGTTCCGGCTTCGCTGGTGCTGGCGCAGCCTTCAGCCGTGCGGTACGGACAGCAGAGGGCAGAAGGCTCCATGCAGCACCTGCTCCGTCGTGGAGCCAAGAAACGGAGCGCCAAGTCCGTGATGTCGTCGGGTTCCCATCGCGATGAGGTCGGCGTGCATCTCCTCTGCGGTTGCGAGAATCGTCTCCACCACCGGGCCCAAGCGGACCCGGACCTCGCGGGTCCAGCCCGCCTGCAACTCGGGCTCGACCATCGCCGGAATGTCGGCCGACGGACCCACGTGAAGGAAAACCAGCCGAAGCCGCGGGGGTGCCAGGATGCGCAGCAATTCCAACGTCTCGTGGATGGCCACCCGGGGATGTGGATCCAGATCCACCGGGATCAACACCGACCGCAATTCCATTCGACCATCCGCGGCGTGGACAAAGCCGGCGACATCGCGCGGAACAAAGAGTGTCGGTGTCGCGACGGCACGAGCGACGGCCTCGGAGAGCGACGGGTGGGTGAAGCGTTCCACGCCGTGGCGACGATGCGTGGAGAGCACCAGGAGATCGGGGAGATGTTCCGCCAGATAGTCCGTCACCGCCTTCACCACGTGGTGGGCGGACTTGAGCACCTTGTGCACCCGCACGCCCAAGGCGTCGAACTCCTCGACGGAGCAGGAATCCGAGATCCGGTTCCACCGCAGCAGGGTGCTCCGGACCGAAGGGAAGTCCGACCAGTCGACCCGTGAATCCGGATCCTTGATGTGCAGCAGCGAGAGATGTCCTTGGGCGTGGGTGACAACGGAGAGCGCATGGCAGAACGCGGCTTCGTCCCCGTTCGAGAAGTCGGTGGGATGGAAGACGTGGATGGGACGGCCATGGATCATACGCGGGCGCTGCGTCAAAGTGCAGTCGGCCGTCGAGGGTTGTCCCCGCTGGTCTTGCCAGGGAATGGTCCCCGCTTGCCTTCTCGGAAGCCCTGTCGTGGAAGGGAGCGGCTAGAACCAGCCGAGGCGCCGGTGGTTGAGGTGGTAAAGCCCACCGAGCAGGCGCGCCGAGAAAAAGGCGGACCACAGGCCGTCGAATCCGTCCACGACGTGGCCTATGATTCCGAGGGCACCCGGAAGATCTCCCAGCTTGCCCGTCAGGGCCTTCAGTCCGCCGAGGAGGACCAAAACGGCGAGGGTGAGCAGGTACTGTCCTGGAATCCGTGCGATGGACCGGACCACGAGCAAGGGATTCAAAGCGGCCACGCTGTCGTACATAGCGATGCCGAGAAGCGACATCGGCAGGTAGAGGGCTCCGGCGAGAAGTGCCAACAGTCCGGCCGCGACGCGGAACGGGGACCCGTCCTCCTTTGAGCCTATGAGCAGGAAGAATCCGGGTCCGAAGCACAGGAGGATGGCGACCACCCATTGGGAGGACTTCACCAGCAACTCGCCGAAGCCCTCGAACTCCGGCCAGGTGGGCGGCCGCTGTTCCCCATTCGCGCTGCCCTGTACGATTTGCTGCAACATCAGGAGCAGATACCCCCAGGACGCAACCGAGAGGAGGAAGCTGAACTGCCCGACGAAGTTCAGGACCGTGAAGACGAGCGTGCCGGCGATCAGGATGATGACGCCATCGCCCCGGAACGGATAGGACAGCGCATCGGAAACCAAGGTGCCGAAGCCCGGTTCCCGACTCCCGGATTCCTGCGATTGGACCTCGTCGGCGACCGGAGTCGGGGCTTGGGGGGCCGGACCCACCCCTGGGAACAGCGAGTCCAACGTCACCCACTCGGCCATGCCTTCACCCCAGGCGAGGTCCGAAGGCTGGACCGACGCGGCTTCGAGCATGCCCCGAACCGAGTCCTTGGAGAACGGACCCACCTGCTGGTCGCCCTGCAGCAGGAGCAGTTGTTCGGGGATCACGGAGCGTCATGATGCGAATCCCGTTCGCACCGTCGAGCGCCGGCTGTCGCCGACTTGTTGTCGAACTAGGCAGGATTCCGGAAGAACGTTCCAACGCCCAAGGTTTCCGTAATCCAATGTAGATATAAAAATCTGATAGAGAATGACTTATGTAATCATAGATCCCCACAGCACTGATTGTGTGCAGAGGGTGAGTCCAGGTTCTCCTCGGCGGCGCAACAGGTGTTGTCCTCGGGATCCGGATTGGCAGGAGTGCACGGAATCGGAGCCGGAGGAGGCGCTGGAATCGAAGTGGACGTCGATGAACCACCCGCCTTGCGAAGGGAGATCATCAAGAGGGCGATGTCCGCTGGGGTCACACCACTGATGCGCCCAGCCTGCCCCAACGTGCGCGGACGCACCTGTTCCAACTTCAGGCGCGCCTCGATCCGAAGGCTGGGAACAATTCCATAGTCGAACGCCTCTGGGATGGCCCGCTCTTCCTGACTTCTAAGTCGTTCCACCTCAAACTCTTGACGATCGATATAGCCAGCATACTTGAGTCGGGTTTCGACTTGGAACCAGACCTCTTCAGGAAGGTCGTCGCGGCGGCCGGGCAACGTGGCGTAGGTGATTTCAGGACGCTTGATGATCTCGGACAGCAACAGGGTGCCATGGCGGGTGGACCGAAGACGGTCGATCTCTGTGTCGATGGCGGAAGTTTTGGCCTCAAAACGTCGGAAGTTCCGTTCCGGCAGTAGGCCGATTTCACGTCCCAACGGACTGAGACGTTGATCTGCGTTGTCCTGTCGCAGCAACAAACGGTACTCCGCGCGGCTGGTGAACATCCGATACGGCTCAGAGGTGCCCTTGGTCACCAGGTCGTCGATCAACACTCCGATATACGCCTGATCCCTTTTCAGGATCACGGGGGGACGTCCTTGGCATCGGCGCGCGGCGTTGATGCCGGCGATGAGGCCTTGGGCGCCGGCCTCCTCGTATCCTGAGGTTCCATTGATTTGCCCGGCGAGGAACAGGTTCCGACAGACCTTCGTCTCGAGGGATGAATCGAGTTGGGTCGGCTGGGAGAAGTCGTACTCGACGGCGTACGCGGGGCGCAGGATCTCAGCGTTCTCGCATCCACGAATCGACCGAACCATGTCGTACTGCACCTCGAATGGAAGACAGGTCGAGAAGCCGTTGACATAGAACTCGTCGGTGGAGATGCCTTCGGGCTCGAGGAAGATCTGATGGTAGGGCTTGTCGGCGAATCGGACGAACTTGTCCTCGATGCTTGGACAGTAGCGGGGACCCACCCCTTCGATGACGCCCGAGTACATGGGCGACTTGTGGAGGTTCGAAAGGATCAGCTCCCGGGTGCGGTCTGTGGTGTGGGTGATGTAGCAGGGAAGCTGGCGACCGTTCTGGGCGAGGATCGAGCCCGGAGGATAGTTCCCAGAGGGGGATCCGGCCGGCGCCTTGGAATGTTCCACGTGGAACACAGGGTCCTCCCAAAGGTCCTCCTTCCAATAGGTGAACCATGGCACGGGTTCATCTCCGGGTTGAACCTCCATGCTGGAGAAGTCGATCGAGTTCCGGACCAGGCGGGGAGGAGTTCCCGTCTTCAGGCGTCCCAGCTCGATGCCGATCTCCTTCAGGGACGCCGAGAGTCCGGTGGCGGCCGCCTCTCCGGCGCGGCCTCCGGACTGTTGATTGGACCCCACGTGCATCAGGCCACGGAGAAACGTTCCGGTGGTGATGACCACCGTGTTGGCCAGGAAACGCACCTCCAACGCCGTCTCCACTCCGAGGATGTGTCCGCCCTCATGCAACAACCGCAGGGTTTGACCCTGTTTGCAGTCGAGGTTGGGTTCCCGTTCGCAGATCCATTTCAACCGGAACTGATAGGCCTTCTTGTCGCACTGAGCGCGCGGTGCCCAAACGGCCGGCCCCTTTCGGGTGTTGAGCATCCGGAACTGGAGACCGGTCATGTCGGTCGCCTTGCCCATCTCGCCACCCAAGGCGTCGATCTCCCGGGCGAGGTGGCCCTTGCCGAGTCCGCCGATGGCCGGGTTGCAGGACATCTGCCCAATGGTGTCGAGGTTGATGGTCAGCAGCAGCGTCTGACATCCCATGCGCGCCGCCGCCAACGCCGCTTCCACCCCGGCATGGCCGGCTCCGACCACGATCACATCGTAGCGCTTGGGATAGACGAACATCGGGGCGAGCCTATCCGGAGCGCATTCCTGCCGCAACCGGGCCTAGTCCGTTGTTCCACGTGGAACAAAACCGTCTCCGTCGACGCCTTCCGTCCCACCGCTCGGTTCGCTCGGCCACTATTTCGACCGAACCGCCCGGATTGCCTGAGCCAACTGTCGGGTGAAGGCTTCCCGAGCGTTCTCCGTGAGATGCGTGGAACTGGCGAAGTCCGTGTCTGGAAGACGAGTTGGAAGGCTCGACAGGCCCTGCGTGTTCCCGCCGATCCATTCCACGAGGGTCTGAAGGGCTTGGTCACGGCGTGTGCCCAGCTCCGGACCGGCTTCCGACTCCGGAACCGGGGTGATGCCCACCAGGATCCGTGTGGACTCCGGCAACGCCTTCCGCCATGCACGGAAGGGAACTTCCAAGCGGGGCGACACGTTCATCGAGACCCGGGATCCTGGTTTAGGCCGGTAGCGGTTGGGATCCACGAGACCCCCGTCCCGATCGAGAGCGGAGATCACCTGATCGGAGAAGCCGTATCGAACCCCATAGGCCCCCTTCATCGGAAAGGCGTGCCACCGACTCTCCAATCGGTCCCGGACGTGGGTCAGTCCCAGACCGTGTGCGGCGCGTTCGCCCCAATCCGCCTCCGGGTCCACGGTGGTGGTGCCTTCTCGAATGCAACGGAACTTGGAAACCATCGCCGGATCCCCGGCCGGCCGGGCGAGGAACTCCGGATGGACCAACAGCAGCACTGTTCCCGGTTGGGTGGAGCGGTGCAGGCTGTTCGAAGCCAAGACGGCGAAATCGGCGGGTTGGAGCAGGCTGAACGAACCGAGTTGAAGGGTCTCAACGCCCAATTCCCGGCTCAACTGGCTTCCTGAGACGTCCATCAGGGCGGAGGAATCCCCCACCAGAACCATCTCCGATGCCTTTTGGGAACGTTCCCATTGCCGGGTGAGGATCGTCTCTTCCAGCGTGCTCAGGGCTCGTGGGCTCGGAAGGAGGCCCATGGCGTCCGAGCCGCGGACCCATGCGGCGATCGCGAGGACCACCAGCAGGGGACGCAGGATTTCCGCTGCCGCCTCCTTGGCTTGGAACTGAAACTCGTGGCTCTTCATCGAAGGTTCTTGGGCGTCAGAACTGGAAATAAAGGAAGGAAGCCGGCTCGCGGCTCCAGGCGAGCGCGATGGTATAGATCAACGCTCCCAACAACAGGGCCCTCGGCCATGGCGACAGATGGGATCCCCAGTCTGCGGATCCGCGACGGCGCTGGATCCCATCCAATACCAACATCGGAACCACGAACCACAGGAGATATCCCAAACCGGTTCCGGCCCAGGCGACCGTTTCCCACCGTGGCAAAGCCCGCAGCATCGCCCAGGCGGTCGTCATGTCGGGTGCCCGGAACAGGAGCCAACCGATCGCCACCACGGATTGGGTTGCGACCCAGCCCAGCAAAGCCGGAGCGCTCCATCTTCGGATTCCCA